>DXCW01000164.1 GCA_019115805.1 Candidatus Sphingobacterium stercorigallinarum
AAAAAATTGAAATAAAAGTTTACTAGTATAATATCGTTCTTTATATAATTGTCGTTCTTTATCAATCATTATGCTAAATAGAAGACACCTACGGGTCAAGGCCATGCAGACATTGTATGCCTACAGTTTGTCTGAAGACAAAAACAATTTGATGGGGTTTCAGAAAAGTCTGCTCAAGAGTGTGGAGGAGGTCGATGAAATGTATATTTGGACACTAAATCTTTTAGATGAAGTAGCCGAGTATGTGTTAATCGACGTTGAAGGTATTGCCAATAAGTGGATTCCATCGGATAAGGATGAGGTCTTTTCTTCTACGAAACTCAATAGTAACACCTTTATTGATTCGCTTCGGCAAAACCGAACTTATCTGGAGAAAGTGAAGCGTTACAACGTAGACTGGAATTTTGATCCCGAGATCGTGCGTTCAGTCTTTGCGCAATTGAAAGAGTCTGAGCCTTATCTAGAATACCTCCAGCTCGAGGATCGCTCTATTGGCGCTGAAAAAGATATCATCAAGTTTATTTTCAAAAAAATCATTTTGAAATCGCCTGACATCGAGCAGGCTTTTGACCAGCGGTTTATCAATTGGCAGGTGGATAAGGAGGTCTTGCAAGCGATGATCGCCAAAACGTTCAAGAACTTCAGCAGCGAAGTTCCATCGAAGAATCAATTGGCGGATTTAACTCCCAATTGGATTGAGGACCGAGACTTTGTGGTGGATCTTCTCAATCAGTCGATCCGATATGGAACGGCCTACCAGGAACTCATCGTCGGTAAAACAAAAAACTGGGAGTCTGATCGTATCGCACTGGTGGATACGTTGTTGATCCGTATGGCGATTACCGAGCTGCTTAATTTCCCAACGATACCCGTGAAGGTGACCATGAATGAATACATCGAATTGTCAAAAACATTCAGTACACAGAAGAGCAGTACCTTTATAAATGGCGTTCTCGATAAAATCTACAACGAATTAAAAGAGCAGGGCCGGATACGGAAAGAGGGCCGGGGTTTACTATCTTAAAATAGAATGAATATGAGAAAAATATTTTTATCACTTGCTGCGGGTCTGTTTATTTTCACCGCATGCAATCCACAAAACGATAATGCGCAAGACAACGCGACGGAGAATGTAGATAACGAGTCTGCAAGCAGTGGAGAGGGAATAGGGCGGATGGAATTTGAAAATACTGTTTTTGATTTCGGAAAAATTAAAGAGGGTGAAATTGTAAATCACACCTTTACGTTTACCAATACCGGAAATGAACCGGTTATTCTAGCGCGTGTATCGGCAAGTTGTGGATGTACTACTCCAACATACACCAGTACGCCAATTTTACCAGGCAAAACTGGAGAGATCGCGGTCGAATTTAATAGTACGGGACAACTTGGTTTACAACAAAAAATTATCACCATTGCTTCCAATTCGGAGTCGAATATTACTACCGTACAATTGAAAGGTGAAGTTGAAGAGCAATAGTTTTATAACCTATAAATTTTAACATACAGATGATGTCAACTATTTTATTACAATCAGGAGGCGGGTTCACCCAACTTATTCCGATGGTATTGATCATTGTGGTTTTTTACTTCTTTATGATCAGACCTCAAATGAAAAAGCAAAAAGAGCATAAAAAATACATCGAGGAGATTGATATTAACACGCGCGTAGTAACCACTGCCGGTATTCATGGAAGAATTGTGGAGATCGCTGATAAAACGTTTTTAATCGATGTGGGTTCTGGTGTGAAAATGCGTTTCGATAAATCAGCTGTTTCTTTAGAAGCTTCCAAAGCTCTAAATACAGAAAAACCTGCATAAATAGGCTGGTTATCAATGAAAAAAAGGTGTGCCGAGATTACTTTTGTAGTATTATTCCGGTACACCTTTTTTCATGAATTGTAGACTGGATTTTCTATTAATTTCTAGGGATTTCCAGTAGCCTGATCTCCGACATTTGGAAATGACTACTATTGGTGAGTTCTAATATAGAGAACCGGTAGTAATTGTATGCCGTCGTATTGTCGATTATGAATGTACGAGAAAGGCGGCGTTCGTCCCATGCTTGATCGTCTCGTTCATCGATAATTTCCCAATATTCTCCATCGATCGACCCTTCGACCTTCCACTTTTTTGGATCACGTTCAGGGGCGTCATTACCTGACGTCATGCTGTAGCCATTGATCAGTTGTGGTTCCTCATATGTAAATGTCCAATTTAATGCGGTTCCTACGTCCCCTATAAACGCTTTCGTCGTGACGTTGTTATCGATCAGCTTTTTGGAACCTTCATTGCCATCTGGGCCGCTTCCATTTTCGTGGGAAATGCTGAATGTGTTATCGACGTTCGTCACGTCCTTGATTAAACCCATTTCCGCAACGAACAGGTCGAGATAAGCATTCGATCCTTTAGGCGTCGTTAAGCGCAGTTTAACTTCTTTAAAGGTGCCGGTCTCAAAGTCTAGGAGAAGAGATTCCTCGGATCCAAGAACGGGAGCGTCTACCGAATAACCGTCTAGCCATTCGGCTTTCTCGATCTGCATATCGGTATGATAAATCAAACGGAGCTGTCCGGCGCCTGCTCGTTCGGTATGAACTTGAATCAGATTTGCCGGTGCTATAGTTATCGTTTCCTCTCGTTGTGCCCAGTAGTCTTCGCCGTTCAATACGATAAGTTTCACCAGGTAGGTCCCAGTTTGCAGAAACGTATGTATCGGCGATACCTCAGACGAGGTACTGTCATCTGCAAAGGACCATCGTGACTCTTTAAAGTCACTAGATTGATTCGTGAATTTGAAGGTAAAAGGATCGTTTTCATCCAGCAAATCAAAATCAAATGCAGCGGTGGGTTTGGGTTCCGTATCTGCTATGGTGGGAATTTCTGTGTCCTCTTTATTACAGGCCGATACCATCAGCACAAACGAAAGGAAAACATAATTTAATTTGGTTAATTTCATGGCCATTAAGGTTTAAGGTATTCGGATCATACGCCACTCCGCCATCTGAAAAGCATCACTGCTCCAAGTACGGGTCAGGTGTAACTTAAAATGTGTGTAGGCTTTCGGGAATTCAATGTTGAAACGTTGGGTTTCTCGCCGATTGGCAAACTCTTGGTCGGCTCTTTGATCGATGATTTCCCAGTTTTCCCCATCATTTGACCCCAAAAGTGTCCAGTCGGCCGGATCCCGTTCCTTAGCGTCATTAGCCGAGGTGAAGGTGTACGCACCGATTTTCTGTTCGGTATCGTAAGTCAATGTACATTCCAGCTCAGAGAAACCACCCAATAAGAATTTGCTGTCGTAATTATCATCAATGAGTTTAGAAGCGTTTTCGTTTTCATTCCCGTCATTGTCTCGGCTCACGCTAAATTGAGCATCTTCCGTCACATCCACTTCCACTACGTTTTCCGAATCAATGAGTAAGATGCTGTAATTTTTTTCGGGATGTATCACATGTAAACTCGAAGCGCTGAGCTCCACCATCACGGCAAGTTTATGGTCCACGTGTTCTGAGATCACGGACCAAGGCACCGTCAGTTCTAACCCGGAGTTTTTACTGTTACTCGGCACACGTATCTGTGTGGGAATGGTGTATTGCTCGGGTTGCAGGGCGATCGTATTTGGTGGTAGCACGCCCGCATCGATTAGCTTAGTGATCGTATCGACGGAGGTCTTTACATCGACGGTGAAAGAGGCGCCTGGAAAACTCGCTAGACTTACACCAATAGGGAAAGTTAATCCAGAAGAAGAGCTGACGTAATTGACCTGACTTTTTGCCTCTAGTATCTCTCCAGCTCCATTGGTTATACTGATATAATGGATGTCAGATTCTTCGATTAGTTCCTCGACCCGGAGTTCCAAAACGCCGGTTGCCTCTGCATCATTGATTTCGTTCCCCTTTCCAGCTTGGGTCAAATCATACCCCACAACGATTTGTTTTCCATAATATTTCTCCACCTCGGTGCGGGAGATAATCAGTTCAAACACAGCCGAGTCGGCTCCAAAGCTTATTTTCGTCGAATTCGGAAGTAAAATGGATTCGCTCGAAATAGCAGTATGCGTAGCCATAAGGCTATTTTCCTGGATGTGTTTTTCGGCAGCCTCTTGATTGACGGCTAGGTTTACCTCGAATGCTTTTGTGGCCGGTGCCGTCAGTTTAAGACTGACCGGTACGATGATCTGCGCATTGGTTTTTGAGATCGCACCCGCTATACTTCCTGAACCAACCGTGGTGGGTAGGTTAGGGGGAAGACCGAAACCCTCCAAGGCATCGTCCTTGCAACTGTGCATTCCCGTGAACATCAAACAGGAGATGCTCCAAAGGAAAAAACTCTTGACCTTATTTTTCATATTCTTTGGTTATTATCGATTCGTTACTAATTATTTGTCAATCCAAACACGTCCATCTAAATCCCAGCTGAGTTGACGGGGCACCTTCAACCAGCTGATAATTTGAGTGGCCACATCCAGATTTCGAGGCACCATAGCGCTGAGTGTCTCGGATGAGGGAGCACAGATAAAATCATTGAGTTGATCAATAGGATAATCCGGACTTCCGGTGGTTAAATGTGCTTGAAAAGGCCCTTCGTCCATAATCATATTGTTCTCTATACTGTTCATCGGCCAGTAGGCGGCCAGAAAATCCATATTGGGATGATTCGGGTCTAGACCGACCTCACAGCTGTATTGCCGTATGGTTTCTGGAGAGAGGGCAGCTTTCCAAAATTTCACATCGGCAATGTAGGCGTCCGAGCGCCAATCGTTTTTGTTGTTGAGATAACCTATGCGAAACTCGGCCGCCGAGGTGATGGACCCCCAGCCGGTAATGTCTCCCTCTTTTGATAACTCACCGTTGGTGAAAAGCTTAACGGTCCGCACACCGTCAACGGTTTGTCCACTGATAGCAATAGAGTTCCAGGTTCCGCGATTCATATTTGTTTCGGCTTTCACCTCACCCGTTCCTCGATCACCTCGTGCATTGAATATCCACGATTCTCCAGCTAAGTGTATTACCCAGCCAATGCCATCGGTTTCCCGGTCCCAATCGGGTTGCCAGTGTTTACGTTTACCGATAATCGAGGGGTAACTAAAACTGAAATTGTTCTTTGGCCCCTTGTTCTTCTTTATTTTTAGTTCAATGGTGAAATCATCGTCATCAAGATTGAAAACACTATTATCTCCCGAGTCCAACTGCGCATAATTCTCCGCTTGGAAACGGATAAAATCTCCAGTATACTTATTCCCAATAAAAGGCTTGCCAATAAACTTCGTGCTGAACTTCGGTGAATAAATAATAGTGAAGGTATTTAATAACGGATTACTAAATACCGTATTGTCATTCTGAGAATCGGGTATTTCGAATTCACCACCTTGGCTAGAGGTAATGATGACCATCCAACTTTCACGCTGGTAGTTCTCTCGTTCCTCGAGGGCCGATATGATTTGGCCCACTTGATTGTCGAATCCCTCAATGGCGGCTTTATAGGCGGGTTTAGATCCGTCGTAACCCGACGCCGCGCCCGCTTCATTGACCTCAGTGAAATGGGCCGTAACGACGGTGACCTCTTGTTCTTTTAGGGCGTCTATCGTCCGGTTCGTCACCTCCTGGTCGCTAGCCACGAGGGCGTTTTCTGTATCTGACCCAAATTGCTCAATAAACAGCGGATCTGAGCTGATTAGACTCATGTAAACACTGTCCTCCGTACTGTTTGCTTTGATCCGGTTAAACACCAATGGATACGCCTCGAATTTGTTGTTTTCAAAATCATCCTCCAAGACGCCGTGTTTGCTGTAATTGACGCCGGTGAAAATATTCGCCCAATTGGAGGAGATGCCCGCCGCATTCTCTTCGCTCAGTGAATTCCAAGAATAGATGGCGTTCGGTAAAAGCCGATTGATGTTTTCGACATTCGACGTTCTCACGGATTCGCCACGAGCACCATCGACAATCAACAACAATACCTTCGGTGAACCGTAAACGACGTCCACGGAATCCGAAGACTGATCTGGGATCACTTTACTAAATTCTTCCTGACACCCCACCAGCTGAGCGGTGAAAACCATCACGAACAAGTAGGGGATTAAATGTAAGATTCTTTTTTTCATCATGTTATCGTTATTCTATGATAATTCGAGTGATATTTCGAGCATCCTGATTATCGAATTTTTGGAATGAACCCAATAGTAGAAGTGCTCTTTTACCGTCATCTGAAGTGGTCTCGATAACCTGACTCAGGTTGCCATTGAAATAGCCGGAATTGTTCATTCCCGGTACTAAGTCCCCTTTGGCGTCCATAATCATGAATCCACTTCGAGCGATGCCGTCGTATTCTTTGAAGCCGCCAGCCACGACAATCAATCCATCGTCTAATTGCTTCGCGTATGAAGGAATGCCTTCGGCGAAACTTTTTACCTGAAAGCTCTCATCCACAGTGCCGTCCGCATTCAAGAGCACCATCTTTGGTGAGGAGGTTCCATTAAATGTGCGGAAGTTTCCAGTCAGCAGATATTTATTCGTAGTCTCATTATAGGTCACGTTATAGATATCGTAGTTTGCCCCTTTGCCCCCGGGATTAAACGAGTTATCCACGCGACCATCTTCGTTCAGGCGGACAATATATCCGTGAGGCTGTCCATCAAAGCTGCTGAATGTACCGTAGACTACAAGCTTGCCCTTCAAGGCCCCGGACTGATGATAATAACCAGCGGTACCACCATTTGCTCCCGGAAGTGCTTTGTCTCCCTCAAATCGGTAATTGCTGTCCAATGTGCCATCCAGCTTTAACAGCGCAACCGATCGGATTTCTGTACTATCGAGTATGACCGAATCACGGGTTTCCATGAAATTCGGTTTTCCATAAATCCGGTGGATGTGATACCGGAATGAACCCACAGCCAGGACCTTGTTTTGATGAGAAAATACATTACTTACAGTGCTGTTGAACCCACCGTTAAAAGCGGGGTAATATTTCGTGGTGTCGGCTTGATCAGGGCGGCGGAACGGTTTAACCGCCATGGTATCTATTCGCCCATTTTTATCTATCCGCGTTAAATTTGAAATGTGATCGATGCGTTGATCGAACCCAGAAAATGAGCCGGCTAGATAATAATTATTTTGAATTTCGATAATGTCGCGCAAGACGCCGTTTGCTCCCGTCCCGACACGAAAGGTGGCATCGTAGTCGCCATTCCGGAAGGTTCTAACAATTCGGTTGTTTGGTTTAATCAAACCTTTATTTTCGTAGTTCGTAAACCCTCCAACTAGGATTCTTTTGTCATCGGAGGTCACCAGCATGTTCAGTACATCACCTCCGGTTGCCCCATAGGTAGCGACCCAGGTCGGGTCAATTTGTACCTTTCCTAAAACGCGGAACTCCGGACCGTAGATGACGATATCGTCGATCTGTATGGCGGTTACCCCAGTACTCGCAAAGTCGGGCACACGAACCGTGACTTCATCCTGACCTATTTCGACGATTTCCCCCACCTCGCCATTGAACGTAAACAGTGCGTCATCCTTATAAGCATCTAGTCCACTAACTTTGAACTTAACCTGCGTTCCGGGAAGCCCTGCCTCGGGGCTCGGTCTTTGCGTTCGATCGATTTGTATATCGATAGGAGCAGCACCGTCTCCATACGGTTCGGAGTAAAACTCCACTTCTTTGGAACAAGAGAAAAGCATACACCATAATGCTATTCCGACTATATATCTTGAGATCTTAACCATATTGCTAACGTTTACTTTGAACAACATCATTCACAAATTCATTGGAGCCTTCGCTGTCTAAACCGAAAGAGGTATTTATATAATTGAGTACATGTATGACGCCGTTGTTCGGTTGTATATCAGAGGTGGATACCGGGTAGCTTCGGTACGCATTCGGGTTCGAGGCATCGGGGTAATACGTAAGATAAAGCTGTCGGTATCCCTTATATTTTAATCTGGAGATTTCATTACCGGAGCCGTCGTATTGGACGACATCATTAAAGACCACCCCAATATTGGTGATATTCCCGGCGAAGGAAATAAAGTTTTGCCCTGGATAGGTTCCCATTAGCGAGAAATCGATCTGCGGATAATGTTCTAATTTCTTTTTTCCAGAAAACATATATTTTAAAAGGTGCTTGCGCCAAATGGTGGAGTCGATATCGGCCAACTGTTGGATGGTGTCCAATCCATTGTAGAATAAAGTAGCGTTTAATCCACCACGCCGACTTTCCCCAATTAAATCCTTGATGTCCGGATCGCTCGGAGCGAAAAACGTAAACTCTGCATTGCGAAAATCTTCTTCCAGGCCTGCTAATTTGATCACCTCTACAATGGAATCAAACAATACAGGCTTCGTTTCTAAATATTCGAGGATACTTCCGTCATATTCCGCCTGGGCAAGCCCTCCATCTTCGTAATAGTCGTCTTTGGCACACGAGCTGATTAACAGTAGCCCGAAAAGCAGGAAAATGAGGTGATTTATATTAAATAGGTCTTTCATAATTAACGTCCAATTGAGGTCCAGTACTGATTCAGTTGCATATTGGGATTATTCTGAAGGGCAGAGGAATGGATCGGCCAGGTCCACGCACCTCGGTTGAATTGATCCAGTGTGAGTGGCGACATGGTCCATTCCGAACTTAAGATGCGCCGCGTCCGAATCAAATCGAAATACCGATGTCCTTCTCCAATTAACTCTCGACAACGTTCCAAATAAATGAAGTTTTTTAGATCGCTACCTCCACCTCCCGAATAGGGGGTGGCCTGTGCGCGAGCCCGTACCATGTTCACTGCAGCAATGGCCTCAGCGTCTTTACCACCTGCTTCTGCACAGGCTTCAGCATACAATAAAATGGCGTCTGCATAGCGAAACATGGAAAACGTATTATCTGGATTTTTGTCTTCATTTCCCGACGCATAAACGTTCGTTCCGAATTTGCGAAGCACAAACTGACCATTGTCTGAAGTAATGTCTTCAAACCACAGTTGCCTACGCTGATCGGCTACCCCTTCAGGATAAATTTGGTTCATATAGATGGAAGAAAAGTAGCAATGGCTAATCTGATTGGTGTAACGGGGGAATTTGTAAGGCCATCTTAAAAAATGGTCCCAAAAAGGAGCCAATGCTTCTACATTATCACCGTAGTTGATGCTTTTGTAGAATTCGAACAAGGACTCTTCACTTCTTCCTTTGGTCACCACGGCCCAGTTTTGATCGTTAAACGGAGCGACCAGTACGTGTTGTTTGCTGTCAATAAGTTCTTTCCCTAAACGGATGGATTCGTTTAGGTATTGCTGTTTGTTACTGCTGTCAAAATTACTGTTCCACATGTTCATGTGCATGAGTAACGCGATAATGGCCCCTCGAGCAGGTCGTGAGCCGCGCATGGCCGGATCATTATACGTCCAGGGGATGAGGTCCTTCATCGGCAGTAATTCCGCGATGCAATAGTTCAATACGTTCACCATATCCTCTCGGGGAAGTGCCGCGGTATGGTAGGACTCGGTGTAGTAGGGAACGTCTCCATAGAGTCGGGTCATCCAGAAATAGGTAAAACACCGAATGAATGTAGCTTCAGCCAGATAGGTGTCCTTAAGCTGGCCCTCTACGCCTGGGATGCCCTCGTGTAACTTATCGATTAAAATATTGACACTTTGAATGACCTCATAATATGTTTTCCAGTTTGTAATCCGGCCCAGATTATACCAGTCGAACTGACTCGAATTGATAGCGGTAAGTAGATCGTTTCTACCTAAGGCTTCGATGACCAAACGTTGCGATCGGTTGTTCGCGCCTTCGGAAACAAATATTTCTCCCGATCGCGCTTCACCAATCGACCCCATGACCCAAGTTTCGTTGATTTTGTCGAAAAACCGAGCGTAAATAAAAGCTAAATTTGACTCTACGTCGTCCTGAGAGAGGTAATAATTGTTCCCTGTCAAACGGTCTATAGGTTGGACATTCAGGTAATCCTTACATCCTGACAACGCGACACTAAGCACGCACCCCGTTGCGATTGCCCATATTTTATTTTTAGATAGATTCTTCATGATCGTTAAAATGAAATATTAAAACCAAGCGTGTATGTTCTAGGCACTGGATAACCATTGGATTGATCTCGGCCAAGATTGGTTACATTTTCTGGATTCGGTCCGGAATAGTTAGAAAAGGTGTATACGTTCTCGGTCGATGCGTACACACGTAAGCGTTGCAGATTGAACCGGCGCAAAAAGTCGCGATCGAAAACGTAAGCTAAAATTAGGCTGTTGATTTTGAAGTAGCTACCGTCTTCTTCCCATAAGGTCTGATCGTAACGGAAAGGCTGTACGCTGCCGTAACGAGAAAAATCATATGGGAAAGGATAGCGCGCGACATCACCTTCCTGAAGCCAGATGTCTAAGTCGCTTAAGGGCACTACACTACTGTTTCCAAATGGATCGCCATACATCCGTAATCGCTGGGCTAATGCATAATTCATGATCGTCCGCTTGAAGGTATAGGAGGCAGCGATGGACAGTTGGAAGTTTTTGTATTGTACCGATGTTTGTAAGCCCCCAGTCCAAAGTGGTTGTGTATTTCCCGTCCGTGTATAGTCCTCTTCGTTGAGGATATAATCGCCATTCCGATCTACAAAAATAGGGTCTCCAGCTTGGAAAAATGTGCCGTCAGCGGTACGGTAGCGTAATCCTGTAACTGGGTCTACAGGTACATCCGCGTCAGTAGCGTATACACCTATGTTTTGTAAGAGATAATTGGAAAGCGAGGAGGTTCCTACGCGGTTGACCATATGCAATTTGTCGGAGTTGTTGTCCCAATTGATAAATTGCCCACTATAGACACTGGGGAGTTTGAGTAGAACATCTTTATTGTAAGCACCGATGAAGGTCATCGTCCACATGACTGGGTTGCTGGGTGAAAGCGGACGAACATTCAGGGCGAATTCGTGGCCGTAGTTGGCTAACGCCGCATCATTAGAATGCAGCTTGTCAAAACCGTTCATGTTGCTGAGAAAGGATTCAAACAAGAGATTGTCGACTTTTTTATAGTAGGTGTCGTACACCAAATCTGCGCGGCCGTTGAAAAAGTTAAGATCCAATCCAGCGTTGTACTGCATCGAAGTGGTCGGCTTTAAATTCGGATTCGGTATAAATGCATAGTTGATCCCAATCCCGTTAACCTGGTTGTATCGTCCGGAAATATCATATTTTCCATAGACGCGCTCCAAGGTGCTGGTCGGCATCACGTTGATCCCCCAAGTAAAGCGTAGCGAGGCGAGATTTAACCAAGGAATGGACTCGATCCAATTCTCGTGATGCATGTTCCAACGTACGCCGACCGACGGATTTTTGGTGTAAAGATTCTCAAAACCGTTCGCCGAGGACCCGTCGATCCGATACGATAAATCCACCACGTAACGGCTTTTGTAATTGTAGCTAGCGGCTAAAGCGAACGAAAGCGCTTTTTCATTTCTGAAGTTGTTCAGCACCCCGCCTCCACGTGAAAAGTAACCGTCCGACCCAATCGGGCCTTCGAACTGGTCGTTTGGTGTACGCACTTGCTTGGTAATTGTGTTTTGTCGCGTAGCGTGACGTACTTCGTTAAAAAGATTGATAAAAATATCGTGGTCTTCGTTAATCGTCTTAGAATAATTCAGAATGTTCCGGTTATAGAGATTGGATTCCCGACCTGCAAACGAATACACTTCGGAGAATTGTCCTGCTGCTGCGGCTGGCGTGAACCGATCCTCATTGTTGGAAGCAAACTCATAACTCAGGGCCGATTGAAACCGTAAACCATCGATAATTTCGAATTTCCCTTCTACATAAGGGCGAATAAGCTTCGAACTGTTATCATTTTTCGTTTGAATCGCGGAAATATACGAGGACGATGCCGAGTAAAACCCGGGAGGAGGCAATAAGGTAGAGTTCATCCCGCCTGTGGCCACTCCGGTTTGTAGAATACCCGTCCCGTCTCCTTTATTTTGTTTCCCCAATTGGGCGAAAACCTGTCCAGTAAATTCAAATCGACGAGAAGGACGGTAATCCATGCGTAAATTCGCCGAATAGCGATTAAAGCCCGTATTCCGAATGACACCAGTTTCCCCATAGTAGCCCAAATTACTTTTATAGGATAGCACCTGATTCCCCCCATCCAAACTCAGGTTATGGTTCTGGTTGAAGGTGGTCTGATAGTATAAACTTTGCCAATTTGTTGAATTGTTGTAATAGGAATTTAGACTATCGGCTAATCCCGGTGTATCCATGATGCGGTCCAGTTCGGCCTGGGTTCTGGCATTGTTCAGAATTTGCTGAAGCTTGATTTGTCTTTCCAAATTTCCGCCTAGTGTTTCACGAAGTTTCGGCGGTGCTTTAATAAACGTACTGTGCGTATAATTGATACGGGGAACCTCAGAGTTTCCTCTTTTGGTGGTAATGATAATTACCCCGTAAGCACCTTGTGATCCGTATAGTGAGGTCGCTTGCGCATCTTTTAATATTTCTATACTTTGTACGTCTTCCGGTGGAATCAACGACAATGGGCTAATTCCAGGGCCCTGTTGCTGCAAACCGAATTCAGCTGCTCGGTCTGCATCCATGGGTACCCCGTCAATGACGTATAACGGTGAGGTGGGCATTAATACAGATTCGCTTCCGCTTCCGGTAGTGGTCAAATTGGAGATTCCTCGAATTTGCGTCGAGCCCCTAAAGCCGGGTGCGCCGGTATTGACCTGAATGTTCATCCCAGGCACTTTACCTTGCAAAAGCGACTCGAGGTTTGCCGTTGGCAAATCTCGAATGTCTTTTTCGCCCAAAGTAATGGATGCGCCTGTTTGTGTTTCTTTTTTCCGGGCGACGTATCCCCGAACGACGACTTCCTCGACCTGATCTTGTGTGGCACTGAGTTGGATCGTGAGTGTGCTCTGATTTGCTTTTACTGTGACGGTTCGTTTCGAAAAGCCAACGGCGTTAAACAAGAGCTGCGTATTGGCAGGAACGCTGATAGAAAAGTTTCCTCCTTCACGCGTCGCGGTAATCGCCCGGTTTGTCGCGGCATTTAGAATCGTCACACCTGGGATACCATTATTGGCTTCATCGACCACGCGACCGGTAATTTCTTGGTTTTGAGCCCAAGCCGAAGCGACTGAAAATATCCCGACGGCAATATATATGATAAGCTGCTTAAGTCTCATAAGGTAATTGGTTTATTCGTCCTCAAATTTTGGGTTCTCGTTTTGAAAATGGAATACGATTTCCCAGTCCCCCGGTTTAAAAATGTTGAAGTTCAATCCAAAAGAAGCTAGCGTTACTACACCGCCAAAGCCCATTCTAGCGTAAGCGAACTCTATTTGCGCTGTTCCGCCACCATCACTATAATCCGTTCGTATATTCGTCAGTGGGATAGGGTAGGCGACGTCATATTGGACGTAGTCCTCCTCGTTTTTTCTATTGAAACCGTGGACCAGTTCATCCCATTTGGTTTCATTGAATAGCGCGGGATTGAGGTACTCTCCATCTGAACCCATAAAGCGGAATCGTAGATTATGACCATTTCCCCCAGTAAATGGACGGATGTACACGATAATGTCTTTTTTCTCGCTGTTATTTACCAAAGGCAATTCGGTATTCTGGCCTACGACATTCGTAATATAATTGGGAATGATGTAGTCTTGTCTCGTGGTATCTCTGGGCCGTTGTGGATCCGGAGCCGGCCCCCCTGTATAGGGGTTGATGTCGGTGTCCGGATAGTAGGGTCTTTCCAACCAGGGAATGACTTGGAAGTCCTTTATTAATCGTTCTCCACCCGAATTGCTGACTTTTAGATCAAAAAAACGAATATCTTGCGTGCGCAAAACCGTATCGGCAGGGCGGGGCGCAATCTGTTCCGCCGTCGCTTCTGCCCAAAGTATGAATCTGCCGTTGCTGTCCACTTCGAATGCCGGACGAGTGACACGCTGGCGCTTCGCCTGGATTTCTTCTAACGATGTCTCTTTCCCGTCGTACTCCGCAATCCACTGATAGGTCTCGACTGGCGTAAATAAATCAGTGACAGGCTGACCATCACCGTAGCGTGCATTTACGATTTCAAATTGCATGGGTAGCGTAGAATTATCCGCTTGTAAGGAAGTGAACAGGTTGTTCCGTCCCAGGACAGGTTCAATCACTTTATCCAAATAGTTGATGTTTTCGCTGATGAAATCCCTGTCTTCTGGCAGATCATATAGCTTCGAACACCCAACAAATGTGGTGGTCGCACTCAAACAGAACAAAAGGAATCGATTTTTCTGTAATATCTTCATCGTCTCTAGCATTGACATTATGGGTTAACTCCTCTATTGACACTCCAATCGGCTAACTGAAAGGTGTTGCCGTTGCGGAGTCCTTGAATATTTAATCGATAGAATCGATAAGCGGTCGTATTATTGATCCAAAATACGCGTTGTTGAAAACGAGCGGTGAACTCTTCGCCACTTTTCGAATCTAAAGTGATCCATTCTTCCCCATCGTGTGAGGCTTGTAATGTCCAATCCTTCGGATCGCGATCTGGCGCGTCGTTCGCGGAGGTCAACGTATAGGCGTTTGCGGTCGCCGGTTGTGTTAATTCTACCTGCATCCATTCACTACCGAAGTCGCCCAACAAAAATTTGGTCTCTGGGTTGCCGTCGAATACATATTTGGATGCTTCCACCGCATTATCACCTCCCGAATTCTCTCGCGATACGCTGAAGGTCCCGCCAACGGTCACGAATAAATTCGGTGGTGGTGGGATATAGGTAAACCGACTTACAAAGTCGTTAAATCCAAAGACGTGACTAGCCGATAGCACATGTATGATTCCGTTATCGGCCTCAATGTTAATCGAGGCAGTGGTAGCAGTAATCCAGTCGCGAACGAACTGACTATTCTTGGTGTCACTGTATTCAATGACCTTTGGGCCGCCCTGCGTAAAACCCGACGCCGATGCAGAAGTTAACTTTGCGTTCATACGTCGATCGTATTTGAAATCATAGAGAGGTAGGCCATCTTTGGTCGTCATGGAATCGCTAGGGTAGGCACCTGGGATAATATATTGAGCCATCATCGTGTCTAAATGATTGAGATCGACACTGCTCAAGTATTCAAACGGCCGGTCTGCTTCCCGGCGGGTATTATTAAGGTTCTCGATTGCGAGTTGGAAGTTGGGGTTCGTCGGTGCGAACAACGTAAAGACCTCCTCACTACCAAGTGCAGCGTTCATCTGGGTGCGTTCAAGAACCCGTAGCAGAGAATCAAAGACACCGGGTTTGCTTTCCAGATATTCAATGATACTCCCATCGAAACGTATGGTTTCTACGGTTTGGTTATAATAACCTTTGTCTTTCTCGCAGCCGATCAGCAATACGAGCAATAGGTATATAATGAATCTGCTATTCGTCTTCATGTTCGTATACATTAATTCCAATACTGATTTTGTGTTAATAGCTCGTTCTGCGATAGCACGTCGCCAGCAATCGGCCAGTAAATTCCATCTTCTCGTATCAATTGGCTGAGCTCGGAATTGTCATTGATGATTTTGTAATGACGTACCATATCGTACCAGCGATGCCCTTCACCCATCAATTCACGGTTTCGTTCTTGAAAGATGGCATCAATCAGCTCACCGTTTCGATCAGCCGAATAGTCGTTTAGACCCCGCCGTTCGCGGATCATATTAAGCAGTTCGGTAGCCTCACTTTGTTCTCCAATGGTAGCCAAGGCCTCAGCACGTAATAAATACATATCCTCCAATCGCGTAAACACAGTAGCACTGGAGTAGAAGCGGAACGTGGGATCGGTCACGCCTCCCATAATGCATTTGACTTTACTAAATATGGGGTATTGACCGTTAAAGTTTTGGAAATAAACCTCCGAGGTGGGGTTGCCCAAAGTGTCTACTGCAAAGCGCTCGTCTGTTGCTTCAGTGAAGATTTCCAATATCTTTTCTTTGGGCATATACATATCGGGTATGCTTTTATTGACCACTGGGCTGGCTAACGTCAACTCCTCAATATGTCCGGTAAACGAGCCTTCCACATGATTGTAGATATGGCCAAAGCCAAGCAATTGATTGCTGTTTTTATCGAAGAAAAAGCCATTCGGGTCCGTCAGGTTACTGGTGGTAAGGAGCGATAAACTCCCTTTCTCGGCATTGTCAATAACGAATTTCGCATACGCAGCAGCATCGGGGTAATTACTTTGCCAGGCTGCAACATGGGCTAAAATAGCATATGCGGTCGTTTTTCTGGCCAACGCACCCGACCATCTAGAGGAAAACTCATTGTAGTAGTTGCCTTGCTGTTGCTCATCGTTTGCACTGTAGAGAAAAGGTAGGTCTTCCGCCGCAAGGAGTAATTCTTGTTCAGCCCAAGCCAAGACCTTATCCTTAGACTCACGGGCTTGGTTGTCAAAACTCCCTTCTTTGGAAGAGACGATCAGGGGTACATCTCCCCAGATTCTTACCATGTAGAAGTAAGCGTAAGCACGCAAAAAACGCGCTTGAGCGATGTCAACGACCATGTTGTTGTTGGTATAGCGTTCGTCGTTGTCTTTTACCTCTTGTATTCGTTCTAAAAAAATATTTGCTGCGTTTACAACAGCGAACCAACGCCGCCAGCTTTTTAGTTCATTCATGGTGCCAAATGAGGCATTTAGATCGTTCCCTGCAATGGCATTGAGATCCTGGCGCAGTGGAATCGCAAATTCACCTGTCCGGGCTTCTCCATATACCCAATGCGCGTTATGATCGTTTAACGCAGATTTCGTTAATCCGTAAATACCCATCAAAGCACCGCGAGAATCTTCCATGGATAGCCACATGTTTTCCTCGGAAACTAAGCGGGTGGAGTCCACGTCAAGCATTTTTTTGCATGAGACAAAAACTTGACTCAAAAGGAGGAATAAAATGATAGTTCGTTTCATGCGTTTACAGTTTAAGTTTAAAGCCTAGTGCGAATGTTCTGGGGATCGGAAGTGAGTAACCATTATCATAACCAAGATAATTGACCAATTCCGGATCGCGTCCCGAATAGCCACTCCATGTAAATAGATTGTTCGCTGATACATACACGTATAAGTCACCGTGTTTCCCAAGTCGGTTACCTACGATGTCCCGGAAATTGTAACCGATGGATGCCGTACGTAATTTTAAAAATGATCCGTCCTCCAGAAATAGGGACTGATCGGCCTGATAGGGAGTTACCGATGACCAAGGGTTGAATAGTGGGTATTGACTGTAGTCACCTCGCTTTTCCCAAAAGGTGATCTCTTTGATGGAGTTGATATTGCTTGAATTTTCGTTCTCAATGAAATTGAAGCGACTGGCCATTTCTTGGTTTATAATTTTTCGGCCCAGATTGAAATAAAAATTCAGGTTGGCATCAAAGTTTCCGTAAGAAAGTCTATTGGTCCAGGAGCCGCTCAACTTGGGAAGGATGTTCCCTTGTAGAATCCGGTCATTATCTGTAATCTGGTTATCGCCGTTGACGTCCTCCCATCTGGGATCGCCCGCACGCATGACGATACCGTTATACGTCATTTTCTGACCATCCCGTTCCGGCACGTCTTGATCGGTTTGGTAAATGCCATCCGTCTGATAGAGCCAGAATGCGTCGATACGTTCGCCCACCTTTAATAATCGATTGTTGATTTCCACTTGCTCTCGGCCGCCAGGCAATGCAAGTAATTCATTGTGATTGATACCTAAAACTAAACCGGTATTCCAATGGATACGATCCTGTTGGATCACATTTCCGCTAATCGATAGGTCAAGCCCCATATTGCGAACATTCATACCGCTTTCGTATTGATACCGATAACCGTAATCTCGTTTTCCGGGAAGCGTGATGAGCTGATCTTTCGTATCTCTGATGTACGCATCCAAAGAGAACTGCAGGTCTCGTTCCTTTAAACCCAAATCGAGACCTATATTCAGTTGATCGGAATAGGCCCACGGAATATCGTAACCTACCCATCCCACATCATAGGGGCGTACCAAAACAGCAAATCCGTTGTATCCAGGCAAGGTGATGTTCCCGGTGTATCCGATTTGAGCCGTGTAACTGGGCCCTTGCGAATAATTATCGTATAAGTTGAAAATTCCCAGGCGACCGGCGCTCGCTCTGACATTGAACGTACTCACCGATTCGCTGTCCTGGAAAATACTTTTTCCAGCGTCCCAGCCGAGTGAAAGGACCGGCGAAAAAAACCACCGGGAGGTGGGTTGCGCATTGGAGGAACCATCATAGCGTAAAGTCAGTGCAGCGGTATACGTTTCCTGAAAGGTATAAGATGCCTTGCCGTAAAAGTTGACCATATTGTGCTTGGTTCGGTCTAGAAATTTGTAAACCAACTGCCGAGGAAATGCAGTGGGATTGAGGTAGTTGTCGTTCCCAGGGTCAGACTCCAGTAGGTTGATTTTGATGAAGTCGTTTACCCCCTTAAATGCGTATGCATAATTGTATTTATACACATCCCAAATGAGGTTATTTCCGAGTTCGAAGTACCAATAGTTCGCGTCGTCTTCTATATCGTAACTGAGTTTGTTCTCTGTCATTAAGCGCTGATTGTATCCGTAGTAGTTGGATGCGAAATTGCTGTTTTCCAGCACGGTACTCGGATAGAAAAGATCGCGGTAGCCTTCGTTATAATCCACTGCAAAGCGGGTGCTGAATTTCAATCGGTCGACTTGCACTTGAAAACGGAAAAATCCTTCTAGTATATTGTTGAAATTGTTATCGAATGCTTTGTCAAATTCCTTCAAATACGTGTCATACACTTGTTTGTTGGGAGCGAGCGGAGCACTGAGATCAGGCAGGTAGCCCATCATTGCGAAACGGTTTCGCATGTGTCGATTCCGATCGCGGTCAATTCGGGAGGCATTGAACAAGGTCTCAAAATTCAGCCACTTAAATGGACGTAGATTTAGAAAAAAGCGTGCATTGTATTTGTCAAATTTTGTGTCGTCGGCGACCCCCGTTGTCCGTACGTTCCCTAAGGAGAACTGAAAAGTAGCGCGGGGTTGTCCCCCAGAAATATTGGCGTTTATGCCGTGATTGAGTCCGGTACGATAATAGCTATCGCTCCAATTGGAGGGGCCGTAATAATCGTTGTTCAGCGAATCGCTAAGGTAAATGGGGTATACGTCATCGTCGTTGTACCTACCGTTTGTGGTATACAGATCGTAAAACTGTTGTCGAAAAGCGTTTTCGTAGGCACCGTTAATGGTGGTGACAGCCGGTCGCTGTGATACGCCTACATAACTGTTGACCGATATACGTTTGTCCCCGTCTCCGATGACGCGTTTAGAAGTCAACTCGATCACGCCGTTAGCCGCCAGTGGACCGTACATGGCCGTTGCGGAGAGATCCTTTAAAACGCGAATACTTTCGATATTATCGATGTCGAAATTCGATAGCAAGTTGTTTTCTGTTCCGATCCGTTCTACATCGTAATTTTGAATATCAAATGCGAAAGGGTGTTCGCCAATCATTGGGATGCCATCCAGTACGATCAAGGGCTGTGTGTGATACATATCGCGAGGAGTAAGGATCGGCTTGTCGATACCGCGAACAAACATTTGTATCTGGCTACCGGGCTCTCCATTAGATTCCGAGACGAATACACCGGGAAGCTCGCCTTTAATGTGTTGCTGCAGACTGTTTCCTGTGATTAATTGACTAGCCGAGAGATTGTGTAAATGATTGTACTTCGGTAAATCCAGTTCGTAGACAGCTCCCCAATCCGCAAGACTGTCCAAGGCCTGTTCCTCCGCATCTATAGCGAGACTGTCAGCTTGGTTGTACGTCGTGTCTTGTTGCTGTAACAACAGACTACGTGCTTCTGCATGTAAATATCCCACTGTAGCTAATGGAAGTATTAGCAAGGATTTTAGCTTCCATAATACACTCATGGTAGTGTGTTCTATAGGTTAATAATTAAGTCCATTTAGGTCAGCCATTTACGACATCTAGTCACAGGCCGGGTTCCGGTATGAAGACAATAGCTGCCCATACCGTTGCATAATTCGTCGACCGAAGGTCAATACGTGAATTAAATAAATCGGTTTAGCAAACAGTAGGGTTAATGCCAATGTTTGCTCAAGTATTGACGACTCCTACAATCGCCACATCGTAAATGCTGTGCGTTTAAATCGGTTCATATTTGGTTCCTGTTAGTTGTTTATTACAATTGGTAGAAACTAATTTAGGAAATAAAAACGTTTTAGCAAATTTTTTTGAAAATTTAAATCGGAGTCAAGCTGAGGCTTAGCATATACGGTGTTTGGCGAGAATACGCGTTCGGCACACATTCTACCTCAGGGTGATTTCTCGAGTAGTCTGATGGTGGTATAGCGCATAGCGACCGTCTGGTGTTTTTGTAACATCGACAGGATGGGATAGGGAAGGCCGCTAGTTGGAGCTAATGCCCGTCGAATGAACGGTTAATGTTACCCGTTTAAATGCCAATACAGCAGCCTACTCACTTTGTTGCCCTGTGCCAGCGGAATAATCTGATGCTGGACGCCATGATAGTCTAATACGGCAATTAGTGACTTCAGGTGATCTTTATTGGACACTAAGGAACTACAAATCCCGATTTGATCTTTGAGTTCTAGGCTTTCGTAAATCAGTTTTAAAATGAATTTTTTCTCTCCTCCGGGATACCACAATTCATTTCCTAAACCTTGGAAATTCGACTTTACAGTGGATGACGCTTGGCCGTATAACTTCTGGTTTTTCCGTTGTAAGTTTTGTTGGTACTCAGCGGCACTCCGGAAAAAGGGCGGATTACAGAGCACGGCGTCAATATACTCCTCCGGCTTTAATACACCTTGGAGGATACGTTCTTTATCCTGCTGATGACGTATCTGAATATGGTTTTTGAGGGTTTTGTTTTTACTTAAAAACTGCTTAGCGTGTTGGATGGAAGGAAGGTGAATCTCTGTAGCGATAAAGTCCAATCCTTTTTCTAAATGGCCTAGAATGGGATAGATGAGGTTGGATCCGGTGCCAATGTCCACTACACGCACCGGAGTGTTGCGCTCACCCAGTATATCTGACAAGTAGTGGATGTAATTTAATCGACTGGGGACAGGGGGACAAAGACTGCCGGGAAGAATGTTCCAGTCCTTGATGGCATATTCGCTTTCTAAAAGGGCTTTGTTTAATAGAAAAACGGCTTGTGGATCGGAGAAGTCAACCGAGTATTTCTGATCCAGTTTGGTAGTAATATAGCTGCTCAATTCGGGAACAGTATTTACCAATTTCTGTAAATCATACGGGCGGTTGAACCGGTTCTGGGGGTGTAAGTTTTTTTTATTTTTTTCCATGCTGTCCGTCTTATCCAATTTATCTGATCTGTCCAGCGGTAGGACCATTATCCTTTGGCGCTAAAATCAGAAATAAATAGCCTCCTTTTTCAAGGAGGCTGGTTATCTGATTATTTTTTGTTTTGTTGTTCGATCCATTCTCGAGCATTGATGAATGCTTGCAGCCAAGGGGTCACCTCATCTGCCCGACCATTGGGGTAATGGGCCCAATTCCATTGAAAAATTGATCGTTCAATATGCGGCATGGTGACCAAGTGTCTTCCCGTTTTATCACACATCATCGCCGTATTGTAATCTGAACCATTCGGGTTATGTGGATAATCTGCATACGCGTATTTACTCACGATCTGATATTGGTCCTCTGTATGTGGTAAATCAAACTTTCCTTCTCCATGCGATATCCACACGCCTAAGGTGGTGCCACTGAGTCCAGAAAGCATCACCGAATTGTTGGGTTGTATGGTTACAGATACGAAGTTTGATTCGTGTTTCTGCGAGGTGTTATGTCGCATTTTACCGTGTGTTTGGTGATCGGGATTGATCAATTCCAACTCCATAAAAAGCTGACAGCCGTTACAGATGCCAACCGAAAGCGTGTCGGGACGGGCGAAAAAGTTTTCCAAAGATTTTCTGGCTTTCTCATTATAAAGGAAAGCGCCTGCCCAGCCTTTTGCCGAACCCAATACGTCCGAATTCGAGAATCCGCCTACAGCACCAATAAATTGAATGTCCTCTAACGTTTCGCGACCTGAGATTAAATCCGTCATATGTACGTCTTTGACATCAAATCCCGCTAAATACATCGCGTTGGCCATTTCCCGTTCCGAATTTGACCCTTTTTCACGTAAGATGGCTGCCTTTGGTCGTATCGATCCCGTTGGTATATCGGGTCTGCGACCGTCGAAGTGCTCTGGGAATCGAAATTGTAATGGCTGTGTCTTGTAGTTTTTAAAACGCTGTTCAGCCATTCCGTTTCTGGATTGTTTTTGATCCAACAAATAGGAGGTATGGAACCAAGTATCCCGTAGCTCGTCGATCTGGAATGAGAATTCGTGATCAAAGTTACGGAAATGTACGGTGTTGGCGTTCGGTTGTACGGTCCCGATCTTCACCGGCTGAATACCGGCCTCTGTGATTCGTTTTTCGAAAGATGCATCATCGCGTGCTTGTAAGACCAGGCCAATGTTTTCGTTGAAGAGTACTTTGACGGTATCTTTCTCCTGAAGTGCAGAAAGTTCATAAGTTGCACCTACGTTTACTTCTGCAAAACACAGTTCCAATAATGTGGTGATCAATCCACCCGATCCGATATCGTGTCCGGCGACGATCTCACCACTGCTGATAAGATCTTGTACCGCATTAAATGCGGTTTTAAAGTAAGCCGCATCCTTTATCGTGGGGGCATCACTGCCAATTTTATTCAGAATTTGCGCAAAGGAAGAACCGCCTAGTTTCAAGTCATCTTGGGAAAGATTAATATAGTATATCGATCCTGCCTCAGGTTGCAACACCGGTTCGATCACACGATGAATGTCGATACAATGTCCCGCGGCAGAAATAATGACCGTTCCAGGTGCCATGACATCTTTACCGTCTGGGTACTTCTGTTTCATGGATAAAGAGTCTTTTCCAGTAGGTATATTTATTCCCAATTGGATGGCAAAGTCCGAACAGCCTTTTACGGCATCATATAACCGGGCGTCTTCGCCATCGTTATTACAAGGCCACATCCAATTCGCTGACAGGGATACGCCTTGCAAACCGTCTTTGATCGGCGCGAAAACCAAATTCGAAAGCGCCTCACCTATGGCATTTCTTGAACCGGCTACCGGATCGATCAGACCGCTGAGGGGTGCATGACCAATGGAAGTGGCAATGCCATGGCTGGATTTATAGTCTAGGGCCATCACGCCCACATTGTTCAGAGGAAGTTGGAGTGGACCGGCGCACTGCTGTTTTGCTACTCGTCCGCCCACGCAACGATCCACTTTATTGGTTAGCCAATCTTTTGCAGCTACAGCTTCCAGTTGTAACACCTGGTTAAGGTAGGCTGGAACCTGTTCTGCTGTGTAGGCCAAATCAGCATACTGATGAGAACGACGTTGGTCGTTCATGATGGTTTTAGGAGAAGAGCCAAAGAAATCAGCAAGGGCATAATCCATTGGCTTTTCGCCTGTTGTTTTAGAGGCGAAGGCAAAACGATGATCATCGGTGACATCACCGACAGTATACATCGGAGCGCGTTCGCGTTCCGCTACCGTTTGTAATTGATTGAGATCTTTCTCCGCGATGACTAAGCCCATCCGTTCTTGGGATTCGTTACCTATGATTTCTTTAGCCGATAACGTGGGGTCGCCAACAGGAAGCGCGTCCAGATCAATCTGTCCGCCCGTATCCTCGACCAGTTCTGTTAAACAATTTAGATGTCCACCTGCTCCGTGGTCGTGGATAGAAACAATAGGATTATCATCGCTTTCCACGAAAGCCCGAATGGCATTGGCAGCTCTTTTTTGCATTTCTGGATTGGAACGTTGAATAGCATTCAATTCAATTCCGGAACCGAAGGCGCCTGTATCCGCAGAGGATACCGCTGCACCGCCCATCCCGATGCGGTAGTTTTCACCGCCCAGAATAACGATTTTATCCCCAGCGCTGGGTGCTTTTTTTAGCGCTTGATTGAGTTTTCCGTAGCCGATTCCCCCAGCCTGCATAATGACTTTGTCGTATCCCAGTCTCCGCTCATCTTCCTGATGCTCGAAAGTAAGGACCGAACCGGCGATTAAGGGTTGGCCAAATTTGTTTCCAAAGTCAGAGGCACCGTTTGATGCTTTGATCAATATGTCTAAGGGAGTTTGATATAACCATTTTCTTTCCGCCATGCCGTTTTCCCAGGGACGGTTTTCCATCAATCGGGAATAAGCGGTCATGTAGACTGCAGTTCCGGCTAATGGAAGGGCGCCTTGCCCACCAGCCAAGCGATCACGAATTTCACCACCTGATCCTGTTGCTGCGCCAGAAAAGGGTTCAACCGTGGTGGGGAAGTTATGTGTTTCTGCTTTCAGGGAGATCACAGAATCAAAATCTTTTTCTTCGTAAAAATCGGGTTTATCCGCCGATTTTGGAGCGAACTGTGTGACCCGCGGGCCTTGCACAAAAGCGACGTTATCCTTATAGGCGGAAACAATGCCGTTGGGGTGCGTTTTTGAGGTCTCTTTGATCAATTTGAACAACGAGGAGGGCTGCTCTTGGCCATCGATAATGAATGTGCCGTTAAAAATCTTATGTCGGCAATGCTCAGAGTTTGCTTGTGAAAAGGCAAATACTTCCGAATCTGTAAGCTTTCGTTCGAGTTTTTTAGACAGTTGCTGTAGATAATCGACTTCCTCATCGCTCAGGGCTAACCCCTCTGTTCGGTTGTAGTCCGCAATGTCCTCCACATCC
>DXCW01000022.1 GCA_019115805.1 Candidatus Sphingobacterium stercorigallinarum
CCGTCCGGCTCTGGAAAATCCACGCTATTGAACACCCTAGGCGCACTGGACGAACCCAACGAAGGGAATTACTATTTTATGGGTGAGGATGTTTTGCGCATGAAGCCCAAAAACAGAAATCGATTGTTTCAGTCTCACATGGGATATGTTTTCCAGTCGTATCACCTCATCGATGAGCTTACCGTATACGAGAATATTGAGACCCCATTAATTTACAAAAACATCACATCCGCAGAGCGTAAAAGCATCGTAGGAGATCTACTCGATCGCTTCCATATTGTCGGGAAAAAAGATTTGTTTCCCGGTCAGCTGTCTGGGGGTCAGCAGCAAGTGGTTGGCATCGCTCGTGCCTTAGCGGGTTCGCCGACCCTGTTGCTTGCCGATGAGCCAACAGGAAACTTAAACTCCAAACAAGGAGAAGAAATCATGGAGCTGTTTCGCGAATTGAACCAGAACGGTGTGACCATTATACAGGTAACACATTCGGAGAAAAATGCTGAATACGGCACGAAGATTCTTGAGATGCTAGACGGCCAATTGCGAGAGTAGAAGAACATTTTTTGAAAATCGGCTTTTATTTGGTAATTTTCCGTGTGGACGAAAAGGAAATAAAGGCGCTCATTTACCTTTTAGATGATCCCGATCATGACATCTTTAGGGAAATAGAGCATAAGTTAATCACGTGCGGTCCTGAGGTAGTTCCCCTACTGGAGCAGTCTTGGGAGGCCTCTTTTGATCCCCTTTCTCAAAGTAGAATCGAAAACATTATCCACAAAATCCAGTACGATCAAGTCAAAAATGATCTCCAACTTTGGAAACTGAACAATTCCGACGACCTCTTAGCCGGGCTACTGATTATCAATAGATATCAATACCCCAATATGGATGAAGATCAGGTGTACTTTCAGCTCGCTGAATTACGACGAAACATCTGGTATCATCTTATGTATGAGATGAGTCCTATTGAGAAAGTCAGATTGCTAAATAACATGCTATTTAGGGAATTTGGGTTATCAGGCAATACGACTAATTATCACGACCCGCAAAACTCCTTCATTCAAAAAGTGTTGGAAACAAAAAAAGGAAATCCGATTAGTTTAGCCTGCATTTATGCCTTAGTAGCGCAACGACTGGATATTCCAATATACGGCATCAACCTACCCAAACACTTCGTTTTAGCTTATGTAGATCAGGATGCTCACGACAAGGTTTTATTCTATATCAATGTATTTAATCGCGGACAAATCATGCGCGAGGAAGATATCCATGCCTTTCTGCGACAACTCAACCTGCCCCTTGCAGATAGCTACACATTGCCCTGTAGCCACATCGATATTATAAAACGAGTCCTACGCAATTTAATCGCCGCCTACGATCATGTCGATAACTTAGAAAAAAAATTAGAAGTGGAGACGCTACTCGGGCTGATTAACGATGACGGAACCTACTCATTCTGATACGCAAAATCTCGGGATGCCACCTAGTCTCTAGCATCTAACGAAAGACTTATCGGCGTCAACCCGTTTTCATATACTTGATCAGGCGCCACATCTCCAGAGTCGGCTTTCTTAAACCGGAAAACTTTACGCGCTTGGGCATCCGCAACATATAAAAACTCACTCCCCTCGCGAAAATCTAAGTCCACATCCACAGGCTGCTGCAGGCCCGTAGTGGCTCCCTCAATCACGCGCGTGGGCGAAATAGTCCCGGTCGACGCAGCAAGCTCCGAGAAATTTTCGAATAACAAGACCCTGCCTTTTGTCTCTCCGCCCGCCGAAGAAAAGTCAGTGACAGCCAGCATATTGTTAACCGTATCTAAAGACATTCCCCGAATGTTCTGGGTTCCGGCAATCGTCAAAGCGACTCTAGGTTCTTGGTTCAACAGCAAGGTGTCCCGTGTCGTAACAAGCTCGGAATAAACGTCTACACCTCCGTTTTCACCAGAGCGGCTTAAATACAATTCACTCTTCCAAATCGCCGCATCCCATATATTACGGTTTTCCGCGATCACAAATGTCTGTGAGGGATGCACGTGACGATTGATTCCACGAGGCAAGTTAAAAACGTAAACCAGAGAACTATCATTCGTTACGCGTACCGAATAAAGCTTATCCAAACTCGGATGGAAAACCAATCCCCTGATATTTGTCAACTTTTCATTGGCGATTTTACCCCCGACTTTCAGTCCTCCCGTTTCTCCTACTTGTAAAGAATAAATATTGGTATCGGCGCGTCCCACGTTAGATGAACTGTGAAAAACATAGCGTGCAGCCGGGTGGAAGTGAATCGTACCGCCGCCATGTGCTGGGGAGACAAACGAGGTCGCAAGTTTCCCTTCACCAAAGACCGTAGAGTCCGAATTGGTGATGACACGAACATTCTGAACAGCCTGCTGTTGCACGTCCGGATTATACTCAGAATACGAAACATATAACCTGGAAATAGATTGATTCAAGATCGGTTCGTTATCATCCATCTCACACGAAACGAACAAAACTACCGAACAAAGCGTTAACAGTGTATAGAGAAACTTATTGTTCATAACAAAGATCTTTCTACAAATGTATGAAATAATCGGCTGTCATCGTGATGCAAAGCCCCGCAAATTTGTTAAGTTTGATTAAATCATCTCTTTTTTTTAAAATTGCAGAAATAGAGCAAAAACAGATGGAGAACAAAGAACTTGTTAGAGAAAACTTGGCGTTGCCAAATGAGGGGAAAAAGCTTTTACTCCACTCGTGTTGCGCCCCCTGTTCAGGTGAAGTCATGGAAGCCTTAATTACATCCAATATCGATTTCACGATCTACTTTTATAATCCAAACATACATCCGCGTAAGGAGTATGATCTTCGGAAAGACGAAAACATTCGTTTTGCGGAGAAACATAACATTCCGTTTATAGACGCAGATTATGATGTAGATCACTGGTTTGAATTGGCCAAGGGAATGGAACAGGAACCGGAACGTGGCATCCGGTGTACGATGTGTTTCGATATGCGTTTTGAAAAAACAGCTGAATATGCTGCAGCCAACGGTTTCGATGTGATTTCAAGCTCCCTGGGTATCTCCCGTTGGAAAAACATGGAACAAATCAACGACTGCGGCGTAAGAGCGGCCTCCAGACACGAAAACTTAGAATATTGGACATTTAATTGGCGTAAAAAAGGCGGATCGGCCCGTATGCTGGAAATCAGCAAGCGAGAAAAATTCTATATGCAAGAATATTGCGGTTGCGCGTATTCCCTACGAGACACGAATAAGTGGCGGATGGCGAACGACCGTCCTAAAATAGAAATTGGAAAAAATTATTACGAATAGCCGCATCGATTTTTTAAAATAAATTTCATTTATACTTAATTAATCATTACTTTTGCAGGCTCAAATGCAAGATTGTGAAGTATCTAAAACAATACAGAATACCCTTTAAAGGTCTTTCATCAGGTAGCCACAATTTTGAGTTTGAAATTGACGAGAAGTTCTTTGCTTGTTACGAACACACTTTGGTTCACGAAGGAAAGCTGAAAGCTAGAATTGAATTAGAAAAAAAGGAAAGCTTATTGATAGCACACTTCGATATCCAGGGAGTAATCAAACTCGATTGTGACATCTGTTTAACGCGATTTGATTCTCCTATTTCCATTCAGGAGCGGATTCTAGTCAAATTCACTGACGATGAATGGGAAGATGAAACCGAAGAGGTAGTTACACTGTCTAAAAACGACTATGAAATGGACATTGCGCCTTTATTGTACGAATACATTAATCTAGCAGTGCCTCCATATACCAAATGCAGTGTAAATGGCAATGGAATTAGCTGTGATCCTGATATGTTAAATATGATCAGTGAACAGCCGGACAACTCGAATGAAGTGGAAGAAGAGCAAGCTCTCGATCCACGATGGGAAGCATTAAAAAAAATTAAAAATAACTAAATAAAAGATACGAGATGGCACATCCAAAACGTAAAACTTCTAAATCTAGAAGAGACAAAAGAAGAACACACTATAAAGCTGAACTTCCTAGCTTGACTGTATGTAAAGAAACTGGCGCGGTGCATAGACCTCATCATGCCTATGAGGTAGACGGCAATCTATTTTATAACGGCAAATTGATTATTGAGAACACTGCCGCTGTCTAAAGAAATCTTTATTAAAAACATCCCAACAAAGTGTAATAATTTTTGTTACTGCTTTTACTTGGGATGTTTTTTGCGTATTATTGAATAACATAAATAATAACGGATGAAGATTGGATTAGACGTTTTGGGGGGAGACTATGCTCCAGGTTCAAATGTCGAAGGAGCAATTCAAGCTCAAAAGCTATTAGACGAAGCACATCGAATCGTCTTGTTCGGCGACGAAAAAGCCACCCGAGCTGATATCGAAAAAGCCGGCGCTGACCCCTCCAAATTTGATTACGTGCATGCTCCTGAGAACATCAGCATGCATGAACACCCTACAAAAGCAATCAGTCACAAGCCAAACTCCTCAATAGCAAAAGGTTTCGAACTTTTAAAAAAGGGGGAGATCGATTCATTCTCTTCGGCTGGAAACACAGGGGCCATGTTAGTGGGTTCTATGTTTAGCATTAAAACCATACCAGGTGTGATTCGACCAGCCATTGCGACAAACGTACCTAAGTTGAAAGAAGGTTTTGGGGTGCTCTTGGATGTGGGTGCGAATGCGGATTGCAAACCAGAAATGCTCAATCAATTTGCTATATTGGGCAGTATTTATGCCGAACACGTATACGGTATTGCTTCTCCTCGAGTTGGCCTACTGAACATCGGAGAAGAAGAAGAGAAAGGCAACAACCTGACCATTGCCACTTATCCCCTACTTAAAGAAAACAACAAGATTAATTTTATCGGAAACGCGGAAGGCAGAGATTTATTTAGCGACCACGCCGATGTTGTTGTATGTGACGGGTACACGGGCAATGTCGTATTAAAATTAGCAGAGTCATTTTACGTGGTCACGTTAAAGAAGGGATTTGAGGATTCATTTTTTGCTCGTTTTAATTATGAGCAATACGGTGGAAGCCCAATCCTAGGCGTTAATGCACCTGTGATTATTGGTCATGGTATCTCAACACCTAAGGCCATAAGAAATATGATTTTATTGTCAAGGGATATGATCGCATCTAAATTTATCGAAAGGATCAAATCTGCGTTTAATTAAAAACTATGTCTAAAATGCACGCAGCTATCACTGCAGTTCACGGATATGCCCCTGATTACGTCCTGACCAATCAAGAGCTGGAGACCATGGTGGACACCAACGACGAATGGATTGTTTCTCGTACAGGTATCCGTGAAAGAAGAATATTAAAAGACCCAACAAAAGCGACCTCTGATTTAGCTGTTCCCGCGGTAAAAGGTCTTTTGGAAAAGCGTGGGATTTCCGCAGAAGAAATCGAGCTTATTATTTTTTGCACCAGTACTCCTGACATGCTCTTTCCTGCCACTGCAAATATTTTAGCTGATAAAATCGGTGCGGTGAACGCTTGGGGATATGATTTACAAGCGGCCTGTTCTGGCTTTCTTTTCGGACTGTCCACAGGCGCGCAATTCATCGAATCGGGAAAGCATAAAAAGGTATTGGTAGTAGGTGGCGACAAAATGTCATCGGTAGTCAATTATAAAGATCGGAATACCTGTATCCTTTTTGGAGACGGTTGTGGAGCGGTACTTTTAGAGCCTGACTATGAAGGCAATGGCGTAATCGACTCGGTGTTAAAGACCGATGGTTCTGGAGGTCAATACCTTAATATCAAAGGTGGTGGCTCACTCAATCCCGCCAGCTACGCTACCGTAGACGCTGGCTTACATTATGCCTATCAGGAAGGGCGTACCGTATTTAAATTTGCAGTCACCAATATGGCGGAAGTAGCGGCAGAAGTGATGCAACGCAACAACCTGACTTCAGCAGATGTCAACTGGTTAGTTCCACATCAAGCCAATAAACGAATAATTGATGCTACCGCAGAACGCGCAGGGTTACCTGAAGAAAAAGTAATGGTTAACATCCATAAATATGGAAACACCACGAGTGGGACCATTCCATTGTGTTTATGGGAATGGGAAAACCAATTGAAAAAAGGAGATAATTTAATACTGGCTGCTTTTGGAGGAGGGTTTACCTGGGGGTCCATTTATTTAAAGTGGGCTTACTAGTAAATAAGAATTTCTTACCTTTACAGTCATTCATTTGAACAATTTAACTAAGCTGCTAGCAATATGAGTATGGATATCAAACAAATTCAAGACCTGATTAAGTTTGTTTCAAAATCAGGAGTGAATGAAGTGTCGATCGAAGAAAAAGATTTTAAGATCACAATAAAGACTGGTCAGGAACCGACTTACGTAACCGCAACTGTTCCGGCCCCTCAACAAGTTATTCAACCGGCTGCTGCTCCGGTACCGGCTGCTCAACCTGCAGCACCGGCCGCTGCTCCAGCACCTGCAGATGAAAGCTCAAAATATGTGACGATCAAATCACCGATTATCGGTACATTTTATCGCTCACCAGGTCCGGATAAGCCAACATTCGTCAACGTAGGTGATGAAGTTTCCCCAGGAAAAGTTATTTGTATCGTGGAAGCCATGAAGCTATTTAACGAAATCGAATCCGAGGTTTCAGGAAAAATTGTAAAAATCCTGGTCAACGACGCAGAACCTGTTGAATACGACCAACCTTTATTCTTGGTAGACCCAAGCTAGTTTCTCGATTTCTGAAAATTAGTTTCAATACCAAAAAATAGAGTTACTTCATTCAAAACTATGTTCAAGAAAATATTAATAGCCAACAGAGGAGAAATTGCCCTACGGATCATTCGTACCTGTAAAGAAATGGGTATTCAGAGCGTAGCCGTGTATTCTACCGCTGATAGAGACAGTCTACATGTCCGTTTTGCGGACGAGGCTGTATGTATTGGCCCCCCGGCAAGCAAGGATTCCTACCTCAATATCCCAAACATTATCGCGGCCGCTGAATTAACGAATGCCGATGCCATACACCCAGGATATGGGTTTTTATCAGAAAACGCAAAGTTTTCAGCGATCTGCGCAGAATACGGCATTAAATTCATTGGTGCTACCGCCGAGCAAATTGAAAAAATGGGAGATAAAGCATCAGCGAAAGAGTCCATGAAAGCCGCTGGTGTTCCTACGATACCCGGTTCAGATGGCTTAGTTCCTGATGTTAAGACAGGGATTCAAATCGCTCATGAAATCGGCTACCCGATTATTCTGAAAGCTACCGCAGGTGGTGGCGGTCGAGGAATGCGCATTGTATGGAGTGACGCAGAATTTGAGCCTGCTTGGCATTCGGCACGCCAAGAAGCGGGTGCCGCTTTTGGTAATGACGGTATCTACCTCGAGAAATTTGTGGAAGATCCGCGCCATATCGAAATACAGGTCATTGGAGACCAATACGGAACCGTATGCCATCTGTCTGAACGAGATTGTTCCATCCAACGTAGGCACCAAAAATTGGTAGAGGAAGCACCTTCACCCTTTATCACCTCAGAACTTCGGTCCCAAATGGGAGAAGCAGCCATAGCCGGAGCGAAGGCCGTCCGCTATGAGGGAGCAGGAACGATTGAGTTCTTAGTAGACAAACACCGGAATTTCTACTTTATGGAAATGAATACACGTATCCAAGTAGAACACCCGGTCACTGAAGAAGTCATCAATTTCGACCTGATAAAAGAACAAATAAAAGTTGCCGCGGGTATTCCTATCTCTGGAAAAAGTTACGAGCCCGCAATGCATGCGATTGAATGCCGTATTAATGCAGAAGATCCGTTCAATAACTTTCGTCCCTCACCAGGAAAAATAACGAATTTCCACTCGCCTGGTGGCCATGGTGTTCGTGTCGATACACATGTGTATTCAGGATACTCCATCCCGCCGAATTACGACTCCATGATTGCCAAGTTGATTTGTGTCGCACAGACACGTGAAGAAGCCATCAACACGATGGAAAGAGCACTGAGTGAGTTTGTCATTGAAGGCGTGAAAACGACGATTCCGTTGCATCTGCGTTTAATGCGAGACCCCAATTTTAGAGCGGGTAATTTCACTACGAAGTTTATGGAAACATTCGATTTGACCGCATACCCCGATGAGGATGAGCAATAAAAATTAAACGAACGCACACAAATATGCCATTCTTCTGGAGAAGAATGGTATTTTTGTTTTCTCACATAACTACCTTACGCGAAGTATACATACATGTCTAAGAATAGAAAATTAATAGAAGCTATAAAAAATAAGGGGAAGAATATCGAGGCAGAAATGTCCTTTTTCGATCATCTCGAAGTGCTGCGGTGGCACATTATCCGCTCGGTTATTGCCGTGATGGTATTTGCTATATTATCCTTCACCTTTTATGACTTCGTTTTTAACCAAATCATAATGGGTCCAAAGAATCTGGATTTTTGGACCTACCGGATGATGTGTAAGTTGGGAGCGATTTTGAATCTGGAAGGCTTCTGTGTCGAAACCATTCCCTTCAACATCATTAATACCGAATTAGCTGGCCAATTCATGTTACAAATCAATTCCTGTTTATTGATGGCCGTTGCATTAGGTTTTCCTTACTTATTGTTCGAAGTGTGGCTATTTATCAAGCCGGCGCTAACCGATATCGAACGCAAATCAGCCAGAGGTTTTGTTTTTTATGCAACATGTTTATTTGTGATCGGAGCCCTGTTTGGCTATTATATCGTGGTTCCACTATCGGTTAACTTTTTAGCTAACGTATCATTAAGTGTAGAGATTACGAACCAAATTACCATCAGCTCCTATTTATCAACGATTGCCACGCTTACGCTTGGTTGTGGGATTATTTTTCTATTGCCTATACTGATCTTTATTTTATCCAAAATTGGCATCATGACGCCCCAATTCATGCGGGCGAGTCGCCGTTATGCAATCGTTATCATTTTGATCATTGCAGCGATTATTACACCGACGGCAGATATTATCACGCTATTGACGGTAAGTGCACCCATGTTTATTTTATATGAGCTGAGCATTATGGTGTCGGCAAACGTGATGAAACAAAAAGAAAAGGAAGAAAAAGAATTTTATAACTCCAAATAAAAATATCATGTCAAAAAGAATTGCTATTGGTAGCGACCATGCTGGATTTGAATATAAAACTTCAATTATCCAATTCTTGGAACAACAAGGATATATCGTACAGGATTTTGGTCCAACGAGTGCTGATTCAGTCGATTATCCAGACTTCGCACACCCCGTATCCATCAGTGTGGAAAAAGGTGAGAATGATTTGGGAGTACTGATTTGCGGCAGCGCCAATGGTGTAGCCATGTCCGCAAATAAACATCAAGGCATTCGTGCAGCACTTTGCTGGCTGGAGGAAATCTCCGCTTTAGCACGACAACATAACAACGCAAACATCGTGTGTCTACCCGCTCGATTTATAGATATCGATCTTGCCAAGCGCATTACCGGTACTTTTATTACTACGGAATTCGAAGGTGGCCGACACGCTGGGCGCGTAGGCAAGATTTCATGTGCATAACTTAAGCTAAACCAACAATGAAGAAGTTACTTATATTAAGCTTTTTGCTCCCCACAATTTTTAGTTGTTCGGTAGCACAACATGGATCGCAAACTAAATATGCGAACCTATTAAATGAAGAAGCATCACGGCAGCATTTGACCACATTATCATCTAAAGAATTTGCCGGGAGAGGTACCGGCCAACCAGGAGGTGAAAAAACCGCGCAGTATATTGCCGAGGTATTCGAAGATCTCGGATTAAAGCCGGCGGTCGACGGTTCATACTTCCAACCGGTTGCATTGCAACGATCTAGCTACAAAGTGGAGCATTTCACTTTAAACGGACAAGAATTAATCAACGGCAAAGACTTTTATGTACAGGGTAACAATCCCTCCGAAACATTCAGTGCCGATGAAATTGTCGTTGCAGGGTATGGCATTCAATCCGAGCAATACAATGATTTAAGTGCGGTTGATGTATCTGGAAAGATTGTCCTCATCATTAACGAAGGCGAACCCATGAATTCAAATGGTCAGTCCCTTATTACGGGCAATTCAACCTCGTCTGAATGGGCAACTAGCCGTTTCAAAAGAGTTCAGGAGCTCAGCAAGTTAAATCCTAAATTGATTCTTGCGGTAAGCTCACAAACCGCAACCATGATTGAACGAATGGGCCACCGTCTTACCGCGGGCCGCTTCTCTTTGCGCTCCAATTCCTCAACGGATCAGGTAAGCATGTCTATTCCTGTGGTGAATATCAGCCCTGAACACGCGAACCAACTGCTTGATGCCCAGCAAACCTCCGTGGAACAGCTTAAAGCAGAAATCAATAAAAGGCAAAAGCCACAAACCTTTACTCTGAATGCGAAACTTCGTGCGACTATGGGTGCAATCACAGAAGATTTTGACGATCCCAATGTTCTAGGAGTTATAGAAGGTACCGATAAAAAGGATGAAGTGGTCATTATTTCAGGACATTATGATCACGATGGTGTACTACCTGACGGAACCTTCTTCCCTGGTGCAGACGATAACGGGTCCGGCACAGTAGGCGTACTTGAATTAGCTCGGGCTTTCGCCAAAGCGCATAAAGATGGCCGCGGACCAAGGAGAACCATCCTATTTATGGCATTTGCCGCTGAAGAAAAAGGATTGCTCGGTTCCGATTATTACTCACAAAACCCAGTATTTCCATTAGAAAATACGGTTACATGCCTGAATATGGATATGATCGGACGAATTGACG
>DXCW01000165.1 GCA_019115805.1 Candidatus Sphingobacterium stercorigallinarum
TCTTGCACGACCAACGCCATCGCACCGGTATTAGCGATTATCCAGGAGCATATCGGTATCCGCAAAGGACATGTGGAAACCATACACGCCTATACAAACGATCAAAACCTGGTGGACAACATGCATAAAAAGTCAAGGCGTGGTAGGGCGGCCGCCTTAAATATGGTCATTACCGAAACAGGAGCCGGCGCCGCGGTTGCTCAGGTCTTGCCCCAGCTTGCGGGTAAATTGACCTCGAATGCGATTCGGGTACCGGTGCCCAACGGTTCTTTAGCCATCCTCCACTTAGAACTGGAACAGCCTTGCAGTCGCGATGAACTTCACGAATTGCTCGGATCATCCAGTCAACATGGTCCGCTATCCCAACAAATTGATTTTTCAAACGACCAGGAATTGGTCTCCTCAGATATCATCGGCACATCTGCAGCAGCAATTGTGGACAGCCTAGCTACTCAAGTTTCGCCAGACCAACATACCGTAGTGGTGTACTTGTGGTATGATAACGAATACGGTTATACCCATCAGGTCCTGCGGCTCGCCGAGAAGTGGGCACGCGTGTCGGCACCAGCCTATTGCTAAATCCGTCCGGCGGAGCCGCTATTGGTTTCCGCCCGGATTTACGGATCCAATCAGCTGTTTAGAGGCCAAATACTTCATAATAATCTGGGTAGCCCCAGCATTCCGCTGCACATACCTCCATGCCGCTGATCCCGCCGTGGTCCACCGATCCTTCTGCTCCAAAGCGCGAAAGACAGCAGTAAACTCCTCGAAGTTACCTATTGAAAAGGCTGCTTCCTCCTCGATTAAATCGATGGCCTCTTGAAATTTCTCATATCGAGGACCAAAAATCACAGGGATTCCATAAGTAGCCGCCTCCAAGGTGTTGTGAATGCCCGCACCAAACCCACCTCCCACGTACGCTACTTTTCCATAGCGATATAACGCGGACAACAAGCCCACATGATCGATGATCAGCACACGCGCCTGCTGTATGGCCTGAGCCGGATAGGACGTAAATCTAGAAAACAACACCGCATCGGGAAACCGGCTTTCTAGTTCCAGCAAATGGGCCGCATCCACTTCGTGGGGTGCGATGACCATTTTCCATCTTGGCTGATTCTTTGCCCATTGTGTCAACAATTTTTCATCATCGGACCACGTACTCCCGGCCACCAGCAACGGCATTCCCACAGCAAATTGTTCGACTTCAGCGACCCGTATATTTTCTTTAGGCAAGGTGACGACGCGGTCGAAACGCGTGTCGCCCGCTAATCCGGCGTTGGTCAAACCGATCCATTTTAACATGTGCACACTGTCCTTGTTCTGGGTAAAGAAAAAGGACACTTTTCTTAATATAGATCGATAAAATCCACCGTACGCCTTAAAAAACAACTGATTTTCTCGAAAAATAGCCGAGATCATCAACAATGGAATATCCCTGCGTTGCAGTTGATTAAAGTAATGATACCAATATTCATATTTGGTGAAAATCGCCAGTTTAGGCTTCACCAGGTCTAAAAAACGACGCGCATTTTTAGCGGTATCAACCGGCAAATAAAAAACATGATCCGCCAGCGGGCTGCTTTTACGGATTTGAAAACCGGAGGGTGAAAAAAATGTTACAATGATTTTTTCCTCCGGATACCGACTCCGAATGGCCTCCATCACCGATCTCCCCTGTTCAAATTCACCCAGCGAAGCGAAATGAAACCAAACGTATTGATGCCCCGGATCGATCGATTGCGCGATGCGATCCATTAATCCTTTCCGCCCTTCTATCCACTGTTTTGCTTTGGGGTGAAATGGGGAAATTATCCGTAATAAAAGGCTATAGGCGAACACGCCAAGGTCGTAAAGGAAACGCATCTTGTAAAAATATTGCTTATCTTCGTCAAAGATATTTAAACCTTTTCAAATTCTCTATTGTGCTAATGAAACACAATCGCAGACGGATATTGATCACAGGGGCCGCAGGATTTTTAGGCTCGCACCTTTGCGATCGTTTCGTTCAAGAGGATTTTCATGTGATCGGGATGGATAACCTAATTACGGGGGATTTGGACCATCTCTCTCATCTTTTTCACTTGCCTAACTTCGAATTTTATCATCACGACGTTTCGAAATTTGTACACGTTCCGGGTGACCTTCATTATATCCTGCATTTTGCGTCTCCTGCAAGTCCAATTGACTATTTAAAGATGCCGATTCAGACCCTGAAAGTAGGCTCCTTGGGCACGCATCACTTGTTGGGGCTGGCGAAGAGTAAAAATGCACGCATTCTCGTGGCGTCTACCTCTGAGGTATATGGAGACCCCCTCGTTTCGCCGCAACACGAAGAGTATTGGGGGAACGTGAATCCCGTGGGGCCAAGAGGAGTCTACGATGAAGCGAAACGTTTTCAAGAAGCCATGACCATGGCTTACCACAACTCCCATGGTCTAGAAACCCGTATTGCCCGGATATTTAATACATTTGGGCCTCGGATGCGGCTGGAGGATGGCCGCGCACTACCGACCTTTATTTCTCAAGCGCTTCACGGGGAGCCACTAACGGTATTTGGCGACGGCACACAGACCCGTTCATTTATGTATGTGTCTGATCAAATAGAAGGCATATGGCGATTGCTGATGAGCGATTACCCCCTGCCCGTTAACATCGGCAACCCGGAAGAAATGAGCTTAATTGATCTGGCAAAAGAAATCATTCAATTGACAGGGAGCTCCTCAGACATCAGCTTTCACCCTTTACCGATTGATGATCCGAAACAACGCCAACCCGACATCCGTAAAGCGGAAAAACTGCTGGATTGGAAGCCCGTCGTTTCTCGAAAACAGGGCCTGATTGAGACCATCGCTTATTATCAGAATTTTTTACAAAAGATCCCTAAACACAATTGATATAACTATGAGTAAAATACTAGTCACCGGAGGAACCGGATTCATTGGATCCCATACCGTTGTCGAGCTACATAATGCGGGCTACACACCGATTATTATCGATAACTTATCGAACTCCAACATTAAGATTTTAGATCAGATTGAGAAAATTATTGGGCATAAACCTGCCTTCCATCAATTTGATTTGTGTGATGCACAAAAAGTAGAGGCTTTTGTCAGTGCGCATCCGGACATTACCGGCATTATTCATTTTGCTGCTTCTAAAGCGGTCGGTGAATCCGTACAACAGCCACTGAAATATTATCATAACAATTTTTTCTCGCTGATCAACCTTCTACAGGCTTATCGGGAAAAACCGATTAATTTTGTATTTTCTTCAAGCTGTACCGTATACGGAGAACCCGACAACCTACCCGTAACGGAATCCGCACCGGTAAAGAAGGCGACCTCCCCCTATGGGAACACCAAGCAAATTGCCGAGGAGATCTTAGCAGAAACCGCAAGTGCTTTCGATAACTATCAGGTGATTGCGCTCCGTTATTTCAATCCCGTTGGCGCGCATGCAACTGCTCTAATTGGTGAGCTTCCGATCGGTGTGCCGCAGAACCTGCTTCCTTTCATCACCCAAACGGCAATCGGTAAACGAGAAAAACTAACGGTATTTGGCGATGATTACGATACCCCGGATGGCTCGGCTATTCGCGATTATATTCATGTCGTCGACTTAGCCAAAGCGCACGTGGCAGCGATCCGTCTTCTGGAAAAAGGGAATCCCAATGGAAACTATGATGTGTTTAACGTGGGCACCGGAAATGGGTACTCC
>DXCW01000023.1 GCA_019115805.1 Candidatus Sphingobacterium stercorigallinarum
AAGCCCAACAGTCTTCAGGGAGACATTGCGATCGTCGATATCATGAAGCATTTTGGGGTCGTTTCGTCATTTGAGCCCGACGGCCTTCATATTCGCAAGGCGGTGTCACCATCCGATCAAGTATTATTTGACTTCAAACAGTGCCCGGACCTTGCGCAAACAGTGGTTGTAGTAGCCGCTGCGCTGAAACGTGATGTCGCATTTACCGGCTTAGAAACACTTAAAATCAAGGAAACTGACCGTATTTTAGCTCTCCAAACGGAGATCGGCAAATTTGGAGCTACACTCCTTGAAAAGGAAACTGGTGTTTATTACTTAGACACAAAACAGGTGGCCGATCCCGGCGATTTGTGTTTTGACACGTATGAGGACCACAGGATGGCCATGGCATTTGCGCCCCTTGCGCTGGTATTCGATCAAATTCAGATTCGGGAGCCAGAAGTAGTAGAGAAATCTTATCCGATGTTTTGGACCCATCTGAAGGCGCAAGGTTTCCACCTACAGACCGACTAAATAGATCATCAAGACAAGGATTTAATTCAATACAATTTCATATATTTACCGCACATTAAATTATGGCAGGAAATACTTTCGGAGATTTTTTTAGGATCAGCACATTTGGTGAATCCCATGGCAAGGCTATCGGTGTTATTATCGATGGTTGCCCGTCGAAAATTGATATTGACGAATCCTTTATACAAGCAGAGCTCGATAAACGTCGGCCCGGGCAATCCCGGATCACGACGCAGAGAAAAGAGAGTGATACCGTTCAAATTCTTTCCGGAACCTTCCAAGGACAATCCACGGGAACACCCATTTCCATTTTGATTCCGAATGAGGACCAGCGTTCAAAGGATTATTCTCACATTCAGGATAAGTTTCGTCCCTCCCACGCAGATTACACCTATCAAACGAAATACGGTCTAAGAGACTACCGAGGCGGTGGCAGATCATCTGCACGTGAAACAGCGGCCCGAGTGGCGGCTGGAGCGATCGCTAAGCTTGTCCTAAAACGACAAGGTATAGAAATCTTCGCGCATGTTTCGGGTGTAGGCTCAATTGAAGCGCCAAATCTGGACGGCAGTCAGCTCAGTGACTTATTAGAAGCCCGTGAAGACAATATTGTCCGATGTGCCGATCCGGCAACTGCTAAAGAAATGGAATCGTTTATTGATACCGTTCGGAAAAATGGGGATACCGTGGGCGGAAGAATAAGTACCATCGTGCGAAACGTACCTGTGGGCTTGGGTGAACCTGTTTTTGACAAATTACACGCTGACCTGGCTAAAGCCATTATGAGCATCAACGCTGTGCATGGCTTCGAATACGGATCGGGCTTCGAAGGATCCCAAATGCTCGGTTCAGCACATAACGATATTTTCATCAAGGCTGACGAGGGAGTAAAAACGCTGACTAATTTCTCGGGAGGTATTCAGGGCGGTATTTCAAACGGTATGGACATCACCTTCCGCACAGCGTTCAAACCCGTAGCCACGATTATGCGTGATCAGGAAACGATCGATGCGGCTGGAAACCAAACGACGATATCTGGAAAAGGACGGCATGATCCATGCGTGGTCCCCAGAGCGGTGATTATCGTAGAAGCGATGACCGCATTAGTGCTTGCTGACCATCTATTAAAGTACAAGGCTTATTTAAATAATGCAACATAGCGATTATATCCTTTCTTGTGATATCGGGGGATCCCATATCACCTCTGCTATCGTGGAAGCACCCACTTGGCGTATTCTCGATGAGACCATCACGCGCTCACCTGTTAACTCGTTAGCAGATGCTAAATCGATTTTACAAGATTGGCTCGCTAATATGCAAAGCGCTATACGGAAAACCGACAAGGCGATTCAACGGATTGGAGTAGCGGCCCCGGGACCTTTTGACTATGAACAGGGCATCCCCTTGATGCAGGGACAATCCAAGTACGACGCGCTTTATCAAATGCAAATCACCGATCCAATTCTGGAGGGCCTGCCGGCAAAGGGATGTCTTCAAATTCGCTACATTAACGATGCGGCTGCTTTCCTCCAAGGCGAAGTCTTCGGGGGTGGGTTGGAACGGCAATCAACGGTGTTGGGAATTACTTTAGGAACGGGGTTAGGAAGCGCGGTCTGGAAGCAAGGAGAAAAGGCTTTTGATGCTGCCTTATGGAACAGCCCCTATCGCGAGAGTATATTTGAAGAATATTTAGTCACCAGGTGGTTGGTCAAACGTTTCGAGGAGCTCAGTGGGCTACGTGAAACGGGATTGAAAGAAATATTGGCTCGTCACGCGGACCGAGATGAAACGGAAACGCTATTGATGGAATACCGGACCCATTTACTCCAGTTCCTCGATTTCTTTAGTAGGAAGCACCAGAGCCAACACTTTATCATTGGTGGTAACATTGCAAAAGCTTGGCACCGCATCTTTCCCGACGAGTCTGCACTCGCTCCCTACCACGTTCAAGTAGGAAAATACCAAGAACATGCCGCCATTATAGGTGCAGCCTCCTTGTTTTCCGACAGCTAGTCGATGGGACTCGCGATCGACACTCCCGCATCGATCGCGTTTAGAATGATGACAGCCCTTAATACCTTTTGCTCCTCACGTACTTAATACAGACTCGGAAATTTGGCAGGATTGCTTTCTCCCATAATGGCATACGCCGCTTCTACAACGTCATCCACAGCAGGCTTTGTAAAGTAATCACCATCTGAACCGTATGGTGGACGATGCGCTTTAGCAGTGAGCGTCCTCGGTTGTGCATCAAGATAATAATATCCTTTTTGTTCCTCAAGAATCTGATGCATTATGAATGCGGATGCCCCACCAGGAAAATCCTCATCGACGACCAACAAACGATTGGTACGTTGCAAAGAATCGCTACATAGATGCTGGAGATCAAACGGCTGCAAGCATTGCACATCGATGATCTCTATGGAAATGCCTAATTTATCCAATTCTAAAGCAGCTTCCTGCACAATTCTTAGTGTAGAACCATAAGACACAACCGTAAGGTCTTGTCCTTCCCGCAAGCGTTCTGCCTGGCCTAAAGGCACCCGAAAATCGCCCACATTCGATGGCATCTTCTCCTTCAGCCGGTACCCATTAAGACATTCTACAACAACCGCTGGTTCATCGCTTTGTAGCAATGTGTTGTACATTCCGGCAGCCTGTGTCATGTTACGAGGTACACAAATGTGAATGCCGCGCAGACCACCCAAAAGCACCGACATCGGCGAACCAGAATGCCAAACACCTTCCAAGCGGTGCCCTCGAGTACGAACAATCACCGGCGCTTTTTGCTGCCCCTTTGTCCGGTAACTCAAGCTGGCTAAATCGTCACTGAGGACCGGCATCGCATAAATTAGATAATCCAAATACTGAATCTCGGCAATTGGGCGAAAACCACGGGCAGCTAAGCCGATCCCCTTGCCAATAATGGCAGATTCTCTAATCCCGGTATCAAATACACGTGCTTCACCAAACTCTTCCTGTAGACCGGCAAACCCTTGATTCACATCGCCAATCTTTCCAACATCTTCACCAAAGGCAAGTAGGCGCGGATCCCGATTAAAATTCGCTCGAAAACAAGCGTTTAACACTTCCCGCCCGTCCACCAATGGCGAATCGATGTCGTAACTCGCTGGCAGGGGTTCGATATGCAAAGGCGATGATTCCGTTTCCGAAAATAATTTATCATTGAATCTCGAAGCATTTACCTTCTGTTTCTTCTGATACCACTCCAACAAAGCTGCTTTTCCCGAAGGTGAAGAACCCCGTAATTCCCGTATGACGCGGCGGACATTTACATATACTTCTTTAAGGGAAGGTTCGGCGCTCGAAAGCAAGGTTTTCAGAGGAATATCGGCTCGTTCATCATCAATGTTACGTAAATGATGAATCGCTTCATCCAAATCGGTTTGTAGGTTCTTTCTATAGTCCGTCCAAGCACGCTTTTGCTCTTGACGGACTGTGTTCTTGGCCTGCGTTTCAATATCATCGAGTTCCTGAGCACTCGCCATTCCGGATTCGATTAGCCATTCTTTCATCCTTCGGTTACAATCGAATTCATCTTCCCACTTTAAGCGCTCTTCACTCTTATATCTTTCATGTGATCCTGAGGTGGAATGTCCTTGCGGCTGAGTCATCTCCACGACATGAACCAGCGAAGGCTTACTGTGCGTCCGCGCAAAATCCGCAGCTTTCTCATAGACTTCACACAAGCCGGCGTAATCCCACCCTTTGACTTTGAATATTTCAAAGCCTTCTCCGTTTTGATCCGCTTGAAACCCTTCCAAAAGTAAAGACAGGTCTCCTTTTGTAGTTTGCACCTCATTGGGTACCGAAATTCCATATCCATCATCCCAGACAGATACCACGACTGGTATTTGCTTTACTCCAATCGCATTAATCGTCTCCCAAAACACACCTTCAGAAGTTGCTGCGTTTCCAATGGTACAGAATATCACTTCATCGCCTGCCTTGGAAAAGCGCTCTTTGTGCGAGAGGTTGGGGTGATTTTTATACAGTTTAGAGGCCAATCCCAGTCCCAAGACGCGGGCCATTTGACCACCAGTAGTTGAAATATCCGAAAATGAATTAATGCGTTGGGTTTGATCCAACCACTCGCCTTGTGCATCAACCAACGGCGTTGAGAAGTGAGCAACCATTTGCCGACCTCCTGAAGAGGTATCCGCTAATACATCTGGGTTCGCATATAACTGCGAGAAGAAATGATAGATGTCGGTGATTTTTAACGCAAACGCTAGCGTTTGATCACGATAATACCCGGAACGCCAGTCGCCTTTTTGAAACACTTTGGAAAGTGCGATTTGGGCAAGTTCCTTTCCATCTCCAAAAATGCCAAATTTTGCTTTTCCGGTGAGCACCTCCTTCCGACCTAACAAACTCACTTGGCGACTCTCTACGGCTAACTTATAGTCCGCCAGCAAAACGTGCCGGAATTCTTCAAAACTAATTTTGGATGAATTATAGGATACGGGATTACTTGCATTTACTTCTGACATTAGGCAATTCCTTTTTTAGCAAAAATAATAAAATAAACCAGTTAATCTTACGAACTAGCAGTATTCGGTCAGTCATTTTGTTTTTTAAACTTCACATTCCCATAATAATGTTTACTTTTAGCCGTATTTTCACAAGGATTATGAGCAATTTACATTTTTTTGATGCGAATGCCGAAGGTGGCAATTTGGGGGATCTTGAAAAAACACTATTGATTAACGAATTACTGACCATTCCACTTCCCGAGCGCGATAACCAGTGGGTGGCTCAGTTCATCGAACATATAGCCGATGCCAATTTAGCGGTTGCCGAACCGGAAATCATCATGAGCACGGAGGGTTTTCCTTATTTTAATTTGAGGACCGTAGAAACGGGCGAGAATTTCCAAGCCTACGTCATTCGGCAGAAGCTTCCTACGCTTTTACGTAACGGCTTCGGGGTAGCTTTAAATACGCGAAAAGAAAACCCAGACTGGATGTTTAGCTACGGCGATCTTCTCAACCTCGAGTTACGTGACGAATTTTATACCGATGAGCATATTTTTTCTAAGAACGTCGGAGATTTTTTACTCGGAAAAGATGAAGAGATTTTAGTGGGCCAACCTGCTGAGGATATCCTACCTGGATACGCACGTGCTCAGTTACGTGAGTTTTTAGAATATAGCGGCGTGACGGATCCACAAATCATGCTCATTGCCCGAAATTATACCGATGAGACCAAGGTGTCACAGGACCTCGCCTTAAATATCACGCCAAAGAATTTTGCAAATAATCAGGAATATGAAACCGCAATGCGCACAATAGCCTGGTTTTTACCGAAGCATTACTCTTTGGTTGGTTTAGCTGCAGATACGGTAGACAATGGGTTCCAACCGCTCTAAAAATTAAAAGGAAAAGTTTTAAGTCAATCATCAAAAGCGATTCCCCATCCTCATTCGAACAGGGAACGGTAATCATCAATATATGTTTTTATTTAACGTCAGGGTATACGGTATCCTTATCGACGATCAAAATCAGGTACTCATCAGTGACGAAAGAACGGAGAACGTCTCTTTTACGAAATTTCCGGGCGGAGGTTTGGAATATGGCGAGGGCTTAATCGACGCTCTTAAGCGTGAGTATATGGAAGAAACAGGTATGGAGGTCGCCGTCGGGAAACACATCTATACCACCGATTTTTTCGAGAAATCAAGCTTCAATGAAAGCCAAATTCTGTCCATCTACTACCAGGTGACCTGCAAAACTCCACTCGAATTGAATATTCGCAAAGAAGTATTTGATTTTACGGAGAAATCAAGAGAGGGCAAACTTCAAGCTTTCCGATTGGTCCACATCGATGAACTCAAAGAAGAAGACCTGACCTTCCTTACAGACCAAATCGCGTGGCGAAATTTCCTGCAGGCTATTCGTTCGTAAACAGCAGCATTATGGGAAGTTGAGCCGCTACAATGGACAGGAGCGCAGTTCAGTTCTTTGATCAATTGGCGAACACATCTGAGCTGACCTACTAGCGACCTACACCTTGCCCTAATACGCACAAGGTGGGGAAAATCTTCCCACTGAAACAAAATTAAAAAAGATCTTAGCATCCCGTGCTTCTAGGATGGGCCCAAACCGCAGGGGCTGCTCCGTTTCACGGCTTAATTTACTTGAGTAAATAGGCCAGTAAAATAACAATGGCACCGCCGATGATGATCAACCATTTATTTATTCCCCCCGAGTGGGCACCTTCTTGACTTTTGTATTTATAGTCTCGTTTAAAATCCATAGAATACATCCTTTCCTTTTCAATGACTCCTACAATTTACAATTTTTATTCGTACTATTTTAATTTGCGTCCTCAGTAAAAAAAGGATTAAGCATGATGATAGGGTTCTCCACGAATAATCGTCATCGCTCGATACACTTGTTCCACAAAAAACAAACGAACCATTTGGTGGGAAAAAGTCAGTTTAGACAGTGACATTTTCGCGTTGGCACGTTGATACACCGCTTCATCAAACCCATAAGGACCTCCCACGATGTATATTAAGTGTGACACACTGGCAAGCATATGCTTCTCCAGCTCTCCGGCAAAAGCTACCGAGCTGAGCTCTTTTCCGCGTTCATCTAACAATACGACCACATCTTGAGGCGCCACCTGTTTGAGGATCAATTGTCCCTCTTTTTCTTTTTGCTGTTCTTGGGAAAGGTGCTTACTGTTTTTTATATCAGGTAGACTAATCATTTGAAAGCTGATATAGTGCTTCAATCGTTTGAGATAGGTTTCTATTCCCTGAATAATGTGCTTATCGTCGGTTTTCCCGATGCAAATCAATGAAATTCTCATGTCGTTTTCTAAGATGGGGGATCAAATGTCTCCTCCATTCCCTTACTCAGGTCATCCACAGACCAGGTGGGAGATCCGCTATAAAATTACACTTTTTATCGATGGTTGATCAGCAAAATTCGTTTTCAGCACAAAAAAGCCCCGATCAAAATGATTGACCAGGGCATCCTATTTGATGTTGTTCCAACTTTTATTCTTGGTTAGCCACCAGGGTAATGTCGAAGTTGATTTCTTTAGAAATCAAATCATCCGGTTTACCTTCATAGCTCACATTCCAATCGGCTCTTGCAATGTTGAAATTCGCTTTGGTCGTGATCGAATTTTCAGTAGCCTGTTCAGTGGTAGCTTCAAAACTGATGTTTTTGCTGATGCCTTTAATTTCTAAATTACCTGATATGGTCACTTGACCTGCTGTCTCACTTGGATTTACCTCAGTGATGGTGAATTTCGCCTCAGGATAGCTGCCGGCGGAAAAGAAATCGTCAGACTTCAAGTGGCCGTCTAATTTCTCTTTATACTCGCCCTCTAGGTCATCTGCACTGATGCTGTTCATATCAATGACAAACTCCCCACCCACAATTGCTCCTTCGTTTACGATTACGGAACCCGACTTGATATCTACCGTTCCAAAGTGTTCTCCGGTTACTTTTGTGCCCGTCCACACGACTTTAGAAGCCTCGGCATCCACCGAGAACGTCGTGCCCTCAGCTGCATCTGTAAGCTCTACCGCGTCGGAGGTTGCTGCTTTTTGTCCTTCCGGATTTCCCGCACATGAGGCCAATATCAGGGCTGCGATAGCGGATAATAATGTGATTTTTTTCATCTCGTTGATTAAACTTATTTTTTACAATTATAGTTTCTTTTATTAAAATAGCCCAACTAGTCGACATTTTTTAACATGAACCAGACAAAGCCGCTCCTTAATGTCCTCCCGGTTGCGCGTCGATTCTACGGATATCCGCTCCCAGGTTTTTAAGACGCTGCTCAATATTCTGGTATCCTCTTTCGATCTGATCAATATTATAAATAACCGATTTTCCTTGTGCCGAAAGCGCTGCGATAAGTAAAGAAACGCCTGCTCGGATATCCGGAGAGGTCATTTCAATACCCCGAAGCTTAAACTGTTTATTCAGCCCAATAACGGTTGCGCGATGTGGATCACACAATATAATCTGCGCGCCCATATCGATGAGTTTATCCACAAAAAACAATCTGCTTTCAAACATTTTTTGATGAATCAACACATTCCCTTTGGCTTGAATAGCAGTAACAAGTACAATGCTTAATAAATCCGGGGTGAATCCGGGCCAGGGCGCATCGGATATCGTCAAAATTGATCCATCGATAAAGGTATCAATTTCGTATTGATCTTGCGCTGGAATAAATATATCGTCACCTCTCAGTTCGAACTGGATACCCAAGCGAGAAAACACGGTGGGTATAATGCCCAATTCTTCAAAATGAACATCCTTAATCGTAATTTCTGATCCGGTCATAGCAGCCAAGCCGATAAAGGAACCGATTTCTATCATATCCGGTAGCATACGGTGTTCTGTTCCGCCTAACCGATCCACGCCTTCAATGGTCAATAAATTGGAGCCCACTCCAGTGATCTTTGCGCCCATACGGTTCAACATCTTACACAGTTGCTGTAAATAGGGCTCACAGGCGGCGTTGTAAATTGTCGTAGTCCCTGATGCCAACACCGCTGCCATCACAATATTTGCCGTTCCAGTAACCGAAGCTTCGTCCAATAAAATGTGTGCCCCCTTTAGCCCACGCGCGTCTACATTGAAAAAATGGTTATCCGGATCATAATTGAATTTCGCACCCAATTTCTCGAAACCTAAAAAATGGGTATCCAGTCGTCTCCGACCAATTTTGTCGCCACCTGGTTTTGGAATTGCTGCTTCGCCAAACCGAGCGAGTAAAGGGCCAACGATCATAATGGATCCCCGCAAACCGCTTCCCTTCTGCTTAAATTCTTCGGACTTGAAATAGTCGATATTGATGTCTTTAGCTTGGAATTCATAGGTATCCTGTTCCAAACGATTAACAGCTACACCCAAAGAGGCTAAAAGATCAATTAACTTATTGACGTCCTTGATATCTGGAACATTACGAATCGTCATTTTCTCTTCAGTCAACAGGACCGCTGAAATAATCTGAAGAGCTTCGTTTTTTGCTCCCTGAGGTATAATTTCTCCTTTCAATGGCTTACCGCCATGTATTTCAAATGCATTCATATTCAACAATTCATTAATCGAATAACCCCGGGTTATTCAGCTCACACTTCTCCTATGGTAACATCAAGCAAAGAACGATCAGCTTGATAGCTGATCGCTCCCTAAATTTATCATTTCTTTTTCTGTTTATTAAGTGGCTTTTTATTCTTTTTACCACCCTGCTGTTTGTTTTGCTGCTGGTTGCTTGCATTACCGGATTTTGTACGGTTCCCCGGCGGCGGCGTTTTAAAATCTAATTTAGTCAACACCGTATCCGCTGGTAACTCCAGCTGTCCATTGGAAAGTGTCTTTAGATCTGTTAAAATTTGCTCGTCAGCAACAGCATCTTTATTCCATGTGAGATAAGCCATCTTCATGAAATTCGCAATTCCTAAGGTCATTTTCACTTTTGTCTCTCCATCAGAAATACCTACCGCTTTGTTAATCATCTGTTCTACGGTATGTCCATAATGTTTATAGCGAATGCGGTGATTCGGATACTGGAGGGGCTCGGGCTTATGACGTATTTCCTCTTTGTTAGGTGCAGGGTAGGGCGAGTCCACATCTATTTTAAAGTCTGAAATGATGTAGAGGTGGTCCCAAAGTTTGTGCTTAAAATCTGAGACATCTCGAAGATGCGGGTTCAATACGCCCATCATATCAATCACGACCTGTGCAAGGCGGTTGCGTTCCGCTCTATCTGGGACTGTGCAAATATAGTCTACCATATTCTGCACATTACGACCATATTCCGCTAATATTAGTTTAGGCCGGGTGCTATTATAATCAAAAATCATACTTGTATATTACAGTGCCTAAGAAGGCACTTTATTAACTAAAGATCACTTAACAATTTTAAGCTTGGCAAATTTAAGCAACAATTGCTTCTGTCCCAACTCTTTGAAAAAAATTGTCGCTTTCACATCTGGTTTTTTTCCTTCCAGATTAAGGACTTTCCCAAATCCAAATCGCTCGTGTTCAACTTCCATACCAACTTGTAAGCCAGAGGTATCTGAAGGTGCGAAATCTGGACTGGGCACATGCGCTTTTGGAAGCACCGAGGTGGCCTTCATCCGCTTAGGCTTGGGCTTAGAGAACACATCTCCCTCCTCCTTCTTCTGCCATTGTAGTCGTTCGGAAACAAACCCCTGATTGTCGTTAGATCGATCTCTAGAACTAAAATCCAAATCCAGACAACTTGGGTTTAACTCGTCCAGAAAACGACTGGGCTCACAATTATTCAACGTTCCCCACCGATACCGAGATGTCGCATACGACAGGTGCAAAAGTTTCTCCGCTCGTGTCACAGCCACATAGAACAAGCGCCGCTCCTCCTCCAATTCCGATCGAGAATTCAAGGACAATTGGGACGGGAACAAATTTTCCTCTAGCCCTACGACATACACTGCCGGGAATTCCAATCCTTTGGACGCATGAATGGTCATCAAAGAAACGGTATCGGCATTGGGATCTTTGTCATTGTCGTCGTTTGTCAATAAAGCAATATCTTGCATAAAGACATCCAGTCCTTTTTCCTCAATATCCTCACGTTCGGCAAATTCTTTTATCCCATTTAATAGTTCTTGGATATTTTCGTATCGGGCTAGGCCTTCCACCGATTTGTCTGCGTAAAGATCTTTTAATACGCCGGAGTGTTGAGCAATATGCATCGCCGTATCGAATGCAGAATTCGATCGCGACATAGCTTGAAAGCTTTGAATCATAAGCCCAAAATTCGACACTGCTGAGGCGCTTCTTCCGTCAAGAAATAGGGCTGCATTCGTTACCACATCCCACAATCGTACCTGTTGTCGGTCAGCAGCCACCATTATTTTTTCCACGGTCGTATCACCGATACCTCTGCGCGGATAATTAATAACGCGCTTTAAGGCTTCCTCATCATTTGGATTGAAGGTAAGCCTAAAATACGCAATTAAATCTTTAATTTCCTTGCGTTGATAAAACGAGGTCCCGCCGTATAACTTATACGGAACATTCAGCTTTCTCAAAGCCTCCTCCAAAGAACGTGATTGTGCGTTGGTACGATAGAGCACAGCAAAATCCTGGTAGCGCATACCCTTTAGTGCTTTTTCTTGCAATATACTCTCGGCAACAATCTTACCTTCCTCGTTATCAGAAAACGCCCGGCGAACTTTAATCTTCTCTCCGTCTTCATTGTCAGAAAAAACATTTTTTTCCAACTGGTTTTTATTATTGGCGATGATGCTATTCGCCGCGTTGACGATCATCTTAGTGGATCGGTAATTTTGCTCTAGCTTATAGACCTGGACATCCGGATAGTCTTTTTGAAAATTGAGAATATTTTGAATATTTGCCCCGCGAAAAGCGTAGATACTTTGCGCATCATCTCCAACCACACAAATATTTTCATTCACTGCCGCCAACCGCTTCACGATTAAATATTGCGAAAAGTTCGTATCCTGATACTCATCTACCATCAAATATTTAAACTGGTGTTGATATTTATGCAATACGTCAGGGTACTTGTTTAACAATACGTTCGTTTTAAACAATAGATCGTCAAAATCCATCGCCCCTGCCCGATAACACCGTTGCGCATAGGTCAGATAGATCTGTCCCAATTGCCCGCGACCATTGGAATTGTCTTCCGCTAAGATCGCTTCATTTTTATTGTATTCTTGAGGAGAAATTAAATTGTTTTTCGCTGACGAAATACGACCATATACGTGATTGACATTGTAGAGCTTATCATCCAAGTTCATCTCTTTCAAAATTGCCCTCAATAGACTCTTCGTATCGTCGGTGTCGTATATGGTGAAGTTCTTTGGATAACCCAACAATTCGGCTTCTACTCGAAGAATTCTAGCAAAAACGGAGTGGAAAGTCCCCATCCAAATATTCTTCGCTTCAGGTCCAACCACAGTGGTGATCCGTTCGCGCATTTCGCGAGCAGCTTTATTGGTAAAGGTTAACACTAAAATATGAAAGGGATCTACACCGTTGCGAATCAAATGGGCCACCCGATAAGTAATTACGCGCGTCTTCCCTGAGCCTGCGCCCGCCACGATCATTACCGGCCCCCGAATTTGTTCAACAGCCGCTCGTTGAGAGGGATTTAACCCTTCTAAATAATCCAAATTTTACTCCTTATTTTATTAGCAATCCTATCTTCAAATGGGACTTCAAATCTAACAAAAAATGTATTAGAAAACCAGAAAATTCTCAGTCAGGGAACGGATAAGCCTACCCTGCTGCGGAGAGCTGCTGGAAAACGGCAGAGAATTTTATGTCGATGTAAACGTGGAACCCATCTTTTCCCTAGAAATAGCGCACCGAGGTGGAACCCTAAATCAATTAGAATGGCGCATCATCGGGCATATCGTTCATTCGGGACGGCATGGTAATACCACCTCCGAAGCCACTGAATTGATCAGACGGCTGCATCGCTGACCCAAATCCACCTCCAGCATCACCGAAGCCAGCCTCACCACCCATTCCAGCAAAATCATCGTCTAGATCGACAAACTTAACATATTTCCCAACGAACTTCAAAGGTACAATCCCGGTCTCGCCGTTACGGTGCTTCGCAATAATAACCTCTCCCACTCCTGCCGTAGAACGCCCCTCTTCGTCTTCTGTCAACCCGTAATATTCCGGTCGATAAAGAAACAACACCATATCCGCATCCTGCTCAATCGATCCAGACTCCCGTAAATCCGACAACATAGGTCGCTTACTGTTTCCCGGTCTGGACTCCACCGCACGACTCAGTTGCGATAGCGCTAAGACAGGAATATTTAACTCTTTGGCGACCGATTTTAATGCACGAGAAATGCTACCGATTTCTTGCTCTCGATTCCCTCCTTTTCCGTCACTTTTACCATGCATCAATTGTAAATAATCCACGACCACCATCTGAATATCATATTGCGCTTTTAATCGGCGACATTTCGCTCGGAATTCAAATACATTTAATGCGGGCGTATCGTCAATGATAATGGGTGCTTCCGTTAATCGGCCAATTCTTGAATGCAATTGTTGCCATTCGTGGTCGGCTAAATTTCCTTTTTTTAGCTTTTCCTGCTCGATTTCTGTTTCTCCAGCAATTAACCGATTGACCAATTGAACCGAAGACATTTCTAACGAAAATACCGCCACCGGGCGGTCATGGTCCACCGCAGCATTTCTAGCTACGGACAAAACAAAAGCAGTTTTCCCCATCGCTGGTCGAGCGGCGATAATCACCAAATCTGAACGCTGCCATCCCGATGTCATGCGGTCCAGCGCAGTCAATCCGGAAGGGATACCCGTCAATCCGTCTGTACGATCTCGCAGCAATTCCAAGGAGGTTATCGCCTCCCGCATGATGTCATCCATTTTACGAGAATCCCTACGTAAATTATTCTGTGCAATATCGAACAAAGACTTCTCCGCATGATCAAGCAGGTCGAAAATATCTGAAGTTTCGTCGTACGACGCGTTGATGATCTCTGTCGATACTTTGATCAATTCCCGCTGAATATATTTTTGAGAGATAATACGCGCGTGATATTCGATATTAGCCGCGGAGACCACTCTATCGGTTAATTGTGTGATGTAATATGCCCCCCCGACAATTTCCAGATCCCCCATCTGCCTGAGCTCTGCCACTACCGTCAGCAGGTCAATTGGTGAGGTCTTTTGGAAAAGATTATAAATAGCTTGAAAAATCTTTTGGTGACTTTCTTTATAAAAGGACTCGGGTTTAAGAATATCGATCACCTCACTCAAGGCGTTCTTCTCCAACATCAGCGCACCAAGCACCGCCTCCTCTAAATCCAGTGCTTGGGGAGGTAGCTTTCCCAATCCTGAAACCAAGTTGTTTAAGCTCGTCCGTTTTTTATTGAAATTCGCTCGATTACTTTGTCCAGACCCACTGTTTTTAAATTCGTTTTCCACTGACATATTTGTAAAATTTTCTAGGCTCGATTACTCCCGCTTCATCGATGGGGTAACAAATGTAGCAAAAATAAAGCACCCCCAATTATCAAGTTCTTAACAGTCCGTTAATAGCCCTCAACTATCATGCGAAAAGACTGATTTTGAACCCCATAGTATTCCACACTTGATGTGAAAAAGCTGTTGAAAAGATATACAAAAAACTGAATAACAGCACGTTAAAAAAGGTGTGGATAACCTGTTTTAATGTGAACAACCGCTGCGGCTGCAAGATAAAAAACCTTCTAACTGAGTCATATAGAGCGGATAACACGAAATATAAATACACCGAAAATTGAACTTTAAAGGCATCGCTAAAGCCCTGTCTCCTTGGAGCGGGTTCGTTGTAACAATGAAAAAAAATTATCCTTGCCTTTATCACTCCAAGTTTTCAAGGATCGCAAAACAGCGTAGCCTACAAATCCCCAACTTTCTGCTGACTTTATTGTATATTTGTCCTTATGGCAAACGATGCATCCTCAGTTAAACCTTATAGTCAGGAAGGTGGAAAAAAAGAACAGGTGGCCGATATGTTCAATAACATTTCGGGGACTTATGATTTATTAAACCGATTCATGACATTGGGTATTGACACCATTTGGAGAAAAAAAGCCATTCGTGCGCTCCGACCGCTAAAGCCGCAATATATACTGGATGTAGCCACAGGAACTGGTGATTTCGCCTTGGAGTCGTTACACATCCTGAATCCCAAAAAAATTATCGGAGTGGACATTTCAGAAGGTATGTTGCGCGTCGCTCGTGATAAGATCGAGAAGAAGGGACTGCAGGACCGGATCGAAGTGCAATTGGGCGATTCGGAAAATCTCCCGTTTGACAATGAAGTATTTGATGCCGTTACCGTTGCTTTCGGTGTTCGAAACTTTGAAGACTTAGAGAAGGGTCTCCGAGATATACGACGGGTCATTCGGCCAGGTGGAAAAGCCATCATTTTAGAGCTATCCAATCCCTCTGCTTTTCCGATCAAACAACTGTTTAATTTTTATTTCAACAAAATCACCCCAGCTATGGGTAGGCTCATTTCTAAAGACAACCGAGCGTACCGTTACTTGCCTGAATCAGTTGCAAAATTTCCGGACGGATCACGTTTTGCGGAAATTACAAAGCGAGTCGGATTTACAGATTGTCGGGTACGCCCTCAGACCTTTGGTTTTTGCACCATATACGAATGCTTGAGATAGCTCATTTAGTAGATTTCAACTATGGAACAACCGCATATAAGAAGTGTGTTAATTACGGGCAGCAGCTCGGGAATCGGGCGAGCTTGTGCGATTGAGCTTGCCGCCGCAAAACAATACCGGTTACTACTCTGTGCTAGACGCATCGATCGATTGGAAGCCTTAGCCAAGGAAATCCATGAGATCAATCCAGATTGCGAAATCCATACGTTTAAGCTGGACGTTCGGAATGCGGAGGAAGTGGAAACCACCATAAACAATCTACCTGTCGAATGGAAAACCATCGACATCTTGATAAACAACGCGGGATTGAGCCAGGGATTAGATCCCATTGATCAGGGTAAAATAGGCGATTGGGATCGCATGATCGACACGAATATCAAAGGCTTATTATATGTTACAAAGCACGTTGTCCCTCTGATGGGGAAAAGCAAGCAACCTCATATCATCAATTTGGGATCGATCGCTGGCAAGGAAGTTTACCCCAATGGGAATGTTTATTGCGCAACCAAGCATGCCGTTGATGCCCTCAACAAAGCGATGCGGATTGACCTATTGGACCAAGGTATTAAAGTAAGTGCAATTAATCCAGGAATGGTCGAAACTGAATTTTCTGAAGTGCGGTTCCACGGCGATACGGAACGGGCTAAAGCGGTATATCGGGACTTGACGCCTTTATCCGGCAAGGACATCGCAGAAATCGTGCTGTTTGTTTTATCTCGACCCTACCATGTAAATATTAACGACCTGTTGGTTATGCCATCAGCACAGGCCACAGGCACCATTGTAAATCGAAACATCAAGAATTAATATGGCATTAGAAGAAAAAATAAATCAAGACATTAAAAGCGCCATGATAGCTAAAGATCAAGCACGTTTAGCTGGTCTTCGCGCCATCAAGGCCGCAATCCTTTTAGCGAAAACCGAGAAAGGGAAAACCGAAGAACTCTCTGACGAGACAGAACTAAAAGTATTGCAAAAATTGGCTAAACAGCGAAAAGAGTCGGCTGAAATTTACCAAGAACAGAACCGGGAAGATCTCTATCAGGTAGAGATGAGTGAACTTGCAGTCATTGAAGCGTATTTACCGCAGCAGCTGTCAGAGGAGGAAACCAAAGCGATCATTCAAGGTGTTGTTCAGGAAACGGGCGCGAGTTCAATGAAAGATATGGGAAAGGTGATGGGCTTGGCGAACCAAAAACTAGCCGGGCAAGCAGACGGCAAAACCATCTCCGCGATCGTCAAGCAACTGCTATCTTAATATAACAAAAATTCATGGAGTGGCATATTTCGTCCTTCAAGGAGCTTGACACAACGGATCTATATCAAATCCTCTCGCTGCGAATCAATGTATTTATGCTGGAGCAGAACTGCCTTTATCCTGAATGTGATCATAAGGATCAGGCTGCTGCACATCTTTTCCTCCAGCACGGCGACCGAATCCTAGCTTACGCTCGCTTGTTGCCACCAGGAATATCGTTTCCCAATAGCGCAGCAATTGGCCGGGTCGTCGTCGATTCCGAATACCGATCATCGGGATTAGGACGGGACTTAGTGTCACGCGCATTGACCCAAACCTTGCAATTGTATCCCGGGACTCCCATTCGAATAAGCGCTCAGCAACATCTGGAAGAGTTTTATGCTTCCTTAGGTTTCCACACGGAAAGTCCGGCTTATCTCGAAGATGGAATCCCACATATCCGAATGGTCTATACCTCCTCCGGCCCCTAACTTTCCACCTGGTCTGGACACAAAAGATAAGCGCACAAAAAAGGCTGTCATCCGACAGCCTGATTAAATATACCTATTTTGTTTCTTCTGCTTCACGTCCATAATATCGGTCGCGTTCGAAGGTAGACATGTGTCTTTCTTTCTTTGCTTGATAGATGTCATCTATTGTAATCATAATGCCGGTCTCTTCCACTTCCCCGAACTCGTTATTCCGAGCCGTACCAAACACCCGCATGGTAGGGGAAAGATTCATGTACGTATTGATCAACGGTGGAATATTTTCGTTCATCTCGCGAATTCTCGCGTTCAATACTTTATATCCTTCCTTATAAGGAAGACCATCAAATATTCCCCTATAGGCACCGATGTCGGTTTTGTATCCAATACTCAAATGATTCATCGGTCGAACCAACTGGTCGCTATCTGGGAAATAATGCTCCATAAAATACATCAGCAAATCCCGGGCCTCAGCACGGTAGTGCGGATACATGGTCACCTTTCCAAACAGATATTTAACCTCGGGATTCAGCAATACCAAAGCACCCAAACCGTCCCAAAGATTGTCCAATGAAAAAATCCCCTTTCGATTGTCTATCGCCGGCTGATATTTGGGCTGCACCCAAGACCGCCCCAACTCGATGGTGTAGGGAAGATATTCTTCGACAAACTGATCAGAAAAATCAAAATAATGAGCGGTAGACAAATGCAAAGAGCCGTCTGCAGCGGCGACTTGATCACATTTTATCACCCGATACCCGGCAATAATTTCTTCATCCTCTGGATTCCAAGCGATCAATTGATCGTAACAATGCGCGGAGGTATCATTTTCATCGATATCTAAAGGCAAGCCAGTTCCTCCCCCTGCTCCTCGAAATGTCACTTCGCGTAATCGACCAATCTCTCTCAGGATATGAGGAGCGTTATGGTAATTGACCACATAGATTTCATTTCGTCCGTTATTGGTATAACGAATAAATAAATCTTTGGTCAGTTCTTTTTTTATTAATGATCGATCAACTGGTGCTATTATCTCTTGCATAAATTATTCTTTACCGTCTGCCATGGCGTATACTTGTTGCTTTACATCTGCAGCCCATTGGCGTTCATTTTTACTTTTGTCAAACTGCGTAAATGAGATGCGCTTGCCGACACGAATCTTGATCTTTTTACCTTTTTGGGAAAACATTTCGTCGGGCAAGTACAGCATTTCAATATTGGCCTGCAATCCTATTTTTGCTCTCCATTTCGCCAAATTATAGAAAAAATTAGAATTACGCCCCTCGATATAGACCGGCACTATATCTTTTCTATACTTTTTTGCCTTACTTATAAAACTTTTTTTCCATTCCAAGTCCACTACTTCTCCTTCAATCTTTCGGGAAACTAGACCTGCCGGAAAGACTAACAATGCGTGATCAGATGCATAAGCCTCCTCAATAGCAGCGATGGCCGACTTGCTCTGCCCACCTAATTTATTGACAGGAATAAATAGCGGTTCTAAATTACGGATATTCATTAAAATATCATTAACCAGAAACTTTACATCTTTCCGGTATCGCCCAATGGCCTGCATGAAGGCCACACCGTCCAATCCTCCGAGTGGGTGATTCGACGCAAAGATAACACTATCATCCAATGGAATATTTTCCACGCCCTCGAGTTCCACCACCACGCCCAGTTCATCCAATAGCGAATCGACAAAGTCAAGCCCAAAACGATCGTGATATTTGGTCATGATATAATTGATGTCGTCCTGATGCAGAGTACGCTCTAAATACCGTAAAATTGGTCTAGGTATCCATTTTGCTAACTTCGGACTTTTCTTACGTATCACTTCCCGGATTTCAATAAACTTAGCTTTTTCTTGTAAGTCCATAAAGTTACTACTCATAGTAATGAAGCGTAAAATTACATAATTCCTTTTAAGTAAGGTAAAGTACTTTTATTTTTTCAATTTGTACGATTAATTCGGTGAGACGTTCCTAATTCCTTTGTGTCGCGAGCCTCGCGCCGATTACCGGAATCGTCACATGCGCATCGGCTGTGCATATTTTTCGAATTTTACTTGTCTATGTTTTGTTTTTGCTAACTTATTAACTAAACTTGAGATAAAATATCTAAGATGTTCATCGGAGAAAACATATCCACGCTCTATACGGAACTCCGTCCCGACGACACGGTGAGCTACGCACTGGAAAAGGTGAACGAGCTGCATTTACAGCAACTCCCTATCGTCAATGCCAAGGAGTATTTGGGACTAGTCAGCGAAGAAGATCTGCTATCCGCCGAGGACGCTACGCGACAGGTTCAAGAGCTCAAGTTGACATTCCCCTTTGTATACGTGTTCGATTATCAGCACCTATACGATGCCATGCAGTACTTAGAAAGATACGCTTACGACGTCTTACCTGTTTTAAATAGTCAAAAAGAATTTTTAGGGGTACTCACCGCCAAAGAGTTGTTGACGGCAGTCAATAGCACCTTATCTATGCAACAACAGGGCGCGATTATTGTCCTCGAAATGGAAGACAGGGATCATAGCGTAGCGCATGTAGCACACCTTATTGAATCGGAGAA
>DXCW01000024.1 GCA_019115805.1 Candidatus Sphingobacterium stercorigallinarum
ACGCGTTCGTGATATTATACGAAATTTGGATCGTTATTGTAAAGATATACACGAAGTTCTCGCACTAGGCTTCTGCGTGAGTAAAGAACATGCTAATTTTATGGCACGTAAATTTGAACTTGCAGGGCTACGGGCCGCCGTGCTCACTTCGGATAATGCGCAGGATCGGACGACCCTTTTAAGTAGGTTTAGAAAACGAGATTTTAACTATTTATTTGTAGTCGATATGTTTAATGAGGGGGTCGACATTCCAGAAATAGACACGGTGTTGTTTCTACGTCCTACAGAAAGCTTGACTATTTTTCTTCAGCAATTAGGGCGAGGTTTGCGGCTGCATGAAAGTAAAGATGTATTAACGGTATTAGACTTTGTGGGGAATGCGCACCCCGATTATGATTTTGAATCAAAATTTCGCGCGCTGATTGGCAAAACAAACAACACGGTTTTGAAAGAAATAGAGAATGACTTCAACCACCTTCCACTAGGTTGTTCGATCGTTCTTGAGAAAAAAGCTAAAGAAGTCATCTTAAATAATATTCGTCGAGCAACGTCATTCGGGAAAAGAGATCTTGTTAGAAGGTTACAGAACTATATTAATCAGACATCCTCACCGTTGAGCCTGTCGAATTTCCTTAGAATAAATAACATTCCCTACCAGCGACTTTATCTTCGTGGCACCTGGTCAGCATTGTGTGCAGATGCTGGATTGCTGAACGACTTTGATCGTAGCAATGAAAAACATTACATGGTGATGTTGCGCAAGAAATGGGCAGCTACTAATTCCCTTTCATACTTTAAATTTATATTGTCACTGGCTGAAAATGGATTTAAAATTGAAGAACAAATTATATCTGAATTGGACAAATTACATTTGACTATGCTTCATTACGATTTTTGGCAAGAGGCGTCACCCAGTCGATCGTTACAAGAGTCAATCGAAACGATAGGACGAAATAAGCACTATTTGGCTGAGATCGTAGAATACCTTCGTTTGCGCATTAGTTTGATCGATTTTGAGGAGTCCGTTTGTACAAGTCTGGGATATCAGCAACCGTTACAACTACATGGGCGGTATACTCGTGATCAGATATTGGCTGCGTTTCAATTGAGTACATTGGATAAAAAGAATCCGAATAGAGAAGGTTCAGCAGAAAATAAACTTTTGAATACCGAGTTACTCTTTGTCAACCTACAAAAATCCGAATCTGACTTCTCGCCAACCACCATGTACGAGGACTATGCCATAAGTGAGACTTTGTTTCACTGGCAGTCACAAAATCGAATCGCTGATAATTCTCCCAGAGGAAGGTCATATATTACACATGCTAAATTTCAAAAGAAAATATTACTTTTCGTTCGAGAATCTAAACATGATATGTATGGAAATACAGTAGGCTACGTTTTCGTTGGTCCAGCACATTTTGTAGACTACGAAGGATCCAAGCCGATGTCAATCACGTGGAATTTAGAAAAGCCGATTCCAGAATATTTATGGACAGCTTCAGCAAAAATGGCCGTGGGATAAACTGTGTTGGTTTTCGCGTTAGGATTGGGGAAATAGTGGTGATTACCCTTTTGGTGCTTTATAATGAAGTGAGCCGCACGCTAAGTCTGGTAAATCTCCCGTGTATGGATGATTTAAATAGTGGGATGTACGATCTATTCCCTCAGTGCGCCTCGCTTCTAATGAAAATACTAAAGCCTCTTTTTGATAAAATTTATCAAGGAATAATCAACAGCATTGCGGATCTCTGCCTCAGTTCTTAAACGATTGCCTCAATATACTCTTCGCAGCATCCGATGCGCATAGCAAGCCCCCAGCCAGCATAATGATATCTTTTAACACCAATCGGCCTGCGCCCGACAAATACGGGAAACCATAATTAGGGGTGGGAAAATCTCCACCAAGCTGTGGTACATAAACTTCTGGTGTAGTGATTAGGAACGAGAGTGTCACCAATGACATTCCAACGGTCAACAGGCCACCCAAAAATCCAATCTTTGGAAACCATATGCCTAATAAGACTAGCGCTCCGATTGCGACAATAACGGTCCCCAGACCGTATGAAAAAATATAGGTATTATTTTGTTCGTGCCAGGTTATGTTTTTTTGAACTGTTTTACCCTCTGGGTTTTTGTAAAGTGTATATTCTGCAACTTCTTCCCCTTGTTCATTTAAAGCTGTATTACCGGTGTTATGATAAAAGAAATTCATAAACGGACTATTAATTACAAAAGGGACGATGCCGTCCGCTTCATATTGAAAGGCTTTCAGCCCACCAATCCATACCATGACAATACATATCGCAATACGCATAAGATTGGTAAATCCACTTTGAAAATCGGCAAACAGGCTCAGAAATTTTTCCATTTTTTGGTGTCTTTAATATAAGACATCAAAGCTACGCCAGTATTTCTTGCCGTAAAATGGACAAATGTGGATATTACATAGATTTTTTAGCAACAATGGATATGCCTACCTTTTCTCGAAAAGTTTTCGGAGATACACCAACTTCCTTTTTAAAATATCTACTGAAGTAAAATTCATCCTCAAAGCCCAATTCTTTTGAAATTTCTTTAATGCTTTTATAGGTGAGATGCAGGAGCTTTTTTGCCTCGAGTGTCAAACGTTCCTGAATGAGCTTCGAGGGGGCTTTTCCATAATATTTCTTTACTTTTTTGCTAAATGCGTTTACAGATAAGCCATATTGTTCGGCGTAAAAAGAGACAGACTTTGAGGAAGCAAAGGATGTGTCAAGCATCGCGCTAAAGTCTATCATATCCGAGTTGCCGTTGGGAAGATCAACAGGTTTGTTTTTAATTTGTTTTTCCTTACTACACAGTGCAAGTATAAGTTGAAGGTACGATCTAACAATCGATAAATCATAGCTCAGCATCACATCCCCAATTTTTTCTATTTTATCGAAAAGCAACCCAATCTCTTGAAAAAAGGGGGCATCAACTGGTATATAAGGTTGGTCATATATATTATTGAATAATATCCCATTGCAAGCGACTTCTGATTTATGATACTCGATGCAATAGAAATCACCATGGAACTGTAAAAAACGACTAATTTTCAAGTCGCTTGAGTCCCAGCTCAACAACTGATAGGGCGACAGAAAAAGGATGTTTTTTCCCCAGACGTCATAGGTATGAAAATCTACAGAAAAAGTGGTCTCACCGTCTATTAAAACAATGAAGTAGGTAGGTTCATTCAGGTTAGGACTGGATTCAAAAGCACTGAAGCCGGATATTTTGATAGCAAAATCCAATAGGGAATAGCGTTATATAAACTGAGCTATAATTTACGTATTATACCGGAGATTGTAAAATCGGAAATACATCAACTCATACTGCCCCTATACAATACATGGGGAAAGCGACGTATGCAACGCTTGATTAGCGTTTTAGTAAGCTATTTTGTTAATAATTGACGTGTGAGTGTTTCTAAAAGAGCCACACCGATATCCGGTCGATATATGAACCCATGCCCACCCGTGTCAACGGTTTGAAAATGCCAGTTTGCTGCCGCGGACTTGTTTTCCGTATAGATGGCACGCACACTGTCATATACCACCACATCGTCGTCTTGAGCATGGATGCTGTAAAACGGTTTTTCGCTAGCCAGCTCATCGAAATCTATTTCCATGTCTGGTAAAGCGGGGAGAGCGGAAACAGCAAAATAACCCGCAAACGTATCGGTTTTCTGTGTGGCGAACCAATACACCGCCGATCCGCCGTTAGACATGCCACCCAGATAAATTTTGGATGGGGCTACGTTGTAAATGGATTCAACGCTGTCGATGATCGTATAAATGTTCTCAAAAGCTTTCCGCTGTCTTGACCAACCAAAGTCCTTTTTCCCAAACGGATAAACGACAATCGAATGGGTACGTTCTCCAATTGCAAAAATCGGCTCTCGAGCAATGTCGGGACTTTTGTGTTGGAAGTCGTCAAGGTTCACCACGCCACCGTGCAGAAAGACGATCACCTGGCTCGCTTGCGATGGCTCGTACGTACTTGGAACGTATACAAGATAGGGGACGCTTAGACTATCGACGTTTGTGAAAAACAGAGCGAAACCATCAGTTTTCTCTATGGCGTTATTTTGGTTCCGGTGGCTGATATTGTTTTTCAACAAAGAATTCAGCCATTCGTCCGCCTTTTTTTCTTCTGAGATCCGGTGATTCGCATAGGCGTTTTTCATCCTGGAAATGAAGACTTCCCATTCGCTATGGGTATGCAATCGGACTAAATTTCTGTCGGTTTCGATGTATGAGATTTCCTCCTCATTTAGTCCCAAGCCCTTGGCTAAGGCCATATCCAACCATCTGAGCGCCTGTTGCTCAGCCGCACAGTTCGCAGCGGAAACCGCGCCCGAATAATAGTCATACGGTGTACGTTTGGAGCTGTCTTGCAATATAATGTTAAAATGGTCAAACGCTGTGCAATAATCCTTCTGATTCAATGCTTCAGCTGCACGCTCCATGAGCGTGTCTTGATGTTGCGCCGTTAGCGCTTGCATAATCAGTGAAAAAGTGATGATAAGCAGAAATCTCATGCACTGTTATATCTATTTTGACATCATGCCGATCACCTGAAAGTGGGATTTGAATGCACAAAACAACGTTTTATGTTCATTGTATTTCAGGCCGAATTCCTGACAGGTTTCTTTTACGATACTGTTCAGTTGTGGGTAGTGAATATGGCTGATCCGTGGGAACAAGTGATGTTCTACCTGGTAATTTAGCCCCCCTAAAAACCATGTCAATACCTTGCTTCTTGTAGCGAAATTGGAAGTTGACCGGATTTGATGTACCATCCACTCGTCGTCTACTTTATTGTTTAAGACGGTATTAAACTCGGTGTCCTCGACAACGTGTGCCAGTTGGAATATGGTAGCCAGCGTTAATCCACAAACTAAACTTGCAATCAGTATACCGATAAGTGCTTTTATAGGTCCTAGGAAAATGATCGGTATGACGATGAACAATAGACCATGCAAAGCCTTGCTCAACCAAAAAATAACTTTTTCTCGCACCGGTAAAACGAACTTTTTGGAGTCCTTGCTTAGCCGTTGCATAAAGAATTTCTCGTAATCTTGATAAAAGATCCAGGCCAGATAGGATATCGAATACAGAAAAATAAAATAGAACCTTTGGTACTTATGAATTTTCTCTAGCGGTTGGTCAGGATGTACCCGCATAAATTTAATTTCAATATCGTGGTCCGCGCCATCAATGTTTGTAAACGTGTGGTGCGCAATATTGTGTTTAAGCTTCCAGAGGAAAATATTCCCGCCGAGCAGATTCAGCGAATATGAAAATATTCGATTTACGGTCTTATTGGACGAAAAGGTATCATGACCCGCATCATGCATAATATTAAACCCTATCGCAGCAAGATTGAACCCGAAGAATACACAAAGCAGCAAAGACACATACCAAACCGGTTGAACGAAAACCAGCACCACATACATCAATACCAGTGTAGAGACTAAAACACCTGCTTTTAAGAAAAGCTTTGAGTTCCCTTCTTTCAAATATGCTTTTTGACTAAAATATAAGTTGATTTTTTCTTTAAGTGCCTTTGAAAACGATGTGTTTACGTTGTGAAATTTAATGGGGGAGTACATTATAGGTGTTTGAATTAAGTGTCAAATAGTTGTAAAGGTAATTTTTTAACTTCAGCTTTTATTTTAAAGTTTTGTTAAAAGAATTTAACATCTGTTTATCAGTTAGTTGTATATTTTTTGGTTAGGAGGCGAGTAACGATGGATTAGCGAGTTGTCGGTACCTAGAACCGCTGCAGATCAGGTGTCTCGGTTTCCAATTTGCAATCTCTGTATATGCTTTGTAGGTGCTTGACGAAATCGTGTAGATGGTATGTGCCTCTGATAGGCTATATTTTCCCCCATATTATTCAGACTTTTGGATGAATTCAAACGGAAAGCGATCTGTCGGAAAATCGGATCCTTGTTCTGACCAATTTGTATCTCGGTTGCTTTTGGGATATTTCCCCCTTATCATTAGTGCCGAAAAAAACAGTGGTCTATTACCGGTTTTCGGCGCAGGCCGGAACACAAATGATAGTCTTCGGCATAGCTCACATCGGAGACGACAAGAGAGGAGGGTAGTTACGTTTGGAAAAAGGAAGATTAAACGACTGAAACTCGAATGTAAATGTTTTTTAACGTTGATAAAATAGAACAAGAAATCTATAGTGTAGATGGCCTTCAAAATCCGAAGGATAAGAACAATCCGATGGGATTTGGATTGTATCGGACGTTCATAAGAACCCTCATGTTTAGGGGGTATTCCAAGCAAGCATTCGGTGAGTTTTGGGACGATGCGACCGGGAAGTTAATTCCCCGACGTCTTTGGACCACAGAGATGAAGGCTTTCGCTAGGGAGAAGGTCGCTGGGGTTTCCAAACCTCCCTTTGTGTTTAAAATGACGATAGCGGGTTGGATCTTTGTGGTGTTGATTATCGCGTTGTTCGTCTTTTTAGCCTATGAGGAGTTCAAGACTTCGATACCTAAATAGTCCGAATACTTGTCTATGAAACAATTTGCGAGCGAAGATGATGTCTACTGTGGTAACCATCAGATCTATGAGGGACAGAAATATACCTAACCGACAAAACGTAAGATGACAGGAAAGAAATTCATTCGAAATGCCATACTGATGATTATTGGTGCCATAGGAGGTCTTGTTTTTCTTATTTATGCAACCGTTAAGACCAAGGCCACCAGTCTGAATCAATACGAACCGTTCAAAGCATGGATCGGCGAGACCGTAGTACTAAAAAGGGAAGCGGCTGTATTTAAAGAAAAGCTGAGATCAAATGAAAATGGCCGGTACCCTTGCACGTTGCTGGACAGTCTGCATCCAAAATGGCGTTATGTGCAAGTGTCGAAAACAATTGGGGATTTGGAAGAGATCGGTAAGCTGCCGGCGGGTACCGTCTTAAAACTGGAATGCACTATTCAGTACACCAATGGGGTGTCCGGATCGTCCTATCCCACGATATTCGGAACCATAACAGAGAATGGCAATACGTATAAAATTGGGTATCAGTGGGGATCAAGAGAGATAGGTAAATGCGTCGCTGATACGGACAAATGTTGGCCGTTCAATCAGGCTCCCTGGCAAGCGGAACGAGATACAACTTTTTATGCTTTGCCGACTGCTACACTCTGGTAACGTACCGCGAGAGGCAACGGTTCCTAAAGCCCTTCCCCTAGATTGTACAAATAGTCGTCAACTCATTAAAAAATAACGCGAAACGCATTTAGATGAGCAGCTGTTGACTTACCATATCCTGTGGTAGTCACCGCGGTACCGGTGTTGGGGTTCTTCGTGCGTAAACAGGATGACGCGTGGAGATGGGGTATAGGGAACTTCAAATATTTTCCAACATAAATGGATGGCCATTGTTTATCCGGTATGACTGGATTAAACGCTGCTTCCGAATCGCATCACAACCGTTCCATTGACCAGGTCACTAGTGATTTTCAGGTCGATATCGCCAATGGGCTTTCTAGTGAGC
>DXCW01000166.1 GCA_019115805.1 Candidatus Sphingobacterium stercorigallinarum
GGCTCGCGCACAAGCTTTCCCATGGCGTAGGGCAGGACTTCAATGCCCTTGGGCCGAGGCAAACTATCCATGCCGTGCATCTCACCAAATGAAAACACATGCCCATTATTCTTGATCGGTATCAAACTCCAGTTCTGCACCTCATTATTCCGCCGGATAATCCGCCTAACGTGCAGCCCCCATGTGCCCTCGGGATTGGATTGGTTGTAACGTATTTGACTAAAAGGAATACGGAGTTCGGCCGTCCAGCTCGAATCGGCCGGATTTCTATGTGTTTTTCCCTCCCAAACCGCATTCCAACTTAGATTAACAGAGAGTTTGTCCGTCACGGTCAAGTCCGTTTTATTCCCGCCCAGATTGATGTTAAACTCCACGGCTGCTCGGTAATCGTGATAGGAGTCAAACGCGATGCTGATCAAATCCCCATTGCTGTTATCGTCGCGATTTCCGATGAAGGCGTTCATTTCTTCGGGATGGATGTCCTTACAATACACGCCCACGTAGATGTTTTGCTCGTCATAAAACAGTTTTACCCGAGTCCAAGAATCGGTATGGGCTCGCTCAAATGGAATGACCTGTACAAATTTATCCGACCAGTTTCCTTGATTCAGCCAAAGATCCTCATCCAGTTTCCCATCGATTGTAGGGGGAGTTTGGTGAATGACAGTCGCCTGATAGATTCGTTTATAAGCGTCCTGAAACGATACAACCGGAGTTCTTTCGGATTGTGCATAGCTGGAACCAAATAAGCTCAAGCTGAATAAGATGATCCAATAACGCATGGCGGGCTTGTGGGGTGTAGTTTAGATTGATGGGTTAAAAATATCAATTATTTTCAACATTTCGAATGGTATCTTTTGGATGGTAAGAACAGGGATCAGCGTGTGTTAAGTTTTTGGATTTTAAAAAAAGCATCCCATCATAGAGGAACAAAAAGCAGATTTCTTTTTCCTTTTTTGTAGTGTTCTGTTATCTTAGGGCGATAATGACCAATTGTTCATAAAAAGACGTTCTTTTTTGCGAAAGAAAACTAGGGAGAAGATACAAGATTAAGTTGACGTGCTGTTAGTACTATGTAGACGATTCTGCAAAACGAACCGATTTTTAGATAAGAAAAATAAGGAATAATGAAGTTAAAACTAGATAAAAAAGTGAGGTATAATGGGTAAAATGGCTTTGCACTGGCAGATATTGCTGGGTATGGGGTTGGGGATTGCTCTAGGATTAACTGCCGCACAGTTTGCAGGAGGAAGTGCGCTCGTCGTGGACTGGATTAAGCCCTTCGGTACCATTTTTATCAATTTGCTGAAACTGATCGCGATTCCATTAATAGTTGTATCGTTAATCAAAGGCGTATCCGACTTAAAAGATATGACCCAGCTTTCCAAAATGGGAATACGCACTTTTGGTCTATATATCTTAACCACGGTGTTAGCGGTAACTGTAGGCTTGGTGCTGGTCAACCTGATTCAGCCTGGAAATTTTATCGGGGAGGATACCCGTCAGGAAATGTTAACCTCATTTGGGGGCGATGTGCAACTCAAGGTAGATGAAGCCAATCAAACGCAGGAGGGCAGAGGCCCGCTGCAACCGTTGGTGGAAGTCGTGCCTGAAAATATCGTGGGTTCGATGGCGGATAATGGAAATATGCTGCAAGTCATATTTTTCAGTTTACTGGTCGGGGTAGCGATGATTTCCTTGCCCGGTGAACGCGTTGCCGCATTTAAAAAAGTGTCGGATTCGGCCAATGAGATTGTGTTACGTATTGTGGATCTGATCATGCTGGCTGCACCGTACGGTGTTTTTGCCCTGATGGCCGCCTTGATCGCCGAAGCACCGTCTTTCGACGTCTTTAAGGCTTTAGGCATTTACGCATTGACCGTTGTACTGGGACTGGCTTTCTTAACTTATGGGGTGTATTCTTTCTTTATTTTTTTCTTAGGAAAAATGAATCCTGTCGATTTTTTCAGGGCGCTGATTCCAGCGCAGCTTTTAGCCTTCTCCACCAGCTCGAGCGCCGCGACGTTACCGGTCACAATGGACTGTGTAGAGAAAAACTTAAAAGTGAGAAAAGATGTGCTGAGTTTTGTGCTGCCGATCGGTGCAACCGTGAATATGGATGGAACTTGCCTCTATCAAGGGGTAGCGGCCGTCTTTATTGCACAAGTACTCGGGTATGATTTGACCCTGGCTCAGCAGCTTAGCGTCATCGTGACCGCGACATTAGCTTCAATAGGCGCAGCGGCAGTTCCGGGGGCAGGCATACTGATGTTGGTCATTGTACTTGAGTCTATTGGGGTGAGTCCCGCGGGTATTGCGTTGATTTATGCGATCGACCGGCCGCTTGATATGCTCCGCACGGTAGTGAATGTTTCTGGGGATTCTATGGTTGCTTTGGTGATGGACCGGACAACGTCGAGCGGCGATACACCAGAATTACCAGCCGATACACCGGTGGAGCTATAGAAAAGAGATGGCCATACCGCTTACACGGAAGGTCTAAAGCAAGCCCAGTAACTCCTGCTTGGAAAGCTGCTCGATTGCGGATTGCTGGGGACGGACGAGTTGTTGCACCAAGTCGGATTTCTTTTGCTGCAGCTTGACTATTTTCTCTTCGATTGTCCCGCTGCAAATTAGGCGGACGGCCACCACATGTTTGGACTGCCCGATGCGATAACTCCGGTCAATGGCTTGGTTTTCTGCAGCCGT
>DXCW01000167.1 GCA_019115805.1 Candidatus Sphingobacterium stercorigallinarum
ACCGCATTCTCCACAAAAGGTTGTAGCAGCATACTCGGGATTTCGATGTTTTCTAAATCTAGATCTGGCGAGTGATCCATCTCGTACTGAAAGCCAAATCGCAATTGTTCCATCTTCAGGTAATCATCTAACAAGGATTTTTCTTGTGATAAGGAAATCAGTTCTTTATCGTCAAGCACGTTACGAGTCAATCGAGCAAATGTAGAAAGGTAGGTGTTGGCAATAGCTATTTCATTTTTGTTGATCAAATTTTGGATGCCGGCTAGTGCATTAAACAGAAAATGCGGATTTAGTTGAGCACGTATCGACTGGAGCTGCACCTTAACCGTGTTCTTTTGTCGTTCTTGTTCTGCCATCTTTTTTTTGTTGACGTTTTTTGTGAAGTAGAGCACAACAAGAAAAATTAGCCCTACCATCGATATGGCGATAAACGTGTAGATCAAAAGTTCCGTTTTGGTGTAAACTTCATCTAACCTGACCACAAGCGGATACCTACTGATATAGCTTTCTATTTCTTCCGGAGAAAAATTGCAACCAAGACACTTGTCCCATGGAATTAGAGGTTGAATGACGATTTCATAATCTCCTGATCTGTTGAACGCACTTTTGTTCACTTTTGCGTAAGGCGAAAGCTTGCCTTCTCGATTCAGGTAACCGCCGTATAGCCATGACGTGGATTCAAAGATTACTTTATCCGTTTCCTTGTCTTTTATCGTAGTGTAATAGAGATAGTCCACATCGCTTGTCTCTTTTACAATGGTCAATTCGTTCTCTTTTTCAATGAAAGTGAGCGTTTTCCCTTCTTCCGGCTCTATAATATAATTGTAGTCAACCCCTTTTTCGGTTGGAAATCGCGTGGCGATGACGTCAATCTGGGCTTTTGGAATAGGCTTTCCGTAAAAGACCGCTTTCTCTATAGCAAGCGGCCTTTCAATGCTATAGATCAAGGTCGTAATGGTTTTCCCCTGTATCGGAAAGATACCCAGTGAGGTATAACTGAAGACTTCCTCATCTCCTCGGTCGCGCTCTTTTAGTTGCGCTACATCGATCGAACGATTGACTGCGATCGGTTTATCATCTACTAAAATGGTGTATCGATAATCCTCTACATTTTCCTGTGGTCTAAAATGAATTTGGATGCTCACATCGTTGACTTCGGGCAAATAATTAAACGATACGTTCGCTTGATTGGGAAATGTGTTTGCGGAATGCACCCGTTGAGCGGAACTGTCAACACACATGAGTAACCGTCCTCCAGCACCGTAGGTTCTCGAAAAGTCGATACGGTGTTGTGCATGCGTCGTACACACCATGCAAATGAGACTGAGCAACGTGATGATGATCTTTTTCATTTTTTTATCAAACTAGCCACATAATGGCAAAGCTAAAGTTAAAATATTAACGGAATCGCTTGAACTCATGTACGTCATTTTATGCGCAAAGATTCCGAATAACACGGCTCTATAACGCCGCTTGTTATTGTTCATGCTATCCTGAACCCCTTTACGTAATATATATAACATCTTCTACGTTTTTCTGCACACCGGAGAGTTTCTGTCGATGCACTGGGATGCCGTTGACGCTCATCGATTTTCAGGATCGCAGTAATCAAATTTTACTGCGACAAAAGAGGATAACCCATTAAAAATGCGCCGACCAGCTAATTATTAAAACCTTGCTTAGATTCACTTTCTTCGTCGAGCGTGATCACCAACGGATACCTGCTGGTGTAATTTTCTATTTCTTCTGGAGATATCGCGCAATCAACACAATTGTCCCATGGAATTAGAGGTTGAATGACGATCTCATAATCTCCTGACTTGTTAAATACGCTTTTGCTGATTTTTACGTATGGTGAGAGCTTATTCTCTCCATTCCGGTAATCGCCGTATAGCCACGAGGTAGATTCAAAGATTAATTTGTTCGTTTCCTTGTCTTTTATTGTCGCGTAATAGAGATAATCAATATTTGTTGTTTGTTTTACAATGGTCAGTTCGTCCTCCTTTTCAGTGAAAGTGAACGTTCTTCCTTCGTCTGGAGCTATGATGCGATTGTAGTCGACGCCTCTTTCGGTTGGAAAACGCGTGGCGATGACGTCAATCTGGGCTTTCGGAACACGCTTTCCGTAAAAGACAGCTTTCTCTATAGCAAGCGGCCTTTCAATGCTATAGATCAAGGTGGTGATGGTTTTCCCTTGTATCGGGAAGACACCAAGTGAGGTATAACGGAGGACTTCCTCGTCTCCTCTATCAAGCTCTTTTAGTCGTGCTACATCGATCGAGCGATTTACCGCTATCGGTTTATCATCTATTAAAATAGTGTACCGATAATCCTGTACATTTTCCTGTGGTCTAAAATGAATTTGGATGCTCACATCGTTGACTTCGGGCAAATAATTAAACGACATGTTCGGTTGATTGGGGAATGTGTTTGCGTAATGCACTCGTTGAGCGGAGCTGTCAACACACATGAGTAATCGTCCTCCGGCAGCGTAGTTTGTTGAGAAGTCGATACGGTGTTGTGCATGTGTCGTATACACCAAGCAAATGAGACTGAGCAATGTGATGATGATCTTTATCATAATTTTTCGTTTAATGTTTATCAAACTTCTCACAATAAAAGCACAACGGAAACCATAAAATAGCAATGGCGAGAATGGAAATAGTAAATGTCGTGTTTGAGGTAGTATTTAAAATACCCCAACATCTCATTAGCAAGTTCGTTCACCGAATGGTGCTTTTAACAGCGAGTAAAACAGACCATCACCCGTCAAAATCTAAGCGTTGATTTTAACCGGTATTTACTGCTAGGATGCGGAGCTATATTCAATTGATGTCTCGTGAAAGATCTGCAGCCACATCGTCGTCAAGCCGTAAAATAATGTCGTAAAATAAATGAGATTTCATAGCCGATGAACAAAACGGCTAGTGCGTAGTGAAAACGAATGTTTTTGTACTTTATCGCCAGTAGGCATAGTAAGATATGACCGATAT
>DXCW01000168.1 GCA_019115805.1 Candidatus Sphingobacterium stercorigallinarum
TGTAATCTTACCCTAACTAGCTACGTTCAAAATTAAAGATTCTTTATCAACTCCACGTCGTGATCTGCGTGGGGTGGATCGCGTGCTTCTGACCCAGCTCCTGGATCGTCACACGGTCCTATAAAGCTTCCAATACTACCTTCGTCTTGAAAGCTGAATTGAACTGTCGCCTACTCATAATACAACAAATTTAATCTAAAAATCTAACTTAAACTGCTGTCCTGTTTTCGGGGGGAATTATATTCTAAAGTAAAACGAAGCCAGCCCCCCTTCAAAAAGTTTATTGAGGAGCTGAGCTTCGTCTGCTAAGAACGATACATGAGAAACAGCAATCAGATTTATAAATACAATTGACTCCCTTTTTTCTTAAACTCTTCCGACATTTCAAACATACCATTTGCTGTCGATTCTCTAATCTCTTGCGTAATCTTCATGGAACAGAATTTCGGGCCACACATGGAACAAAAATGTGCTACTTTTGCACCTTCAGCCGGCAGTGTTTCATCATGATATGATCTTGCGGTATCGGGATCCAAAGACAAATTAAACTGGTCTTCCCATCTAAATTCGAAGCGTGCTTTGCTTAACGCATTGTCGCGATACTGCGCACCGGGGTGTCCCTTGGCTAAATCTGCAGCATGGGCAGCCAGTTTATAGCTGATCACTCCTGCCTTCACGTCTTCTTTATTCGGCAAACCTAAGTGTTCCTTGGGTGTTACGTAACACAGCATAGCAGTGCCAAACCAGCCAATCATTGCTGCGCCTATCGCGGAAGTAATGTGGTCATAGCCAGGCGCTATATCTGTAGTGAGCGGACCTAGTGTATAAAAAGGGGCTTCTGAGCATACTTCAAGTTGCTTGTTCATATTTTCCTTGATCAGGTGCATTGGCACATGGCCCGGCCCTTCTACCATAACCTGAACGTCATGTTTCCAAGCTACTTTCGTCAGTTCTCCTAAGGTTTCTAATTCACTAAATTGCGCTTCGTCATTCGCATCTGCGATGGACCCAGGGCGCAAGCCATCCCCTAAAGAGAAGGCAATATCATAGCGCTTCATTATTTCGCATATCTCATCAAAATGAGTATAAAGAAAATTCTCTTTATGATGAGAGAGACACCATTTCGCCATAATAGATCCTCCCCGCGAAACAATTCCTGTCACCCGCTTCGCTGTTAAATGAATGTAGCGAAGCAATACACCCGCATGGATTGTAAAGTAAGAAACACCTTGCTCCGCTTGCTCGATCAATGTATCTCTAAAAACTTCCCATGTCAGGTCCTCCGCAACGCCGTTTACTTTTTCTAAAGCCTGATAGATCGGGACAGTACCTACCGGAACGGGTGAATTTCGAATTACCCATTCTCTGGTTTCATGGATATTTTTTCCTGTGGATAGATCCATAATGGTATCTGCACCCCATCTGCATGCCCATACCGCTTTTTCTACTTCTTCCGCTATGCTTGAAGTCACCGCGCTGTTTCCAATATTTGCATTTACCTTTACTAAAAAATTTCTTCCTATGATCATAGGTTCACTTTCGGGGTGGTTAATATTATTTGGTAAAATTGCGCGCCCTGCCGCTATTTCATCTCGTACAAACTCAGGAGTAATATGCGTCTCCGGGGTGTTAGCACCAAAGTTCTGTCCGGGGTGTTGCTGGCTTAACAGTTCATACTGACCTTTCAACTGGTTTTTTAATTCTTCAAAACGTTGGTTTTCACGAATTGCAACAAACTCCATTTCCGGTGTAATTATCCCTTTTCTGGCATAATGCAGTTGAGTAACGTTCGCACCCTCTTTCCCTTCAAAGCGCTTTAAGATAGGTTCAAATCGAAGATGATCTAATTCTTTATTTGCTAATCTTTCCTTTCCATACAAGGAGCTCGCACCAACTAATTCCCGCACATCACCGCGATCGATAATCCACGATTCTCGGATTCTTGGTAGACCTCTATGAATATCAATTTCAGCATTTTCATCCGTATAAGGCCCGCTACTGTCGTATACTGTGACCGGTGAATTCTGCTCAATAGTCCCATTAGATAAGTGAGTAGGCGATAGTCGGATTTCACGCATGGGAACTTGTATGGGAAATATCTTTCCGGATACATACACCTTCTTTGAACCGCTAATGGGCCCAAAAGTCAAAGGATTTTGGTTGGGCATTTGTTCTTTCTTGCTCATAACTATCCTCCTTGCTTAGCTTTTATAATTAAAATTTGATCGGTGGGTTGAATTAGAACGCTAGGCCATTGAGGTTGTGGGATAACCTGCGCGTTGATAGCCACTGCAATGCCTTGTGTTTTTTCTTTTGTGTGTAAAAGCACGAGGTTTTGTAAGGTACTTTTTTCTGGCACCTTTGTCAATACATCATTAATTTTAATTTCCATTCCTAAAAAATTAAGTGAATACAATACACCTTAGGAATGGCAAAAAAAGGCCTTCTACTTTTCCCTACGTCAGTACAAACTGTATCAGGTTCAACGGGTATAATCTCAGTCCTTTATATTCGGACACCCCTAAAGTACGACTAAGATAGTAAATAAAAACAGTTATAATCCAAATCAATGCTGCTAATTAGAAACACGGATGTGGCGAAAGTAATCGTCAGGATAGCGCTGACCAGCACAAAAAGGAACATTCCGATTCGTACGGGTGTGTGTACTGCTGTTGAGGTGTGATGTAACGTTTGGAGTGTGAGCGTAAAACAAACTCATATTATTGATATAATAGGTAATCAATAATTTTATATGCAATAGTAGCAGAGCTAAAGCACTAACTCGAACAACTAACTAGGCACATCATCTGGTCCGTGACATCAATTTCATCAGCTAGTTGTCCTAACGCTGTCGCAAGCATAACACCGAACTCTGGGTTAAACTCCCCTATTTTCCGGCGAATCGTCGCCACAGATTCTTCGATCATCTGATCATGTGCAAGGTATTTTTATTCAAACGTAGCTTTAAATTCTTGCACATACAAATAGGTAAAACCGACCTATTTGCGCGTCTTGAGCGACGTTTTAACCTTTCCCGGTGAGGTCAGCCATAAGAGTAAGAACGTGATCATCCCATTGTAGAGGATCAATTCAAAACCTATCTTATAACTGGAATACGGTAACACATATTGCACCAGCAGGAAAATCAGTATTGGTGAAATCGCACAAATGTAGGGAACCAGATTATCATTGACACTACGCTTGGTTAATATTCCAAACGAAAACAGTCCCAGTAGTGGTCCATAGGTGTATCCTGCGACTTTAAAAATAGCGGACACAACCGATTCATCGTTGATGATATGGAAAACGATAATGACCAGCAGCATCACCAAGGAAAACGTTAAATGGACAATATTTCTTTTTCGAACCAAACTCGGGTGGTTCGGATCTGGTTTTTTATTGAAGTTCAGGAAGTCGACGCAATAAGACGTTGTCAGTGCGGTCAGCGCAGAATCTGTAGTGGCGAAGGTCGCTGCGGTTAAGCCCATCATAAAAATAATTCCGGGTACGATCGTGAGGTGTTTCAAGGCGATCTCCGGGAATATGTAATCCGACTTTCCGATACTGGCCAAATCGATGCCGTTCGCTTCCGCATAAAAATATAACAACGCACCCACCGCCAAGAAGAAAATATTAATCACCACAAATATGCCGGTGAAGGTCATCATATTGATTTGCGCCTCCTTAATACTCTTCATGCTGAGATTCTTCTGCATCAAATCTTGATCTAATCCCGTCATGGCAATGGTGACAAAAGCTCCACCTATCAGATGTTTCCAGATATTACGCGGATCACCGAGCACATTTTCCCAGAAAAAAATCTTCGAATAGGAACTGTCTTTTACCGCTTCAAAGGCTTCAAGAACACTTATCCCTAAACCGTCGGCCATGAAATAGATAGACAATACCACAGCTAACAAGAGAAAGGTTGTTTGCAGCGTATCGGTAATAATAAT
>DXCW01000169.1 GCA_019115805.1 Candidatus Sphingobacterium stercorigallinarum
AATTCGTTTAGCTTCAATTCGTTTGTATGAAGGGATACAAAGCACTTTTGTCATCCGATCTATAAACTGCGCTTAAACGACAGGAACCTCACTCTTTACTATAAAAAACGATTTTCTTTTCAAGCAAAATACCCCCGGCGCATTAGCGATTTGGTAACTGAGCTTATTTTTTTATTTTTGCTCGGTCGAAAATTTCGACGCTTAATAGACTAACTATCCTCCACATGCCAAAAAAGATAATTGGATATGCGCTATATGTGACGCTGACCCTTGCGGCCGTTCTCACTTTACTTTATGAATTTCAACTGTTTACGATTTCCGCATCATTCATGATGGGTTTACGTTGGGTAACCGCAGTTGTTTTGCTCATAAACGCAATCTCCCGAGGCGGGTTAACCACCTGGATCCTGACCTGTATGGTATTTGGAATATTTGTGGGCTTAGACTTCCCAGAGATTGCCAAAGGCCTACAGCCCTTAAGTCAGGGTTTCATCAAATTGGTTAAAACCATCGTCGGTCCGATACTTTTTGCCACATTAGTGTTTGGAATCGCAGGTCACTCAGATTTGAAACAAGTTGGCAGAATGGCTTGGAAATCCATGCTCTACTTCTTTTGCGCTACCTCTTGCGCGATCTTCATCGGACTCGCCGCTATTAACATCACTCAAGCTGGGGTAGGCATAGATATCGACAATATGCCCCACGAGGAGCTTCCCACAACCAGCTCGGTGAGCGATGCTGACAAGATTGCTTTGGAGCATATAGATCCGAGTGCGCATTGGGTGTATAAATTCACCTCGTTCTTTAGGGATACTTTTCCAGAAAACATCATCAAATCAATCTATGAAAATCAGGTGTTGCAAATCGTTGTTTTCGCTGTTATTTTCGGAATCGGCTTGGCGATGGTGGAAGAAAAGAAGCGTAAACCGATAGTAGATTTTACCGAATCCCTCTCTGAGGCGATGTTTAAATTCACGAATCTGGTGATGCTATTCGCGCCCATTGGAGTGGGAGCGGCGATGGCCTATACCGTCGGTCATCTCGGTGTAGACATTCTAAAAAACTTGTTCATGCTCTTGGCAACACTTTATCTCGCACTTATTATTTTTTTAACGGGTGTTTTGTTGCCCGTAGCTATCTTCCTAAAAATCCCTATTAAGCAGTTTATCAACGCCATCAAAGAGCCGGTATCCATCGCATTTGCAACCACCAGTTCGGATGCGGCGCTACCAAAAGCCATGAGCGCGATGGAAAAATTTGGCGTACCACGAAAAATCGTCTCCTTTGTCATCCCTACGGGTTACAGCTTTAACTTGGACGGCACATCTCTTTACCTTTCTTTAGCCGCAATTTTTGTTGCACAAGCTGCGGGCATCCCGCTAGGCATTGGTCAACAATTGCTCATTGCGTTCACCCTGATGATTACCTCAAAGGGGGTCGCAGCCGTTCCCCGTGCATCGCTGATCGTATTGATTGCTACAGCAGATCAATTCGGATTACCGATTTTCGTTATTGCCGCTATATTGGGCATCGACGAATTAATGGATATGGCAAGAACCTCGGTCAATGTGATTGGTAACTGCCTGGCCACTGTTGTGGTAGCCAAATGGGAAGGAGAGTTCGATGAAGCCGCACCCTTTCGGGTAGAGACCGATGAAGACGGTATTCATGAGATCGTTGAAACCATAGACGCAAGTCCTGAATCGCAGAACGGCCAGGCCGTTGATGCGGGGCAAAGCCGGCGACCGCTCAACTAAAAAACAGGTCCATTCTACTCAACGATCACGTGCTAGAACGGACCTATGCATTCTTGCTGCCATCAACACGGAATAACCACAGACGAATATCATCTAGCTAATAAAGCCCTTGACGTACTGCTTCGTGATTTCATGCTGAGGGTTTAGCAACACATCCTGAGAGGGACCGAACTCCACAACCTCTCCATCACAAAGAAAAACAATATAGTCAGATACCCGACGCGCCTGCCGGAGAATATGCGTAACCAGTACGATCGTATAATCTTGCTTTAACTGCACCAATAAATCTTCAATAACTTGAGTCGAAATCGGATCTAAAGCAGAAGTGGATTCGTCACCAAGAATAATCTCAGGTTCTACAGCAAGACCACGTGCCAAGCACAATCGTTGCTGCTGTCCGATGGACAACTTAGTAGCCGATGCATCCAAGCGATCTTTAACTTCCTGCCACAACCCAACATTCTTGAGTTGTCGTTCCACAATAGCGTGAAGTTTTTTTCGATCTCGGACGCCGTGTATTTTCGGTCCGTATGCGATATTATCAAATATCGACATCGGCAATGGGAACGGCCGTTGAGACAGCAATCCCATTTTCTTTCTGATATGTGTCACTTCGGCATCTGGCGCATAAATATCTTCTCCATTTACGAGTACCGATCCGGTAACTTGCACATCTGCGGAATCATCCACTAACCGATTTAATGTCTTCAGTAGTGTTGTCTTACCGCAACCTGACGGACCTATAATAGAGGTAATGGAATTGTTCGGCACCTCTAAATTGATATTTTTCAAAATCGGCTTTCCTTCAATAATCACATTCAGATCTTTGATTTGGATGTGAGGCTGTCCGGTCGGCATCAGATTCGGTTCTTTTTCTGCTTTGATGCGAGGTATTGCGTACATATAACGATAAGTAAAATGATGATAGTTAAAATGAGAGCAGATGCATAGGCTCGGCCCTGCACTTCTGGAATGGGACTACTCAACTGAAAGAAAATAGCGAGAGGAAGGGTAGCGGTTGGTTCGTCCAGATAGATTGGAATATTGTCACTAAATCCTGTCGTTAGCAACACGCCAGCCACATCACCGATTGCCCGCCCAAAGGCCAATAAAATAGCCGTCATCAGTCCGGGCTTGACATATTTAAGCAGTACTTTCGCGCCTTCCCAACGCGTCGCGCCCAATGAAGCGGTTATATGCCGAAGATCGTTTGGAACAGTCTGAATCAACTCATCAAGTGTCCGCACCACAATAGGAATGGTGAGCAAGGTAATGGTGATGACCCCGCCTAATAAAGACGCTCGAATTCCCAGCCAAACCATAATACTAAAGGCAATGGCCCCGTAAACGATAGACGGTACACCAAACAAAACATCGAAGAGCAGTTTGGAAAACCGAGATAGCGGGGAACCTTTTTTGACATAAACATTTAAGAAAATACAAATCGGCACACCAATTACCGTTGCTAAAAGCGTCGATAAACTCGCTAAATACACCGAGCCGAGAATAGCGTTTAAAATCCCACCCTCTTTCCCAATATAAAATCCGCCTTGGGGGGTTTGCGTAAGCATCTCTAAACTCAGGTAAGGCATTCCTTTCCATACAATAGTCCCAATGATAAAGAATAACGAACCGGTAATAATAATTGCTGCAGTTAACATACATGCCCGCGCGATTTTCTCTTTACGCAATCTTCTTTTTATAGCACTCATTGATTAATCTCCTCCATTCTTTTCAATATTCCTCTGGAAACCACATTAAACCCCAGAATAATGACTAATAATAGCAGTGCCGCAAACATTAACGCTGAATCGTATAAAGGTATAGACATCATCTCTCCAAAATTATTAGCAATGAGAGCGGGGAGGGGATATCCCGCATCAAACAGTGATTGTGGTAACTGCGGAATGTTACCACACACCATCAGTACCGCAATGGTTTCTCCAAATGCCCTGGAAATGGCAAGAACAATCGCCGCCACAATACCAGGTTTCGCTTTTCTCAGCAATACATGCTGTACCGTCTCCAATCGCGTGGCACCAAGCGAGAGTGATACCGCCCGAAGATCCTGTGGAATGGTTTTTAAGACTTCTACCATGATACTCACCATGATTGGGAATACCATTACCGCGAGCACCACGCCGCCAGCCAAAATGGAGTAACCCGTCGTGGACACCCCAAAAACGGGGGCCAAATAATCTCCTATTAAGGGCACGACAAACAATATCCCCCATACACCATACAATACAGGTGGTATCGCTGCCAAGATATTGACTAAGGGCAGTACAACTTGACGAACTCTAGCCGAGGCATACTCTACTAGATACACAGAGGCCGAAACACACAGCGGGACGGCAATAATAAGCGCAATTAATGTAACCGAGATGGTCCCGATTATAAACGGTAGAAATCCAAAATAACCCTTTAATGGAGACCATACCGTCCCCAAGAGCACTTCTATGAGTGATTGTTGTTCAAATAGCGGCTCGGACTTCACACAGAGCCCGACCACAATGACCAAAATCATCAAAAAACTCAGTCCCAACAGAATACCGGAAATCCGTTTTACGCCCCGGTCCTTTAATAACCTAATGTTTCGTTGCATCTATTTTATGTATTTGCTGCTCTATTTTCTCTTTTTCTAATGGGACATATCCATTTTCCGACAAATAGTTTTGTTGTTCTTTTGCCAATACAAACCTCACAAAGGCATTCAAAAGTGCAGAAGGACGATCACGGTGCAATACGAAATACAGTTCTCTAGCGGGGGGACTCGGGTAAGCACCTTCCGCTACAGCATGCATCAACTTATCTAAAGTCTCATAAAACTGCTCTTGGTCTTCTACACGCCCATTTGCGTTTAAGTCTAAAGGCAACACATGAACACCTTCACTAAACTTGCGCGTCTTCAAATCGTACACAAAGTTGACATTACTGAAGCCGATGGCAAGCGGATTATCTCGGACAGCCTGAGCAAGCCCCGGGTCCCCGAAGATCCCAATACCTCGTAATTCTTCTTGAGTAGCGCCGAGGTATTTTGCCCAGGTCTCCGCCGCGCCCGCTGCGTCGGAACGCGTATACACTTCTATCGGTCGATCCACCAAACGGGCGTCAATTTCTTTCCAGGTCTTGACCCCTTTTTCTAAAAATATAGACTTGAGCTCGGCTTGAGTTAACCCTCTTTCTTGTAACAAATCAAAGTCTGGGTGTGCACGATTGATAATGCTGATCACAGCGTCGTACCCCACCACAATCGGAAGTGCTCCACGCTCCACTTCAACCTGATGCAATTCACGTGATACCAAACCGATATCAACCATATTAGAGAGCACATCGGAAATACCTTTTCCAGCACCGCCTGCCGAGACATTAAATCTAACGTTAGGATTTTCTTTTTTAAAATCCTCGGCCCACAAGACGGCCATCGGATAAAGTGCAAAGGCTCCAGAAATAGACAACGTACCACTGTAACCTTCTTCCGGATCGTATTTCTGATGACGACCGGGCGAACACGCCGAGAGCAAAAAAGCAGCTAATATACTAACTAAGGCACCTTTGAATGGAGTTTGCAATCTCTTTATTTGCATACAAAATGTTTTGTCACACAAATATATAGTATTTTGGTAGACATTGTATAGTATTTATATAATAAATTCATACATTTGTGTTAAGATAATTAACAAGAAGCCAAAGAAGGCGGGGATAACTTACGTATTTTATAAACACAGGAAATGAAAAGCTTTAGGACTGAATTAGAAAACCCGATTGTGGAGCAGGAAATAATCGAACTTGAAAAAAAGATTCATGCCTTTCAAAATGGGACAATGCCCGAACAAAAGTTCCGTTCACTTCGTCTAGCTCGTGGCATTTACGGGCAAAGACAGCCGGGGGTTCAGATGGTGAGAATCAAACTACCATTCGGCAAAGTGACGTTTGATCAGATCCTTAAGATCGCTGAAATTTCTGATGAATACGCATCCAGCAACCTTCATTTAACGACGAGACAGGACATACAAATTCACTACGTCAGCTTAGATCGGACACCGGAGCTTTGGGCGAAACTTGCCGAAGATGACATGACCATACGGGAGGCTTGTGGCAACACGGTACGAAATGTAACTGCGTCCCCAACTGCCGGTATCGACCCCGACGAGCCGTTTGACGTCACACCCTATGCTTTAAAAACATTTTCTTATTTAGTCCGCAACCCAATCTGCGCGGATATGGGAAGAAAATTCAAGATTGGCTTCTCGTCCAGCGAAAAAGATTCAGCCTTCTCTTATATTCAAGATTTTGGTTTCATACCGCAAATACGTACAATCGACGGGCAAGAGAGACGTGGATTTAAAGTGCTATTTGGCGGTGGGCTCGGCGCACAGCCTATGCTTGCGCACAACACATTCGAATTCATTCCTGAAGACGAATTCCTACCCTACATAGAGGCCACGATCCGTGTGTTCGATCGTCATGGCGAGCGCAACAACAGAAATAAAGCTCGATTCAAGTTTTTGATTCAAAAACTCGGATTAGAAACTGTATTGGACCTCGTTGAACAAGAACGGATCGCCATCAAGCATCAACGTATCCAAATCGATTACGAAACCTATCCGGAAACCTGCCCGCCCAATGGCCAGGTCATCGAAGTAGATCCTATTGACCCAGTCGGTTTCGCCTTGTGGAAACAGACCAACACATTTCGTCAGAAACAACAGGAATATTACGGTGTTTACGCTTGCATACAAACTGGAGATATTTCTACTGAAAAAGCAAGAAAATTAATTGCCGGTTTACGCGGTCACGCGGCGGACGACCTTCGTGTAACACAAGATCAGAATCTGCTCATCAAATTTGTACGTCCTGAATCCCTACCTGCAGTCTACAACCTACTGCACGAATTGGGCTTTTCTCGAGCGGGGTATGGCGGAACTGGAGATGTCACCACTTGTCCCGGGACCGACACCTGTAATTTGGGAATTTCCAATTCCACGGAAATGGCTCGCGTATTGGAGAACTACGTTCATGAATTTCACCAGGAATTCATTACTGAAAGAAATCTAAAAATCAAGATTTCGGGATGTATGAATTCATGTGGCCAACACGGGCTTGCCCACATCGGCTTCCACGGAAGCTCGGTCAAATCCAACGGCAGCGTTGTACCCGCCGCTCAGGTCATGCTCGGCGGAGGCACCTTGGGAGGAGGGAAGGGAAGAATCGCCGAACGGGTGATCAAAGTCCCAACCAAACGGGTCATCCAGGTAGTCGATTTAATTATTGCAGATTTCAAAGCCAATCGAAGCGTGGAGGGAGAAAACTTCTGCGATTATTACGAAAAGCAAGGAAAAGACTATTTCTACCGTCTGTTAAAACCAATAGCTGACTTGAGCAGCCTCACTCCCGAAGAATATTTAGACTGGGGCCAGGAAGAGACCTTTAAAACGGCTATCGGTGTGGGCGAATGCGCCAGTGTGGTGATCGACTTGGTGTCGACATTATTGATCGAAGTGGAAGAGAAACTTGAACTAGCGGAGCAAACTATAGAAAAACAACAGTACGCGGACGCTATTTACCATACATACAACGCCTTCGTCTGGGCAGCTAAAGCCTTGTTACTCGATAAAGGCATTAATACATCTACTCAAATTGCCGTGTTGAAAAATTTTGACCAAGAATATGTAAATGAAGAAGGGTTTCAATTTCCAACTAGCTTTCAAGAGCGCGTACTACAAATCAATAAATACGAACCTTCAAAAGAATTTGCAGAAACGTATCTGCTGCAAGCGAAAGCATTTTGTTTAGACGCAATACAACGACGGGAATCCGCCCGTTTGGTCGATCAAGAATAATAAAGGAGATAAGATGATAATGAGAGAGATAAACCCCTTACTTACCCTAGTGGGGGCCGGGCCTGGAGACCCCGAATTAATTAGCCTGAAGGGTATTCGCGCCATTCGCCAAGCAGATGTTATCCTGTACGATGCGCTTATAAATGAAGAGTTACTGGATTACGCTAAAGCGGGCTGCACAAAAATATACGTGGGCAAACGAGCCGAACGATTATCCACGTCTCAAGATCAAATCAATCAACTCATTGTTGACTATGCGCAAACCCATGGACACGTGGTAAGACTGAAAGGTGGAGATCCATTTGTATTTGGTCGAGGCGGTGAGGAAATCGATTTTGCACGGTCTCATGGCATTCCCACCCAAGTCGTACCCGGAATTTCATCTTCCACCGGTTTAACCGCCCTACAACAGATCCCCACAACACACAGGGGCATTTCGGAGTCCTACTGGGTCATCACAGGTTCAACGCGCGCAGGCGAATTGTCAAAAGACCTCAAACAAGCAGTCCAAACGGATGCTACGGTTATAGTATTAATGGGATATGCTCGACTCAACCAAATTGTCCACTTATATACCGCCCACGGGAAGGATAAGCTGCCTATTGCGGTCATACAGAACGGATCGCTCCCTAATGAGCAACTTGTCATCGGCCGAGTCGAGGACATCTTAGAAAAAGCGGCTCAACAGGGGGTGGGAGCACCAGCTATTATTGTTTTAGGGGAGGTGGTCGCAAAGCATGCTGCTTTTCACGAATTGAACAGCGCCCTAAAAGATATACCGGTATTCCATGAATAAACTATTTCCAATTTACGTTAAACTGGAGCAGACACACACGCTGCTGGTGGGGGCTGGTGCTGTTGGCTTGGAGAAAATTCAAGCCATGTTAGCCAACTCTCCAGAAGCTCGGATTGATGTCGTATCCCGAGAAGTCAGTACCGATTTCTTGCATTTTATTGCTGGACGGCATCATATCAATCTGGAGACACGGGATTTCCGAGATGACGACATAAAACAAAAACACATGGTCGTCGTCGCAAGCAATAATCCAACGCTCAACGCACACATTAAGAAATTGTGTCAAGCACAGAAAACATTACTTAATGTTGCTGACAAACCAGATTTATGTGATTTTTACCTGGGTTCAGTAGTCCAAAAAGGCAATCTTAAAATAGGAATATCCACCAATGGATTGTCGCCTACCATGGCCAAAAGAATAAAACAGTTCCTCAATGAGATCATACCCGAGGAGATCGACGAAACACTGCAATTGATGTCAGCCTTGCGCGATGAGCTCAAGGGCGACTTAAAAGAGAAGATTGTGGTACTAAATCAACATACAGAAACGTTAATGGAACAGAAGAAACAGCATGATAGAGCAAATTAAAAGGGATTTAACGGGCGCCGACGCTGCTTCCATCATTCGCTATATCGATCAAAAATTTGGCAAGCGAGCTGTCTTTTCCACTTCGTTTGGAATTGAAGATCAGGTCGTTACCAGCATGATCGCTCAGGCTCAAGCAAGCATATCGGTATTCACATTAGAAACTGGTCGGTTGTTTCCCGAGACCTATTATGTATGGAATCGCACGATAGAAACCTACCACATTGACATACAAGCATTCTACCCCAAAACAGAAGCGATCCAGCAACTACTTAGCGAGAAAGGTCCAGCCAGTTTCTATAACTCGGTTGAAGACCGAAAAGAATGTTGTTATATCCGTAAAATAGAGCCGTTGAAACGAGCCATTGAAGGATATCAGATTTGGATTACTGGAATTCGTGCAGAGCAATCCCAAAATAGAGATGCAATGGATTTTATTGAATGGGATGAAGCCAATCAAATTATTAAAATACACCCCTTGTTCGATTGGACCTTAGCACAAACTGAAAACTACTTAAAAACACACCACGTTCCATATAATCCTTTACACGACAAAGGTTACGTCAGTATAGGATGCCAACCCTGTACACGAGCAATTTCCGAGGGCGAGGATTTCCGCGCGGGTCGCTGGTGGTGGGAAGATAAATCAAAGAAAGAGTGCGGCTTACACGTTACACATAAATAGAAAATATAGATATTGAATATGGATTATTTAGATCATTTGGAAGCCGAGGCCATCTACATTTTAAGGGAGGTCGCCGGACAATTTGAAAATCCCGCATTGCTTTTTTCCGGAGGAAAAGACTCCATCACGTTGGTCCATTTAGCTAAAAAAGCATTTCGCCCTGGGAAATTCCCCTTCCCGCTAGTGCATATCGATACCGGGCATAATTTTCCGGAAACCATCGCGTTTCGTGATCAGTTAATAGAAGAGCTCGGCGAGCGGTTGATTGTGGGTTACGTACAAGACAGTATTGACCAAGGCAAGGTTATCGAACAAAACGGTAAAAATGCCAGCCGAAATCCACTTCAAACGGTTACCTTGCTGGATACCATTGAGAAGCACGGTTTCGACGCCTGCATAGGTGGGGCGCGGCGAGACGAGGAAAAAGCTAGAGCGAAAGAACGTATATTTTCCGTAAGAGATGATTTCGGTCAGTGGGACCCAAAAAAACAACGACCGGAGTTATGGAACATTTTCAACGGCCGAATTCAAAAAGGTGAGAACGTCCGCGTCTTCCCGATATCGAACTGGACGGAATTGGATGTATGGAACTACATTCAGCGAGAAGAGATTGCATTACCTTCACTGTATTTCAGCCATAAAAGACCAGTGGTATTGCGCAATGGGCAGTGGATGGCAGCCGATCCCATCCTCCAAATAGACCAGGATGATATCGTTGAACATAGATCCGTGAGATTCAGAACGATAGGAGACATAACCTGTACAGCATCGGTAGATTCAGAAGCAAGTGATTTACCATCAATTATCGAAGAGATAGCCGCCTCGACCATCAGTGAACGAGGAGCTAGAATGGACGATAAGGTATCTGAAGCAGCTATGGAGGATCGAAAAAAACAAGGGTATTTTTAACGAAGAAGAGACAATACATGAACATACTTAAATTTATCACCGCGGGATCGGTTGATGACGGAAAAAGCACTTTGATTGGCAGATTGTTGTACGATACCAATTCCATTCTTGACGATCAACTAGAGGCTATACAACGCGCGAATCGAAAAAACGACGACGGTACCGTGGATCTCGCGATTTTAACCGACGGGTTGAAAGCCGAGCGGGAGCAGGGCATCACTATCGATGTTGCTTACAAATATTTTCAGACCGATAAACGAAAGTTTATCATTGCCGATGCACCGGGACATATCCAATATACACGAAACATGATAACGGGCGCATCAAACTCCGATCTTATCATCATCCTTATTGATGCGAGAAAGGGGGTTATCGAACAAACAAAACGCCATTCGTTTATCGCCAAACTACTGGGGCTTAAAAAGATATTGGTTTGTGTAAATAAAATGGATATGGTGGATTATGAATTAGCTGTATACGAAAATATTAAAACAGCGTATCTCAAAGTCGCCAAGAATTTAGGTATTGATGGAGTCGATTTTATTCCAGTTTCCGCATTAAAGGGCGACAATATAGCCACGATATCGGATCGCATAGATTGGTACGAAGGGCCCTCATTATTGGAATATCTTGAGGAAGTTGATATTGATCAAACCAGCCACGATAGCAGTGGGTGGCGATTGCCAGTACAATGGGTCATCCGGCCTCAAGCCTCGGATTTACCCGATTACCGAGGCTACGCCGGTCGGGTACTGGGAGAGGGGATAAAAATAGGCGAGGAGGTCTTGGTCTTGCCAGCAGGCATACGCTCAACTATCAAACAAATTGAACCGGACTTGACTACTGAAAACCAATCACTTAACGGCAGATCAATCGTGATCCACCTAGAAGATGACATCGACATATCCAGGGGAGATTTTATTGTCAGTGCGAATCATCCGGCAAACACTTCCAAAAGTTTGGAAGCGCACATTTCCTGGTTTGAAAATCAACCACTAGATCCAAGTCAAGTATACTTATTGCAAAACCACAGTAAGGTCAGTAAAATAAAATTCCCTGAAGTTTTTTATAAATACGACATTCATACGCAGGAAAAACTTGAAAATCAACCCATCGGATTGAACGATATTGGCCGAGTGAAAATAAAATCTGCGGACGAAATTGTATTCGACACACAAGACGTCTTTGCAGAGAACTCCAGAGCAATCGTCATTGATCCACGTACAAATTTAACGGTAGCTGCGCTCATGATTCAATCGGCATGATGGATCACAGATCCCCACATAGGGGATTCTGCAAAACTCTATTTAACATAATATAAATTATAGGACAAACACAAGCCAGGAAATCTGGAGTACGAGAATTTAGAATACCAAAGTTATTCGCCCATATCATTGGTAGAAATATTACACATATTGGATAATATATTACTATATTCCTGTTGAAAAAATGGAAATTAACGGTGTATTTATGCATATTAGCCATTGTTCTTTCTTTGAAGGATGTATTAAGAACTTTATCAGGTCGATTGAATACCATATAAAAATATGCTCACGAAAAAAGATCTTGAGGAAGGTCAAATACGGATTTATATTATCACGATTATAATCAGTATCCTGATTGGTTTAAATTGGGAAAAAAGCCACCTGTTCGAAAACCTTATCGATATCGTTATCGGAGTTTTGCTTTATAGCATGTTTTGCCAAATTCCATTCTTGGAAATAAAAGCAGCGTTTAAAAACCGGTCTTTCTTCAAGGCTCTACTCCTCGGCAATTTTGTTTTTATTCCGTTATTTGTGTGGCTTCTACTTCTTCTATTTCCGGGAACACCGGTCATTACCCTTGGGGTTGCTCTTGTACTGCTCACTCCCTGTATTGATTACGTCATTGTGTTTGCACATCTCGGTCAGGCGAATTCGAATGCAATACTAGCATCAACACCTGTTTTACTCCTAGTGCAAATGATATGTCTACCGCTTTATCTGTGGATCTTTCTCGGACAAGAATCCCTGCATATTATTGATGTTACGCCTTTCTTAACGAGTTTTATTTACATGATTATTTTGCCGCTCCTACTCGCTGTAACTACACAGTTGTTAGCTAAGCGCAATTTCGGAGGCGGTTCTACCCTTCTAGATTTCTCTGGCTGGTTGCCTGTACCCCTCATGGCGTTAACATTTTTCACCGTCATCGTTTCCCAAATAGATACGGTGCGCCAGCATGCAGCGATACTGTTCAGCATCCTGCCCATTTACATACTATTCTCTGCCATTGCACCATTTATTGGAAAATTCACCGCGCGATTGTTTAAAGTTGATGTACGGAGCGCCAGGGCGGTTTCGTTCTCGATCAGTACGCGTAATTCTTTAGTGGTCTTGCCCTTAGCCTTAGCACTCCCCGCTCCCGAGAGCACCTTAGTCGCAATGGTAATTGTGACCCAAACAATCGTAGAAATTCTATTTGAATTAATTTACATAAAATGTATTCCAGCGCTAATTAAACCGAACCCCAAAAACTGATTTGCTACGTATTCAGCCAGTACATTCGTTTACGCACTACACTTGGGAATGTTTAGTTAACCGCCGGAAATCCGTAAAAAACGAATGGCTTTTGACAGAAAGTATTATTTACAGGCAATCCGCTCATCGACCGTTTGCTCCCCTATTCCGACTTCCAATTCCCGAATCCCCTACCCCTTCCTACTGAATTCACACTGAATTTAACGGCTACAAACGACTGTTTAACAGGAAAGTTTATAACTTTGCACCAATGACGATCCTAATTATTGAAGACGATCAACGTGTAGCCGAGCTTATCCAACGAGGGCTTGAACATCAGGATTTTACGACCACTTTGGCCTATGATGGACTTTCGGGTAAAAAGTTAGCGTTACAGCATGATTACGACCTGATTATCACCGATATTATTCTGCCTAAAATGGATGGGTTAGATCTCTGTAAGTACATTAGAGATCGTAAACCCCACATCCCAATTATCATGCTGACCGCATTGGGCACAACAGATGATAAAGTAGAAGGCTTTGACGCAGGAGCAGACGATTATCTCGTAAAACCATTTGAAATGCGCGAATTGTTGGTTCGTGTCCGTGCCTTATTAAAACGAAACAGCCTGTCGGCACATCAACCCGCAAACAAGCTGATATACGGAGATTTGGAGATGGACTTACACACAAAAATAGTCAGACGGCAAGGAAAGGAAATCAATTTAACACCCAAGGAATTTAGCCTGCTGGCCTACCTATTGCAACATCCAGAACGCGTACTATCGAGAGTAGAGATTGCTGAAAAAGTTTGGGACACGCATTTTGACACTGGAACAAATTTCATCGATGTTTATATCAATTATTTAAGAAACAAAATCGACAAAAACTTTGACGGCAAGCTCATTCACACGAAACCGGGAATGGGCTTTATTTTAAAAAATCAGCCATGAAAATCAGGGCTCGTCTCACCCTATTGTTTACCCTCATCACCGCGACTATTCTATTGGCGTTCGCTACGGTTATCTATTACACGACCAGAGATAGTCGAGAAAAAGAATTCTATACTGCGCTGAGGAAGGAAGCGATCACCAAAGCGAACCTCCTATTCAATGCAAAAGTAGATCAAGCAACGTTGCAGGAAATTTATCGCCGCAACCGAGAACTATTGAACGAGGTTGAGGTCGCAATCTATGACGCGGAATTTAATCTAGTGTATCATGATGCTATTGACATCGACTTGGTCAAAGAAGACCAGCTGATGATCAATAAGATCATAAAACAAGGTGAAATCAATTTTTATCAGGACGACTGGCAAGTCATCGGATTGCGCCAGGAATTTCAGGGCGAACCCTTTATCATTACCGCTACCGCCTATGATCAATACGGCTATAACAAACTAAATAGCCTACTCACCACCTTGGTCGTCGTTTTCATTCTATCAATTTTGATTATTTATCTCGCCGGCCGTTTCTTTTCTAGGAGAGCCTTTCAACCCATCAGACAGATGATCGGGCAAGCCGCTCACATTTCCGCTAGAAGTCTCGATTTGCGTTTGCCCGACTCGGGTAACCAAGATGAACTGTCTGAACTGGCAAACACCTTTAATGAGATGCTGAATCGACTGGAGAAATCCTTTGATACACAAAAACATTTCGTCTCCAATATTTCACACGAGTTACGTACACCGCTCGCTGCCATTATCGCCGAATTAGAGCTTGCTACCTATTCCAAGAAAAGCACAGAAGAATACAAAGCGGCGATACACAAAACCTTAGATGACGCCAAAAAACTAGTACGCCTTTCAAACAGTCTGCTGGATTTGGCAAAAGCCAGTTACGATCCTACGGAAATCTCATTCAAAGTGATTCGAATTGACGAAACCTTATTAGCCGCCAGACAACAAGTACAGCAGATAAATCCCGATTATAAAGTCGTTATTCGATTCGAGGATGAATTTCTTCTTCATCAACACCAGGGTCCCGCGGCTATAAATGGGAACGAATACCTGTTGAAAGCAGCTTTTATCAACTTGCTAGAAAACGGATGCAAATTCTCAGCAGACAGGCGGTGCACTGTCGTTATTTCCGGTACGGCGGGTCAAATTTCGCTCGAATTCGCCGACACCGGCATCGGGATACCTGAGCAAGATCTGAAAAATATTTTCACCCCATTTTACAGAGGAGAAAACCAAGCCTTCGCATCAGGTCAAGGTATTGGCCTTCCTCTTACGCGAAAGATTATCACCTTACATCAGGGGAAGATCAGTGTAGCATCACAAACCGGTCAAGGGAGCACATTTACGGTCAGTTTGCCACTGATTGATCCATTCTAATGAAATTCTAATATTCTTCTATCGGCTTTCTAACCCGACTCTCCAATCGCTATGAAGACCTTTGCACCTACAAAAAAAGGTGCTATGTCGATTCGTTTCACACATTTTATGTACATGCTTTTCTTTTTGACGTTTTGCGTAACGGCAAAAGCACAACGTACATATACCCTCCGTCAAACCTTGCAAATCGCGAGAACGAACAATTCCTTTCTAAAAGCTGAACGGTATCATCTGGATTTAGCCAGGACCGATATCACCAGCGCGAAATTATTTAACAACCCGACATTCGAATTTAATTACATGAATGTCACAGCCAGACGGTACGCCGAACCCGGCACAAAACTCTATAGTGCACTAAATAATCAATATGCGCTGCAAGTCAGCCAGTCGTTTCAAATAGCGGGGCAACGCCGCCATACGATTGCCACAAGTGAAAAAGAAATGGAATTAGCCGAAAGGAATTTCGATGAAACCCAGCGCGACTTACTTTTTAAGGTGGCGAACGCGTGGCTAGCAGTATGGTCTGCAGAACAGCATCTAGAGATCGTCCATATCTCAAAAAAAAATATCGACAGCCTGGTTCGTAGTCATCAATATTTGTATAGAAATCAGGTGATTACCCAAAGTGATCTGCATCGAGCGGAGTTGCTTTCCAAGCAATATGCAATTCAGTACAAAACCGCGCTACAGGAACGCGACAACAGTCTACAAGATTTACAACTGTTGCTGGGCAATCCGGAAGAAATACGTGTAGATACTGCGGCTAATTTCCTATTTGACATCTCCGCGAATTTGAGCGCTCTGATCGAACAATCGCTGAACAGCCGAAGCGATCTGCAAGCAGCCCACTCGGCGATCAACGTCTCGAACAGCCATATCAGGCTGCAAGAGTCACTCGCCTATCCACAGCCTACGATTGGTTTTTTTTGGAACCCGCAAAACGCGGTGCCGTATTGGGGCCTTTGCGTCACCATCGATCTGCCTATTTTCAACCGCAATCAAGGCAACATACGAAAGGCACAGGTGTTGAGACAACACGCCGAACAACAATTGGTGATCCTCGAAGATCAATTGCAGAACGAGATAACAACAGCTTATGCAAGTTATCAGACGCAACGGCAAAACGTAGCCGACTTTCAAGTCATTGTAAATCAATCCGAAAACATCTTAAATAGCGTCCGATCAGCCTATCTCGAGGGCAACACCACGATTATTGATTT
>DXCW01000170.1 GCA_019115805.1 Candidatus Sphingobacterium stercorigallinarum
CTGCTACCGAACCCCTAACAACGCTCAAATCGACCGCCATGATCTTAAACGAATCATCAAATTTTCTATGCATCTCTACAAATTTAAAATTACTTACTAAATCTGTCTCCTACTAAAGGTAGCAACTCCATTGCCAGCAATATCCCGTTTGGCGATACTTCCGTATTCGATTTGTCCTTTTCCCGAAGTAAAGACCCTGCAAAAGTACAGGCTTCCCGAAACATACATAATTACTTCTTTCTGAAAGGAAATGATATGCTCCGTGAGGGAGGCATACAAGCGTTTATTACCTCGCAAGGTGTTCTCAACAGCCCGAAGAATGAACCCATACGCAGGGCGTTGATGCAGGATAATAATTTGGTTTCGGTTGTAAGATTGCCCAACGACCTTTTTACAGAATATGCAGGTACAGAAGTCGGCAGCGATTTGATAATCCTGCAAAAAAATACGGCAAAACAAAGCCTGACCGAAACGGAAGAGCTGTTTTGCCAAAGCAGACAAACCAAATACGATACGCCAAGCAATGCTTTCTTTCAGAACGGTTCAAGGGTTATACATAACGACCGTAAAATTGACACCGACCCTTACGGCAAACCTGCAATAATTTATACACATCAAGGTGGTGTCAGCGGAATTGCCAAAGATTTGAAGCAAATGCTTTCTGAAGATTTTGGAAACCGTTTGGACTTGAACTTGTACAAAGGCGAACGCAATGATGAGCCATTGGCACAAATTCCTGTTACACCAACACCAACGGTTACACCTCCGATCGTAGAACCAGTTATCATTCCGCAAAATCCACTGCCCGAACCAACTCCGATAATCCATCGGGAAAGTCCGCAGGAACTGAAACAGCTAAGCATTTTCGACCTGTTTGAAAATGCGGGCGAACCTGTAATGGTGGATGCTCCACCCAAAAGAACCACACAAGCGAAGAGGCAGACTGCTAAAAAAAGAAGAAGTACAACGGCTCGCCAGACCAACCTGTTCGGCAGTGCGATGCAACAACCTTATACACCGCCAAAACCGAACGGAACGACCAACGATACAACTCAAATAAACGGCAAAAAACAGGAAGCCATTGGTGATTTGTTTTCACAGGCAAATGGGAATGACCAAGCGGACAGGCCGGTCGTTCCCAATATCGCCATCAACACCATTCCCGAACCTGCTGCGTACCGTGGCGAACTGCAAACGTTCCACCGGAACGACTGCCTTGTCACAGATAACGGTTGGGTGGGTCATCTGCAAGACGTGGATACAGAGAATGGTACGGCTGTATTCCACCCCTTGAAACTGCCGTCATTGCAGAAAGCCAGAGCCGAAGCGTATATCAGAGTGCGTGATGTTTACCAACAGCTTTACATCAAAGAAGCCGAATTACAAACCGAGCATAAGGAAGAAAGAGAAACCCTTAACCGCCTGTACGATGCCTTTGTCAAAAGGTACGGAAACCTCAATAGTGCGGATAATATCAAGCTCATCAAAACAGACAGTGCAGGTAAAGAAATGCCCTATCTGGAGCGTGTCGTTGGTGGTGTAATCCATAAGGCAGATATATTCAGCCGTCCTGTAAGTTTTTCTACCGCAACCATTGCAACGGACAATCCCGAAGAAGCGTTATCGGCTTCGCTGAACAAATACGGAAGCGTGGATTTGGACTTTATGTCCGAAATCAGCGGTATGCCTGCTGATGCTTTGAAAGAAGCCTTACACGGTCTCATCTACTACAATCCATTGCAAAAGGAATATGAAATATTCGAACGCTGGGTTGCGGGCAATGTAGTGGAGAAAGCCAACGAAATAAGAGATTACCTCGAAAGCAATCCCGATGATACCCAAGCTAAAGAAAGCCTTACCGTTTTGGAAGAAGCCCGACCAAGACGTATCGAATTTGAGGAACTCGATTTTAATCTGGGCGAACGCTGGATACCCACTGGCATCTACGCCCGATTTGCATCGCATCTGTTCGATGCAGATGTGAAAATCCACTATTCGGACAGTACCGATGATTTTTCCGTCACCTGCAAACAGAAAAATGTCCATATATGGGATAAATATGCGGTCAAAGCCCAAAGCCGGACGTATGACGGGATTGCCCTGCTCAAGCACGCCCTTGTCAATACCACGCCCGATATTTCAAAGACAGTAGAGGTAGATGGCAAAGAGGTCAAGGTGCGGGATATGGAAGCCATACAAATGGCGAATACCAAAATCGACGAAATCCGAACCGCCTTTACCGATTGGCTTCACGCACAAAACGATGAGTTTAAAACAATGTTGACTGACCAGTACAACGATACGTTTAACTGCTTCGTCCGACCGGACTATGACGGCTCACATCAGGAGTTTCCGGGATTAGACCGTAAGGGATTGGAAATTGAAGACCTGTATTCGAGCCAAAAGGATGCCGTTTGGATGATAAAGCTGAACAACGGTGCTATCTGCGACCACGAAGTAGGTGCGGGAAAGACGTTGATAATGTGTACAGGTGCACAGGAGATGAAGCGTTTGGGGTTAGCCCACAAACCGATGATTATCGGGCTGAAAGCGAATATACCTGAAATTGCCGAAGCCTACCGCACCGCCTATCCGCGCGCTACAATACTCTATCCGGGCATTGATGATTTTACGCCCCAAAAACGACTGCGGATTTTCGGAGATATTAAGAACAACGAGTGGGATTGTGTGATATTGACCCACGACCAGTTCGGAATGATACCCCAATCGCCCGAAATACAAAAGGAAATCCTGCAATCCGAACTGGACAGTGTGGAGGAAAATCTTGACGTTTTGCGAAGTCAGGGCGATGAAGTAACCCGGGGTATGCTCGCCGGAGCAGAGAAACAGAAAGAAAACCTCGAAGTCAAGCTGAAAACCCTGCAACACGATATTGAAAACCGCAAAGATGATATTGTGGACTTCAAGATGATGGGTATCGACCATTTATTTGTAGACGAAAGCCACCAATTCAAAAACCTGATTTTCAACACAAGGCATTCAAGGTTTGCAGGATTGGGCAATCAACAGGGAAGCCTAAAGGCACTGAATCTTTTGTATGCTATATGGACTATACAGAAACGTACCGATGCGGATATGGGGGCAACTTTCCTTTCGGGTACGACTATCAGCAATTCACTGACCGAACTGTACCTGTTGTTCAAATACCTGCGACCAAGGGCATTGGCAAAACAGGGCATTAACTCGTTTGATGCGTGGGCGGCAATCTACGCAAAGAAAACAACCGATTATGAGTTTTCGGTCGCCAATAATATCGTGGCAAAAGAGCGTTTCCGCTACTTTATCAAAGTGCCGGAACTCGCTCAATTCTACTCCGAAATCACGGATTACCGTACCGCCGAAATGATTGGAATAGACCGTCCCGAAAAGAACGAGATATTTTACAACATACCTCCAACTCCAGACCAGGAGAAGTTTATTGAAAAGCTGATGGAGTTTGCCAAATCAGGCAAAGGGGAATTACTTGGCAGAGAACCGCTATCTAAAAAAGAAGAAAAAGCAAAAATGCTTATCGCTACGGACTACGCCCGAAAGATGTCTTTGGATATGCGAATGGTAAGCCCCCATTACCAAGACCACGCCGATAACAAAGCTTCCCATTGTGCAGATAATATTGCTAAATATTACAATAAATTCAATGCACAGAAAGGCACGCAGTTCATCTTCTCGGATTTGGGAACATACAAGCCAAATCAGTGGAATATCTACTCCGAAATCAAACGTAAGCTCGTGGAAGACCACGACATACCTGCACACGAAATCCGCTTTATACAGGAAGCGAAGAATGACAAGCAACGAAAAGAGCTAATCAAAGGAATGAACGAGGGCAAAATCCGTGTCCTTTTCGGTTCTACGAGTATGCTGGGTACAGGTGTTAACGCACAGAAAAGAGCCGTTGCCGTACATCATTTAGATACGCCGTGGCGACCGTCCGACCTTGCGCAAAGGGACGGTAGGGCTATCCGCAAAGGCAATGAGATTGCCAAGCATTTTAACGACAACAAAGTGGATGTAATCATCTATGCCGTTGAAAAATCGCTGGATAGTTATAAGTTCAACCTGCTGCACAACAAACAGCTGTTTATTGACCAATTAAAATCCAACAATCTTGGTAAACGGACGATTGACGAAGGTAGTATGGATGAAAAGTCGGGTATGAATTTCTCGGAATATGTAGCTATCCTTATGGGCAATGCCGACCTTTTGGACAAAGCTAAAATAGAGAAACAGATTGCCGGATTGGAAAGTGAAAGGCAATCGTTCAACCGTTCAAAATCAAGTGCCAAGTACAAACTGAAAGATTATGAGGCAGAACTTGAAAAAGCCCAATCCCGCTATGACCGTATGAGCCTTGATTGGAATAATTGGCAGGGATGTATCCAAAAAAACACTGACGGTTCCGTTACCAACCTTATTAAATTAGACGGTTTATCGCCCAATGCGGATATAAAACAAATCGGTGCAAAGCTCAATCAGCTTGCCGACAAATCCCGAACGGGCGGGGATTATGAAGAAATCGGTAATCTGTACGGCTTTCAACTTTTGGTAAAAACGGAAATGTCGCAAAAAGAGGGGGTGGATATTCGTGTAAACCGTTTTTTTATTCAAGGTGAGGGTACTATCAAATATACATTCAACAATGGTGTAATGGCAAAAGATCCCGAAACAGCTTCACTAAATTTTATTAAAGCATTGGAAAAGCTGCCCACCTATATCAGAAAAGAACAGGAGAATATGGCAGATTTCCAAAAAAACATTCCAATACTTAAGGAAGTAATCAATGGTACGTGGACAAAAGAAAACCGACTTAGCGAACTCAAAACGGAGTTGGCGGCAATTGAGCGGAAAATACAGTTATCTATCACTCCGGAACCAATAGAAAAGTCTACAGAACAAGTCGAAAAGCAGCAAGAAAATCCAAAGGCTATGGAAAGCGTAGTACCGACAAAAAGTATTTATATGTCACGGGGAGTATTGTAAAAACAATTATCCATTCATACATTTTCCTAATCACAACATCTCAGGTTCGTTCAATTTATTTCTGGACTGTGATTCATTTCAAAATTGATGAATAAATAGTAGCATAAACCACTACATTACAGAAATAATCTTACACCCACATATCTTATCTGTAGCTCGTTTTGAATCCAAAAAATTAAACAAATTGAATTGTATGTTGTTCTGTCTATATGTTCTATCAAAAAAAGTCTTTAACATTTCATTATTAAAAGAGAAAAGGAAATTGATAATAATAATAATAATATACATCTATGAAATTAGCGATAAAAATAATGGCAATGGCAGGAATACTGTTATTTATCCAAGCGTGCGATAAGGACGATATCCACAAAATCAAAATCCAGAATCACGATGACAATGAAATGATGACTATCATGCACAACATGATGGATGAGATGATGGCCATGCAAATGCCCCCCGACCCTGATAATGCTTTTGCTCTGATGATGCGAATCCATCATCAGGGAGCGATCGACATGGCAAATAAGGAACTGCAATCCGGCGATGATGCGCAAATGAGGGAGATGGCCCAGAAAATAATTAAAGACCAGAAGGCTGAGATTCAAGAATTAACCACATTTCTCAATGGTCACGTACCGCATCTAAATGTTCCCGAATTTGTTACAGAGCAGATGAAAAATATGGAACGCTCAGGCAGAGTGACAGATCTCCAAATCATTAATGGAGACACGGATCACGATTTTGCCATGTTGATGATTCAGCATCATCAAAATGCAATTGAAAACGCAAGATTGGAACTTATTTACGGACACGAAAGTGCTATGCAGACAATGGCAAAAAATATTATTGAAAAACAGGATCAGGAAATCTCGGAGATTCAAACCTGGTTATTAGCTAATAAGAATAGATAAATAATTTCTCACTTTAAACAATAAAATTATGTCACATCAACAATTTCAAAAATGTATTGACGAATGCTACGCCTGTGCTGTAGCTTGTAACCATTGTGCAGCTTCTTGCTTGCAAGAGGACAATGTAAAAATGATGGCTCGATGTATCCAGCTTGATCTGGAATGTGCAGCCATATGTAGAGCCGCAGCCGAACTCATGAGTTTGGGAAGCCAATATAGCCGTCACCTTTGCAAGCTATGTGCGGAGATTTGTAGAGCGTGTGGAGATGAATGTGCTAAGCATGATATGCAACATTGCAAAGAGTGTGCGGATGCTTGCTACAAATGCGCAGAAGCTTGTGAGCAAATGGCAACGGCGGTATAATCTCATTATTGGTAGAAGTCTAAAAACCTCCAATGAATTCAAACTGGGTAAAGAATTTCAGGACCGTTTCCATTTGTAAACGATAGTTAGGGAAAGAGGAAAATGGACTGGCTCCTTCGCCGAATAATGCTCGACAAAATCGTCTTTTGATTTTATATTTCGTCCTGTTCTTCCATTTTTTTAATCAAAGCATCACGTAAGCTGTCAAGGAATTTCGTTCGGTTCAGCTTTCTTGCTTTGAGTTCCAAAAATGTATGGTAAAAATCGCCCAAATCAACATTAAAACTGTTTTCAAAAAATCTGACTATGGTTATAATATCTGTATTCCCATTATTTAAGACGGCTTGAGAATGCAGTCCGTAAATCAATTCCGTTAAAGCCGCTTTGCTTCCCGTCCAACTTAATGTTGGTAGGTCTATTGATTTATCTTTATAGATTATGTTGTGAAGTTGGTCTTCGAGATAAACTTGAATCAGGTCATTGGCAATTATTTTTGCCGCCTTATAATCGTGGGATGTAGAAAACCGGTGGTCGGTTTCAAAATAAACCGTGCCCAAACTTAACTTTATATCGTGTTTGCCCCGAACAAATAACTTTTCATCTACAAATGAACTGCCTGTTCGGTAATATTTATAGAATTCAAGGTTACTCTCAAAATACCGTTTGAGTTTCCTTAGCTCACCATTAATGTATTTCCTAATAGCTTTTATATCATTAGGTTTTTTTGTCTCTATTTTATAGATAGCGTTATAGTAAATGAGTTTTGCAACAATGACTGGTTTTTGATATTTGAAAAAGTGGATCTCTTCATTTATACTATCAAAGCCATTTTTTAGTGTATATTCCTTTATTTCGGAAAGTCTCGATAATATCAACTCGATAATAACTTCATACAAAGCTATGGAACCATCCAGTTCAAGAGACACCTCTTTTATTTCATCTTCTAGTTTCTTTATTATTTCCTCGTAATAATTGCTCATTAAGTAACATTTTTAATTCATCAAAAGAGGTCGGATTCTAAATCCGACCTCATAGAAAGTCAAACTTAATAGGACAAATTCAATCCGAACCCCCAGCCCATATCGCTGTCATAATGGGTAGTAGCGGCAATGTTTCTGGTCAAAATGTATTTTAGACCACCCATATACTCTTTGTCTGTATTTACCATAAATGCCCCTCTCAATCTTGCAGTCAAAGGGATATCCTCCCTTGCTAATTGGAGGCGGACAATACCGTCTGAATATACCTCAGCTTGAAAATCGACCAGCATAGGTAAAGTGTAAACGAAACCTGCACTTAGTTTGGCTCTTTTATTTTTCGTGTTTTTCTGTCCGAACATATTCTTTTCGATCTCATGGCTGCCAAATTCCCGATATCTCCAATCGAAGCCTACGAAAGGCATAAACCACTGCATTTTTCCGATATATCGACCGAAGTGCGTTTCAGTTTCATATCCATGGCGATTATTATAACCTAATCTCCATTCGGTACTAAGTTTCCAGCGTGTATTTTGAAGCATTGCCTGCCCGTCGTTACCATTTGTAGCAAAGTCGTTCTCAGCCATAAAATGCCATCCATTGCTCTCTTTTTGCAGTTTTTTATATGCTTTTTCTTTGTTAGGCAGATTTGGGTTTTGATAATCACCTACTGCAAAAACCCGGTTCATACCTGCCATCATATGATACATAATATGACAATGGAAGAACCAGTCACCCTCGGTATTGGCGGCAAATTCAATGATATTCGTCTCCATAGGCATGATGTCAATGACATTCTTTAGCGGGGACTGTATTCCATTACTATTTAGGACACGGAAATCAAATCCGTGGAGATGCATTGGATGCCGCATCATGGAGTTGTTGAACAGTTTAATCCTGAGAATTTCTCCTTTCTTGACAGGAATCTTATCCACTTCGGAAAGAACCTTGTTATCCATGCTCCAGACATACCTATTCATGTTCCCTGTGAGCGTAAAGGTCACTTCTTTTACCGGTTGATCTTTTGACAGTTCGGTATTGTACGGTGATTTAAGCATGTCGTAATTTAAGGTAACGATGTCATAACTTGACATATCATGGGCTGAGTGATCCATTGAGGAGTCCATTTCCATTTTACCCATCGCTTTATTACCATTTTTATCACCTGTGATCTCGGGATACATTACCGAATTCATGTCCATCTTTTGGAGACTCATTTTCATCCCCATGTCCTTCATGTCCCCGTTCATTTTCATCATATCGTTCATCATCTTCATGCCCTCAAAGTATTTAAGTTTCGGAAGTGGGGGATGTGGTACTTTCCTTCCTTCGCCGATATAAATCGATGCAGATTCGGTGCGATCCTCAGGGGTAACCAATAACTCATAGGAATTATTTGGCTCAGGAATGGTAACGATGATATCGTAAGTTTCCGAAACCCCTACGATCAGCCTATCCACTTCAACCGGTTCGACATCATTCCCGTCACTGGCAACGACGGTAATCTTTCCACCTGCGTAATTGATCCAAAAATAGGATGAAGCACCACCATTAGCGATCCTCAACCGAACTTTGTCTCCCGCCTTAAATTGTGAGAGTTGCTGCCCATCTGCGCCGTTGATCAAAAATTTATCATAATAAACATCACTGACATCCATCGCAAGCATACGTTTCCACTCGTTTGTAACTTTCGTTTTAAAATGTCCTTCTTTTATAGCTTCCAGATAACTTTGGGTCGTCCCTTTCTTAATTGCAAACCAGTCATTGGCATTATGAAGCATCCGGTGGACATTGTCTGGATTTAAATTTGTCCATTCACTTAAAATCAAAGGAACTGTAGGCAGATCATCAATACCTTTCCTGAATGTGGGATCACCCTCACGTTTATTCATTATGAAAGAACCATACATACCTATCTGTTCCTGCATGCCGGAATGCGAATGGTACCAATGCGTACCATGTTGGATTATCGGAAAGCGATACGTATAGGTAGAATTTGGCTCAATGGGCTTTTGGGTCAGCCAAGGAACACCATCTTCTTTGTTGGGCAGCATTACACCATGCCAATGCAGGGATGTGGCTTCGTCCATAAGGTTGTGTACCATGATCTCTGCCGTGTCCCCTTCCGTAAATGTCAATGTGGGCATCGGTATCTGTCCATTAACTGCGATAGCTCTTTTGGATTTTCCGCCATAGGTAACAATGGTGTCTTTTACATACAGATGGTATTTTACAACCTTTCCGCCACCAATTATCTTCTCTGGAAGCATTGGGACATTTTCTTGGGCTTGCTTGTTCATATTCATCTCTCCGTGGCTTTCGTTACCCTCCATCTTTTTAGGAACAAGCTTCATCCCGCATTTGGGACAGTTTCCCGGTTTATCGGAGAGTATTTCTGGATGCATTGGACAGGTGTATGCCTTTTGTTGTTCCGTCTCGCCCTCATTTACATTTATTTGTGGGTTACCCATTTTTTGCTCATGAGACGAGTGTGTTGATTGAGCGCTACTGCTTATCGTAACAAGCATAAGTAGCAGTATTAAATTATATCTCATAACATATTGTTGTTGTTACTGTTCGACAAGGATTGATTGCCACCGTCATTTTAGCGGTTTTAATTTTAAGAGGCTCGCATTGATCGCTACTACAATGGTACTAACGCTCATCAACACCGCACCCATTGCAGGGCTGAGTACGAAATTTGGATACAATATCCCTGCTGCTAAAGGAATGGCTACCACGTTGTAACCTACAGCCCAAATAAGATTTTGAACCATTTTCTTGTATGTCCGTTTTCCAAAATCCACTAATTTCATTACATCCCGTGGATCACTGTTTACTAAGATAATATCCGCAGTTTCGGCCGCTACATCTGTTCCGGAACCCACTGCTATGCCGACATCTGCCTGTGCTAAAGCGGGCGCATCATTCACGCCGTCTCCGGTCATTGCTACAATTTCTCCGGCTGCCTGATACTCTTTTACCTTTTCCTGTTTTTGGTGGGGCAGAACATTGGCCATAAAGCCATCCATCCCTAATTTATCGGAAACCGCTTTGGCTATGTGTTCATTATCGCCCGTGAGCAGGAAAGATTTGATGTTCATCTTTCTTAATTCATCAATTGCCTCTTGAGATCCTTGACGAATACTGTCCGCCAAGGTGATTATTCCAATTACCTTATCGTTAATCAAAACAAAATTCACGGTTTCAGCATCTTGATTGATCTCTGTTGGAATTTCAGGCATTGATAAATTATTTGCTTTAAAATAGTTGGGACCGGCAGCCACAACTTTTTTCTTATTTACGACGCCTTGGACACCGATACCCTGCATGTATTGAAAATCTTCTGAGTTCCATAATTCAAGGCTCCTTTCTTTCAAGGTTGTCATCACGCCTTTGGCAATATGATGCTCGGAATTTTGTTGAACCGCCGCCGCATACATGATGATGTCGTCAGCTGTATATTCATCGGTTACCGGGATTACCCTTTCCACAGCGTGAGAGCCTTGGGTAAGCGTTCCTGTTTTATCAAAAATAATGGTAGACAAATTCCGTGTAGTTTCAAACGCGGTTCGATTGCGGATCAGCAGACCGTTTGTTGCTGAAAGGGTGGTCGAAATGGCGACCACTAATGGTATAGCAACACCCAATGCGTGCGGACAGGCTGTAACCATAACCGTGACCATTCTTTCCAGAGCAAAAGCAAGGTCGCCGCTGCTGCTGAACCAATAAATAAAGGTGCCTACACCTACTGCGATGGCGATGAATGTGAGCCACTTTGCTACCTTATCAGCAAGGTTTTGCGTATTGGACTTTGCCTCTTGTGCCTCTTGTACAAGATTGATGACTTTATTGAGATAACTATCCTTCCCTACACCGGTTGCCGTTATTTTTAGCATGCCATCGCCATTAATAGATCCGGCAATCACTTTTCCACCTGCCTGCTTTTTTACAGGAACGCTTTCTCCTGTCAGCATACTTTCATTTACAGATGAATTTCCTCCTGAAATTACCCCATCAGCCGGGATTTTTTCACCGGGCCTGATGATAACGGTCTCACCGTTTTTTAGTTCTTCCGGTTTTATTTTCAGAGCTTCACCATTTCGTTCAACAGTTACTTCATTTGGCAACAAAGCCACAAGGGATTGTAATGCCTTGGAGGCTGCCATTTGCGAACGCATTTCCAACCAATGCCCCAGCAGCATGATCACGATAAGCGTAGCCGATTCCCAAAAGAAATCCATGCCGGGCAGACCAAAAACTACCGCAACGGAATATACAAAAGCTACGGTGATCGCTATTGCAACAAGGGTCATCATTCCAATCGCTTTGGCCTTGACTTCGCCGACCATCCCTTTGAGAAACGGCATGCCACCGTAAATATAAATGGCAACCCCCAAGATTAGCAACACATACTTATCTCCGGAAAATGAAATCTGAAAGCCCAACCAATTCTGTATCATTTCTGAAAGTAATAGAATGGGACCTGTCAGGATCAGCGACACCCAAAATCGTTTCAAAAAATCGTTTGTGTGGTGCCCTTCATGTTTGTTGTATCCACCGGCCGAGTGGTCTGAGTGGTCTGAATGGGTGTCGTGATGGTGGTGGTGGTGCGAATGTGACTGCTTTTGTGAACCGCCCATCGGCACTAAATCCATGCCGCAGATCGGACATTTTCCAGGTTCGTCCTTCATCACCTGCAGGTGCATTGGACATGTGTATCTTTTCATATTATATTGATTTATAGTTTAAAATGACAGTTGTACTTTATATTAAAGTGTTAATGGCGTTACATAATTTTAAGGAGTCATCCAAGATTTTCTTTTGCCTTGATTCATTCACTCCCAATTGCTCTAACAAGATTGGATTTTCGTATACTTCTTTGCAAAGTACTATTCCTTTGTCCAACAGCTGTCTTTTTTCAGTTTTAGTGAGAGTAGCCAATGCTGTTAAAGGATATAGACCAGCTTTATCAATTCTCACCTTCAATGAATTTTGCGGGGGATAATCCCAGCTAACAAGCATTAAATCAACGCAGGTTCCATACTGAATTGCATCGGTGGTGAAGCGGGTATTGGTATAAAGTCCGCCCCGGTGGAGTTTAGCGTCATGTTCAACTTGACTCTTCCATCGTTGCTTGACGTCCATGAATCTCGATTGAACATACAGTGCCGTCTTTACATTACAGAACCGGCCTTGACTACTATGATATTTACATTCAATCATATAATGGTTGTTCTCCTTTTCTGCGATCACATCTATTTCGTGTGAAACACAGTTCCCCTGAACAATAACGCCAACCTGAGTATTAAAGCCTTCGAATTCCATCAGTTTACCTACCAATTTTTCAAAAGGAAAGCCAGTTGGACCTAATTCCATCAGGGACTTCTTCAGCTTATATTTTGAAGCACTTATCCGGGATCTGCTTTTAAGCATATTAAAAGCCATCTGATAGATCTTTTTGGTGGTCATCCCTTCTTCGACTTGATCCACGATATTACGAGCTACATGCTGGACGAGATTCTCATCTGCTTGCGATCGCCGAAGAGAATTAATAAGCTTGTTTATATCGAAAGGCTCTAGTTCCCCTGAGTATTTTTTTATTTTTACTGTATTCATCTTTCCTGTTTAGGTTTCCTTGCTGAAAATGAGTATTTGGGTCAAAACTTATGCAACCGTTATCTTATCTTCCAAATATACTTGCTGGATAGTTTGTAATAGTTCGACCCCCTCACTAAAAGGCCTTTGAAAAGCTTTTCTTCCCAATATCAATCCGGAACCTCCAGCACGTTTGTTAATTACTGCTGTCGTGACGGCTTCATCCATATCTGATGCTCCTTTTGAACCACCCCCAGAATTGACGAGTCCAATTTTTCCCATATAACAGTTGGCTACCTGAAATCTACAGAGATCAATAGGGTGATCCGTTGTAAGGTTTTCGTACATTTCATCATCATATTTGCCAAATTGCAGGTTCTTAAAACCATAGTTAGTGTTCGGTAATTTCTGCTTTATGATATCTGCCTGTATTGTTACTCCTAAATGGTTGGCCTGCCCGGTCAGATCCGCTGAACTGTGGTGATCATTATCCTTGGTTTCGAATGCTTCGTTGCGGGTATAGCACCAAAGGATGGTTGCCATTCCTAAACCATGTGCTTCCGCAAAGGTTTCTGCTATTTCCTTTATTTGCCGATCACTTTCATGAGATCCAAAATAAATTGTAGCGCCATTCGCCACGGCACCCATATCCCACGCTTCCTTAACCGTTCCAAACAAGGTCTGATCATAAGTGTTCGGGTAGGTCAAGAGCTCATTATGATTGACCTTGACAATAAAAGGGATTTTATGTGCGTACTTTCTGGCGTAAAGACCAAGTCCGCCAAAGGTTGATGCTACGGCATTGCATCCTGATTCAAGGGCGAGCCTGATGATATTCTCAGGGTCAAAATAGTCAGGGTTTTTATAAAACGAAAACGCTGCGCTATGTTCAATGCCCTGATCCACTGGCAGGATACTTAGATATCCGGTTCCGCTAAGATTCCCGTGGTTATAAAGTTGAGAGAGGCTTCTCAAAACCTGTAATTTACGGTTACTGTTAACAAATACCCTATCAATGGAATCGTTGCTAGGCAATTGAAGTTTATCTTTGGGAATCTTCTCGCTAACATGATCCAAATAATAAGAAGCATTATCGCCTAAATGATCTATTACATTTTTATACATATCCATAATGCTTGTTTTTTAATTAATTCCAAGGCTTTGGTTTGTACTACAATGGATATCGCTTTTGGAATACATATTCCAAAACCCAATCCTATTATTCCTTTTTTTCCAGCTGTTTAATTTTAGCTTTCATAAATTCAATCTCTCGATTTTGAGCAGAAATTATTTCTTCTGCCAGTTTTTTTACTTCTGGATCTTCCAGCTTGCTTTCTTCAACCATCAAAATCGCCCCAGCATGGTGTGGGATCATTGATTTAAGAAACTGTATGTCGCCTACGGCCGTCTGCTTGCGGATACCAGACCAAAACAAAAGCAGTAACACAAAACCTAATCCCATAAGAATCGCATTAAGTTTTTTGTTGGGATACATTTTCTGCATCAACAAGAGTTCTATAAGCAGCATTGGTGAAGCCATAAGACCAGCCATATAAAACTGGTTTACATTTGGTATTACATTTTCGAGTTTGTCCACCATGGCATACATTAAGATGAACATTGCTGCAAAAGAAATGAACATCATCCATAAAAGTTTCTTATAGCTCCCTGAATGATATGAATCCTTTTGTTCTATTTTTGGAGTTGTTGAGCCGTTGTTCATGCTCTCATGATTCTCTGGCTGGTGTGATGGCGTTTTCATAACTATTTTATATTTAAGTGCTTATCAAAGTAATTAATCAACAGTTGTTTTTCCTCTTTGTTTAATTGTGCACCACTGTGCATCCACGTATATGAACTCAACGGCATTTTACCTTTCTCGATCTGCTCAACAATCTGCGCGAACTTTGAGTTTATCCTTCTCGGGCTATAATTTGGCAAATCATCAAAGTTCAATTTCTCTTTTCCTTCGGTTATATGATCTGCCATGAACCAACCCAAAGGCTGAACATTGGTGTACCAAGGGTATTGGGTATTGTTGCTATGGCAGTCATAGCATGATACCGACAGGATTGCATTAACTTTTGCATCGACCTTAAATGAATCAACGAAAACCTGACCCGCAGGAACCGGCGATAGGTTCCTTTGGGGGGTTATAAATTGCATTAACACAAACACACTTAACAGAACTGTTAAAATTACTTTGTATGCTTTCGTTCGTTTTCGGTTTTTTTTCATGATCTAATATTAATCAAGTACCATTATCTCCGGTCATAGAGACAACAACTCGGTAAACCATCATAAGTCTCTTTAGAAGCCTTGTCCAGCTCTGTATCGTGACCAACATTAGCAATAGCTTTGCTTATGGCACTTTTTGAGGTTACTTTTGAATCGAAATCCAAATGGATAACTTTGGCATTAACATCCCAGTTTGCGGAAATCACCCCCTTGACACTTTTCGCCGCTTTCTCAATCCGGCTTTTGCACATTTCACAATTTCCTGATACTTTCAACATATCATGGGTCTTATTGACATTGGTTTGAGCATCGCC
>DXCW01000171.1 GCA_019115805.1 Candidatus Sphingobacterium stercorigallinarum
ACTCAGACCGATGCCGAATAAGACGACGACAAGTGGTGCGGGGACCTTGTTCAATTTTCTAATGTGGGGCCAACCCATTAATATCCCTAGGGAGCCGAGGCAAATGATTGCCGCTCCCCAATTGATTTGGGCGAACAGGTCGCTCATTGATGCGGCGGAGCCGGCGTCGCCTTCCACCATGCCAAAGGCCAGCGGAATTTGCTTGAGAATAATCGTAATTCCGATAGCAGCGAGCATACCGATGATGACGGCTGTCGGGAAGTAATTGCCGATCATACCGGCACGCAGTATCCCCAAGATTAATTGTATTACGCCAGCGAGCAAGACCGCCAAAATAAAGGTTTCGTAAGCGCCCAATTGCTCGATCGCCCCCAGCACGATAACGGTGAGACCAGCGGCTGGGCCGCTCACACTTAATGGCGATCCAGAGAGTGAGGCGACAATTGTTCCACCGATGATGCCGGTGAGTAGTCCCGCAAATAAGGGAGCCCCGGAAGCCATAGCAATGCCTAAGCATAACGGGAGGGCAACTAAAAAAACAACAATACTAGCGGGGAAATCATATTTTAAGTCTCTTTTCGATAATTTAAGAAAAGCAGACGTTCGTGTACCAAACATATGTTTTATAAGATGTTAATTCAACCATTTGATGAATGTCTTCAACAATTCCTAGAAAGACGATTTACGTCAGTTTAAGAAAGTGTATTTGTCGTGAAAATGGGAGATTAACAGTTGGGAGGCGGTGTGGGAACCGAGATGGTATAGACGGAAAAGCAGCGTTCGTTTTTTAAATAGTGCTTTGCTTTACCGGTGTTTTCTACTGTTGGATTAAAACTAAGGTAATCGATCGAATCTGGTTTGAATACTTTGATAGCCGATTCATGTAAGTCTTCTAAATTGGCGTTGGCGCCTTTTGCCGTGTTTTCAATTTCCAGCTGCATGACGATTTGAAGAACCGTGCCCGCATCTAACACATCCACAAATACAGGAGTGGCCGACATGATCATTTTTAACGCGAAGATCAAAAAACAAACCTTGGCACAGGTGATCCTTCGCGCTTCAGAAAACAAATGTTGTTTTGTTATCATTTCATACAAAAATAGAATTTTATTTCAAAAAAATATTATAATCACAATTAAATGTTGAAAAAATTACATAAACATTATTTTGTTTGATGACCGCAGGTTGAATATGAGTAATGTTTTTTCGTGAATGAGAGCAGGGTAGCTCGTCAAAAAGAAAACCCCAACAAATGTGCCGGGGTTTTTTTGGTTACCGATAGATAGCCATATCGAAAAGCTTAGTCCTTTTTTGCAAAATAAAGCTTTTTGTCAATTTCATCTCCACCTAGCGTGCTAGAGGCAGCGCGCCAATTTTCTCCGTTCAAGGTTTGTTGAGTAACCGGATAACGTACACGAGCTGGCAAATCTGTAGCAACAACATTTCCTGATTGCAGTGGCGTGAAGGTATAGGTTGAACCGTTGTGTGGACGGGTGGTTTGCTCGCCGGGCATAAGAAGAATTTCCGTGTCCGGGTAGCCGGTCCGCCGATACTCGTTCCACGCTTCATCTGGGTTGTAAAATAAGCTGACGTATTTCTGATTCATGACGTGTCGCTCATTGGCTGCAGGTAAATTCGCGATAAATTCCGCGATGGCTGCTTCCTCAACCCCAACGCGCTCCATGTTGGCGCGCACACCATTTTCATAGTGTTCTTGTGACCACGAGTTGACCTCGCTAAGAATGAAGGCCACCTCTGCATATTCCATTAATACTTCCCCGCGGGTAGCCGTGAGGATTTCTTTAGCAAAGAAATTGTTGTTTGCGGGCGAGGTGTAATAATCTTCTACCGCCGGTAACGCGTAGGGCACTCCGGTATAGTCACTAAGATCATCAGAATTCTGATAGCCAGCGTTGTATCTGGTGAAGGTCAAACCCTTTGGCGCGGCGATTTTGTATAAACGCGGGTCAAAACCGTAATCGGCTGTCTCGCCTTTCAATAAATCTACGAACTGGCGATTGGGCCAGAAGTCGGTACGTGGTGTTCCGGTATAAAACGTTTGCCAAAGCGGATTTCCTTCCGCATCGGTTTCTCCAAAAGCGTGGATAGCGTTGTCGGCGTTTGATGTAAACACGCCACTAGCGATTGCGTCATCAATCTCTGCTTGAGCTGCCGGGTAAACGGCCTTTATGCGGTTGGCAATACGTAAGCGTAAGGAGTTGCCGAATTTTTTCCAAGACGCGGCATCCCCTCCATAAATATTGTCTCCTTCATTGAACACGGGCTCACCGGTATTAAGTTGCGCCGTTGCTTCTTTTAATTCCTTTAGCAGGTCAATGTATATGTCTTCCTCTGAAGCGTAACTGGCTAACGGGTATAAGTCTACATCCAGCGCTTGAAAGTTTGGATTCTCCCGATCGCCATAGGACCAATACGGTACCGGACCAAAGTGGGAAACCAAATGGTCAAAGGTATAGGCCAGCATGATGCGTGACGCGGCAATTTGATTGTCTAGATTTCCGTAGGCAGACATCTGATCCGCCGTTTCCGGATTTTCACACATCAAAATGATGTCTTTATAGGAGTTAGCAGAACGGTATAAATATATCCAACCGTTGCCTGTTTGGTTGTCGCGGTATTGATATTTATCCTCTTCCACATAATTGCTTTGGGCTGAATATTGCATCCAAGGCATAGACATTCTAGCCATCCACCAACCGTCACGAGTAAAGGTCATCAGGTAACGGTTCGCGCCATTGAAAACGGTGTAACTCGGGACCACTTCCGGAGAGTTGGGATTGGTATTGATTTCCTCGAAATCCTTGGTACAACTGGTCATCGAAAGCGCCGAGATTCCAAGTACCGATGATATGAATAATGCTTTTATATGTTTCATGTTAGAAATAGTCTTAGAACTGTAATTTAAGATTTAAACCGAAAGTTTTAGAAGCGGGTAAGTTACCACCTTCAAACCCTTGTGTGTTTCCGCTTCCTGTAGTTGCCATTTCCGGGTCAAAGTTATCACTAGCTAGTCCCCAAGCGGCAAGGTTTCTGCCGAAAGCGGAAATGGTTGCACCTTTAAGGCGAAGTTTGCTCACAAAGTTATTCGGTAAATTGTACCCAAAAGTGATTTCGCGCAATTTGACATAATCGGCGTCGAATACGTTCTGTGCAGTAGGACCGCCATAAAAATGTCTAAAGTAATCTTTTCCCTCCACGCGCTGCGTATTCTCTTCCACATCGGTAACGGCGTAGGTGCCGTCTCCATTAGCTGTAACCGTTCCCGTCACTCCATCTACCACGATGCCCTCTTCACGAATGCCATTAGCGGCAGTGGCTTCCAATACACCGGTATAATGACCAAACATATTAGAGATGGAGAAGAACTTTCCGCCTTGTTGTATATCAATCAATGCCGATAGTGTGAAATCTTTATAGCTAAAGGTATTGCGCCAACCGGCGTTGAAATCGGGTAGAATGGAACCAAGGTTTTTGTTCGCTGAGGCCAAGTACAATCCAGATTCACTAGAGACTACTTTGTTCCCGTTATCGTCGTAGATGAAATCAGAACCGAATATCTGTCCATACGCTTGGCCAGGTTGGGCGATTAATGAGGCGTTGAAAGGAGCGTTAGCAATGGTCAGCGACTCTAAGCCCTCAGCCAACTCAACGACTTTATTGCGGTTTCTAGCAAAGTTGATATGGGACACCCATTCGAAGTTCTCGTTACGCACGGGCACGATAGTTACCATGGCTTCGATTCCTTTGTTTACCGCACGGCCCGCATTCATTACTCTAGAACTGAATCCGATTTCTGCACCAGTGGTAACCGGCATGATTAAATCCGTGGTTTCTTCGTTGTAATAGGTCAAATCAATGCCTAAGCGATTGTCGAACATTTGCGCTTCAATACCGAATTCGTATGAACGTTTTGTCTCGGGACGCAATTCAGGATTGAGTTTTGATAGACCTTTTAAAAAGTACGGATTGTTTAGGAAGGTGGTATTGTCAAATACCGTATTCGAATATACATCCATTAAACGATAAGGATCGGTATCGTTACCTACTTTCGACCAGCCGGCTCTTAATTTCGCAAAGTTCAACCACTGCGCGTCCATCAATTGAGAGAATACAAAAGATCCAGTGACAGAGGGGTAGAAGTACGAGTTATTATCGGCGGGTAGGGTAGAAGACCAGTCGTTTCTCCAGCCGAAGTCTAAATACAAGAAGTCTTTATAGCCTCCAGAGAAATTACCGAATACCGAGTTTACACGCTTTTTGAAATGCGTAGTGGTCATCGTAGGTGCTTGGAAACTGTTGTTAATCGTGTAGAGGTTCGGAACGATTAAGCCGCCAGCTGTAGCCGCGTCCGAGGTGTGACGCGTCGTGTTCCGACGGTTTGATCCCACAAAAGCGTTGAAGGAAAAATCGTCCCAAGTTTTATCATAGTGCAAACGAGCCTCATAGTTCATCTCGGTGAATTCCCGCAAGGTTTCTTGGTAACTGGATACTGCTAATGAACCTACCGCCACACGGTCATTGATATTTAAAGAATAATTGTCGCCGTATATATTTCCGGTGACGTATAATCCCGGCATGATGTCGTATTGTAATTCCACGTTCCCGTAAAAACGGTCGCGTTGATCGGTGGCAATGTTTTCGTTGGTAATCCAATAGTGATTGTCGGAGTAGTTTGGCGCTGGATCGTCCCACGATTTGACATTCCATGATTTTTGACCGCCGGAAATGGTCCTGTAATTTTTTAGACGTTCAAAATCCAATTGATTTTGACCCCACTGGAACATTTTCTGTCCGATGGAGTTGTTCCCGTAGCCCTGCTCTGGACGGTTAAAACCATTTGTTCGTACGTAATTGATGTTTCCTCTTGCCGTTAGTTTATCAAAAAACTTACTTTCGACACTCACGTTTGCAGTCGTTCTTTTGACTTCTGAGTTAGGAACAATACCGGATTGGGTGACATTGGATAACGACATTCTCGCAGCGGTGTGCTCGTATGACTTTGCTAGCGAGACGGAGTTGGTGTAAGCGGCTCCGGTATTAAAGAATGTTCTGTAGTCGTTTTTTGGATACGCCCAGGCCCGTGTCTTGAGGTAGTTGTCTGGATCTTCCGGATATAGGGCATCCCAGTGTAGCACCTGCTGACCGTCCAGTTTTGGTCCCCATGATTCATCCGCTCCGTAATTCACTACTTGGAAGTCTTTTCCGTCGATCGTGACTGTTTCAAAGTCTGTCTCATAACCCCCACCGTATAATTTCTGAAGTTTTGGTGTGATACCTAGGGTTTCAAAGGCAACGCCCGTATTGAAGGTGATTTCGTCCCGGCCTAGTTTTGCGGATTTTGTTTTAATCAATACCACACCGTTCGATGCACGAGCACCATATAGCGCTGATGCCGGACCGCCTTTTAATACGTTCACTGATTCAATATCGTCGGGATTGATGTCAAAACCGGCATCGCCATAATCACGGCCACCCGCTCCACGCTCGGCATTGGCTGTGTTGTAATTGGAATTGTCCATTGGAATACCGTCTACCACAATCAAAGGTCTGTTTTCTCCCGTTAGAGATCCGATCCCGCGAAGTACAATCCGTGTCGAACCGCCTAAACTGGACGAGGGGGCTGAAACGGTCGCTCCCGCCACGTTACCGGAAAGCGATTGTAATGCATTTCCCCCCCGAGCAGCAGATAGGGTCTCGCCGGATACTTCCTGAGCAGCGTAGCCTAAAGATTTTTTATCTCTCGATATACCTAAGGCGGTGACAACCACTTCTTCAAGCGCCTCTTCATCGGAAGCTAATTGGACATTGATGACGGTTTGATTTCCCACACTTACACGCTGGCTACTGAAGCCAACATAGGAAAACACGAGCGTCACATCGTCTCCAGAAATGTCGATGGTGTAATTGCCGGAAGCATCGGTTTGCGTGGCATTTGTTGTACCGACGACTGCGACCGAAACCCCTGGAAGTGGATTCCCTTCGGTCGAAGATGTCACTTGGCCACTCACTTGTCTTTCTTGAGCATACGATGCCCCAACGAGGCAAAGCAGCGCAAATAGCATGCTGAGTAATTTTTGTTTCATGTTTGTAATGTTTAGTTAAAAGGTTTTTCGTTTGCTAATTGAATGTTCCACAGGGAACGGTTAGTTCATCTTTATTTGTCGTTAAAAATTGAATTGTATGTTAGTATGCCTGCATAGTTTAATGTAACAAAAACAGAAAGCCGGATCTGCGAGATATCGCTAGAAACGATCGCGTTTTTTCCCAAGTGTTAAAAAAAAGCCGCTTTTTTAGTAATCCTAGTAAAGAAACTGTTAATATTAAAACAAATATATAATAATTTTATGCAATTATTTGACTAGGATTTCAGATAAAATTTGAGATGGCTGGTGAAACCAATCTTCATTAAGCAGACTTCGGGAGGTGGATAGCGGTGTTGGTAGATGATGATTTTGCCGATCTTTTCTGTTTTTTGTATGTTGTTTTTTTTACACAATCTGAATTGGCACGATATTCATTATAGCTTTAAGATAGCATCCACTAGCGGATGTGTTTTTTGATATTGTGGGACCTTTTAATAACCGAAATATGGAAGAAAGTTTTGTTCAAGCGATTACCGCTTCTTATCAACCCAAAGGTGCTTTTTTACAATTGGGTGCGGGGGTTTTAGATGGCCAGGTGGTTCGCGAGGCTCAGGTCAAGCTGCCGTTGAAAATGATGAATCGGCACGGCTTGATTGCGGGAGCGACCGGAACGGGAAAAACCAGAACACTGCAACTGATTGCCGAACAGCTATCGGATGCTGGTGTTCCGGTATTTATGTTGGACGTGAAGGGAGATCTCTCGGGTTTGTCGGAGCCTGGGCAGGCTAATGAGGCGTTATTGGAACGCGGCGAGGCGGTTGGGGTGCCTTTTGTGGCTTCCAGTTTTCCGGTGGAATTGTTTTCCCTATCTGGGCAGTTGGGGACTCCCATGCGGATCACTGTGGAGGATTTCGGGCCGGTTTTATTAGCGCGTATTTTAGAACTTAATGACACCCAAACCGGTGTGCTTAGTGTGTTGTTTAAATATGCACAGGACCAGCAAATTCCTGTGGTTGACTTGTCGGATATGAAGAGCCTATTAACGTATTTGAGCGAGGGGGCGGGAGCAGAGAAAATCAAGGCCGATTATGGGAAGATTTCCACCAGTAGCGCACATACTATCCTTCGGAAGATGGTCACACTCGAACAGCAAGGGCTGGGCGATATTTTTGGGGAAAAGGAGTTTGAGATCGAAGATTTGTTTGCGAAAGTGGACGGCAGGGGTACGATCAGTTTGTTGAATATTTCGGATATCCAAGATCAGCCGGTATTGTTCTCCACGTTTCTGTTGAGTCTATTGAACCAATTGTTTAAGCAACTTCCAGAGGTAGGGGACCTCGCTCAACCCAAATTGGTGTTCTTTTTTGATGAGGCTCATCTGTTATTTAACGGAGCTTCAAAGGCGTTTTTGAATCAAATCGAGCAAATTGTGCGCTTGATTCGATCAAAAGGTGTGGGGGTGTTTTTTTGTACGCAAGCGCCAACGGACCTCCCAGAATCTGTGCTGGGTCAGTTAGGAAACCGTATTCAACATGCTTTGAGGGCTTTCACCCCGAACGACGCGGAGAATTTGCGGAAGGCGGTGAAGACCTATCCGACGTCGTCGTTTTATCAATTGGATAAAGTACTGACATCCCTTGGTACGGGCCAAGCATTGATTACCGTGCTGAATGACAAGGGCGTGCCGACGGAAGTAGTGGCCACGCATCTGGTGGCTGCTCGAGCTGTCATGGGGCCATGTAGTGCGTCAAATTATACGCGAATTGTCAACTCGTCGTCTTTGCGAAATAAATATGAGAAGCGAGTGGAGCGCCGCAGCGCAACCGAAGTGATTGCGGAATGGCAGGCCGCTGAGCAGAGAGAACAAGCCAAGCATAAGGAAGGCGCGGCCGTGAAAAAATCAACTTCTCGCCGACAAACTCCGTTAGAAGCGGCCAAAACACAGGCGAGTCGTACCTTGGCTCGCGAGGGGGTGAAGTTGTTGAGCAAGATCGCTAATGGCTTGATAGGCTCCCTATTCAAAAAGAGATAATGAATTAAATGGTATATTTGCCGATACAGATAATAAGAAAACTAAACAAAAAATGATTATGGGAAAACCAACTTTGGTAGTTCTAGCAGCAGGGATGGCCAGTAGATATGGCTCACTAAAACAAGTGGATGGATTCGGTCCGAACGACGAGTCTATTATTGATTATTCAATTTACGATGCGATTCGTGCTGGATTCGGAAAAGTAGTTTTTATTATACGTGAAGAGTTTGAGCAGGTCATGCGCGAAAAATTTGATGCGAAGCTCGCAGGTAAAATTGAGGTCGCATATGCTTTTCAGGACTTTGACCTTAGCAAATTTGGTATAGATCGCACTATTGAGCGCGCAAAACCGTGGGGAACGGCACACGCGGTCATGAGCGCAAAGGACCAGGTGGACGGTCCGTTCTGTGTGATCAATGCCGACGATTTTTACGGTTCGGATGCTTTTGAAAAAATGGCCGTCTTTTTATCGAATGAAGCGACCGACGATAGGATGTGCTTGATGGGTTTTGAGGTGGGGAATACGATGTCAGATTACGGGTATGTTTCTAGGGGTGTTTGTGAGGTGGACCAGGAGGGTAATATGGCTTCGGTGACGGAACGTACAAAAATTTATTATAAAGAGGGGGGTGATGGCGAAAAGAAAATTGTATACGAAGAAGACGGTGTGACCCGTGAGTTGGCTCCCGATGCACGTGTCTCCATGAACTTTTGGGGTTTTACGCCACGCATCATTCAAGTTGCTATTGATTTGTTCCCTGAATTCGTGGAAAATAATGCGGACAATCCGAAGTCGGAATTTTTTATCCCATCTATTCCCGATTATATGGTGAAAAACGGGATGGCAGATTTTAAAGTGATTCCTACTTCTTCTAAATGGTTTGGGGTCACTTACGTGGAAGACAAGCCGATTGTACAAGAAAATATTTCAAAATTAGTGAACGACGGTGTTTACCCTAAAGAGCTTTTTTAAGCTTTTAAGTGGTGTTCTATATGATATGGGGTTGCGAAATTTCGCAACCCCTTTTTTCTGCATTCGGGCCAACAGTTCGGGCGGAATAGCGCAAGAAAAAGCTCGGTCATCACATAGGATGACCGAGCTTTCATGTATATCGCTGTCCTCCAATAAGCAGGACGACGTTCCTTTATGCTATTTTACTTCTTCAAAGTCGACATCTTGGACATCGTCTCCACCGTTTTGTTTGTTCTGATTCCCGTTTGGCTCAGCTCCTCCCGATGCTGGTTGGCCGTCACCACCTTGTTGTGACGATGCATACATCTCTTCGGAAGCTGCATTCCAAGCTGCTTGTAATTCTGCTGAAGCACTGTCGATGTCCTCGAAGTTTTTATCGGCATGTGCTTTTTTTAGTTTTTCAAGCCCGGCTTCAATTGGTGCTTTTTTGTCTGCAGAGATTTTCTCTCCGTATTCGGTCAATTGTTTTTCTGTGGAGAACACTAAAGCGTCAGCGGCATTCAATTTGTCAATTTCCTCTTTCACCTTTTTGTCAGCTTCCGCATTCGCTTCGGCTTCCTGCTTCATACGGTTCACTTCCTCTTCAGATAGACCAGAAGACGCTTCGATACGGATATTCTGTTCTTTTCCAGTAGCCTTGTCGATAGCTGATACTTTGATGATACCATTGGCATCAATATCAAATACTACCTCAATTTGAGGCACACCCCGCGGTGCTGGTGGAATGTCAGTTAACTGGAAGCGTCCCAACGTACGGTTCTGTGCAGCCATTGGACGTTCACCTTGCAAAACGTGAATCTCAACTGAAGGTTGATTATCCGATGCAGTGGAGAATACTTCTGATTTTCGCGTAGGGATCGTGGTGTTGGCTTCAATTAGTTTAGTCATCACTCCTCCCATGGTCTCAATACCAAGTGAAAGTGGCGTAACGTCGAGTAACAATACATCTTTTACTTCCCCAGTTAACACACCACCTTGAATGGCAGCGCCTAGTGCCACTACCTCGTCAGGGTTCACACCTTTCGACGGCTCTTTGCCGAAAAATTTATTGACCGCATCTTGAATGGCAGGGATACGAGTTGATCCACCAACTAAAATCACTTCGTCAATATCTGATGTGCTGTAGCCTGCATTTTTTAAGGCAGTGCGGCAAGGTTCAATCGTGCGTTCTACTAACGAGCTCACCAGGCTTTCAAATTTCGCGCGAGATAAATTGCGAACCAAGTGTTTGGGACCAGTCGCATCTGCGGTAACGTATGGCAAGTTGATTTCGGTAGCCGATGAACTCGAAAGTTCAATTTTAGCCTTTTCAGCCGCTTCTTTCAAACGTTGCAGTGCCATGGCGTCCTTACGAAGATCCAATCCACCGTTTTCTCCGGCGAATTCTTCCGCTAACCAGTTAATGATAGCGTTGTCGAAGTCGTCACCTCCTAAATGGGTGTCACCGTCGGTTGCCTTCACCTCGAATACGCCATCACCAAGTTCCAATACGGACACGTCGTGCGTACCTCCTCCACAGTCAAAGACGACTATTTTCATGTCCTTGTCTGATTTATCTAAACCGTACGCTAAAGCCGCTGCGGTAGGCTCGTTAATGATGCGCTCGACTTTCAATCCGGCAATTTCGCCAGCTTCTTTAGTCGCTTGACGTTGTGCGTCATTAAAGTAAGCAGGTACTGTTACTACAGCGCGAGATACTTCTTGTCCTAAGTAGTCTTCAGCGGTTTTCTTCATCTTTTGAAGGATCATAGCTGAAATTTCTTGAGGAGTATATTTGCGGTCATCGATTTCCACACGTGGTGTGTTGTTGTCACCTTTAACCACCTTATAAGGTACTTTATTCACTTCGTCCCCGGCTTCGGCAAAATTTACCCCCACAAAGCGCTTGATAGAGTAAACCGTTTTATTCGGGTTGGTGATGGCTTGACGTTTAGCAGGGTCACCTACTTTACGCTCTCCACCGTCTACAAATGCTACAATCGAAGGTGTCGTCCGTTTCCCTTCATTATTAGCGATGACTACCGGCTCATTACCTTCCATTACGGCCACGCATGAATTGGTAGTTCCTAAGTCGATTCCTATAATTTTTGACATATCTTGTTGTGTTTTCTTATTAATTTTTTCCGTTCCCTTTCTTCTTAACAACGCTTATGCCAAACCGTTTTTTGACCGATTGTCATTAAAAAGTCGGAAAAAACTACACTGGAGTGTCACCGTATCGTGACATTATGTCATTTTTTCCTTTGTATAGGAATAATGTGTATTTTTGCGGAAATTAATCCAACATGACTTTTGACGAATATGTGAGTTACTTCGAGGATATCTTGAAGAACACAGCACAACACGAACTATATGCTACAAACGAAGATTACCTGAATTATACCAAATTAAATTGGTCTCGGATGAATCGTTGGCTGAAAAAATTCGAGGCGAGTGAGGATATGAAGTTGTGTATCGATCGCATCAAAGATTCGCAGCATTGGATTGTCATCACTGAGCCTTGGTGTGGGGATGCTGCGCACAGTGTTGCACAGCTTTATAATATCGTGAAGAATAGCCCATACATCGATTTGGATATTCAATTGCGTGATAGCGAACCGTTTCTGATTGATGATTATTTGACCAATGGTGGTAAGTCCATCCCTAAATTGATTATTCGTAATGATGTGGGACACGATAAGGTGATTTGGGGCCCTCGACCATTTGAACTTCAGTTGCTCTTTGAGAATATGAAGAACGAGGAGCGTCCGTTTGAGGAAATAAAAGAAGCTCTACAGCGTTGGTATAATGAGGATCAGGGTAAGGCTATTCAGAAAGAATTGATCGAGTTGCTTGCGGAATTTAACTAATAAAGCACTCATAAGTTGAAGAAGGTTGCCCATGGTGACCTTTTTTTTATTCCAGTAAACTCATGCACATCGAAAAACTGAGATCGTATTGTTTAAATAAATCTGACGTTCAAGAAGAGATGCCGTTTGGTCCGGACACGCTGGTATTCAAAGTGTGGGGTAAGATTTTTATGTTGGTGGGTTTGGATCAAGTTGATCAGTTGGCGTTCAACGTGAAATGTACGCCTGCCTATGCCATCGAGCTAAGAGCACATTATGCACAGACGGTCTTCCCTGGTTATCACATGAATAAAAAGCATTGGAATACGGTGTATGTAGGTCGGGAGCTCGACGATGCGGCATTATACGATTTGATAGACCATTCTTACCAACTTGTCGTCCAAGGACTGCCAAAAAAGATCCGTAAAAACTTGTTATAGTGTTTTTACGGATTCTTTAGAATCGTTATTTTTTCAAACCGATTTCCCGCAATCGCTCATCAAGGTATTGACCAGCCGTATAATCTGCATAATATTTGGGGTGATCACGGTCTACACAAGACGGCAACGAGGCTAAGCTCATGCTGGCTTTTGGATGTAAGAAGAACGGTACGGAGTAACGTGAATTCCGCATTTGATCGATCGGTGGATTCACCACGCGATGGGTGGTGGATTTCAGTTTGTTGTTGGTTAAACGTTGGAGCATGTCGCCGACATTCACCACGATATCTTCGCCTTTGGCTTTAATGGCAAACCACTGTCCGTCATGAGTGAGTACTTCGAGACCATCCGCACTCGCGCCGATTAAGAGCGTAATTAAGTTGATGTCCTCATGGGCTCCAGCGCGAACTGCGTCATTTGGTAGTGATTCTGGGTTTTCGATTGGGAAGTAATGTATTGCCCTAAGAATGGAGTTTCCGTTAATGACATGTGGTTCAAAATAGTCTTCTGGAATTTCTAAATAGATAGCAATAGCGCGCAGTAATTGACGACCGGCGAATTCTAGTTTTTTGTAAATCTCTCCCGTGATGTTGTCAAACGAAGGGAGCTGAGTTACCTTTGGGTTGTCGGGAAAATCTACTTTTGAATAGTCTTCTCCCACAATGGTTTGACCGCGCTGCCAGAACTCTTTCAGGTCGGGTGTCTTTGCGTCTTTTGCTGTTTCCTTTCCTTTTGAGGTGTATCCGCGCTGCCCCGCCAATTCTGGGAATTCATAGCGCCGTTTGACGTCTTCCGGCAAATCGAAGAAATCCTGTACCGTCTGATACAAGTCACTGATTAGCGCTGGAGAAAGGCCATGATTAGCGACGGTTACGAAACCTGTTTCATTAAATGCTCGACCCAGGTCCGCAACAAATTGCTGTCTTTTTGTTGAATCTCCTCCGGTAAAGTCCGTGAGGTCCAATCGAGGGATATGTATAGCTGCCATAATAATCGTTTTATATAAACTGTGTCTTTTTTTTGCTGATTTTCAGTGTGATACTGCCTTTGTGAAGAGGTTGTTTTGAGCTTTCTTTTGTTTTTGTTTGTCAAAAATATCACCTTTTGATCAGATTCTCAAACATTCCGTTGGTTTAGAGCGCTGCCAATAATTCGGAAAGTGAAAAGATTTGTTTTTTCTCAGGTAAAACATTAAGTTTGTTATGCTAGCATAACAAGACCGCAGCTTCCAATTATGAGTCAACAAAATACGATCGATTATTTTTTAAAAACTGCGTGGCAGACGGTCGCAAATAAATACAATCAAATCGCTGCACAGCATGGCTTTACTCAAGCGGCTGGTTATATATTGATCAATATTCACCGTGACGGGACGGCCGTGTCGCAGATCGCAAACTCCACGGGGGTGAAAACCACTTCGTTGTCGCGAGTACTCAACAATTTAGAGACATTGGGGTTTATTTACAGGGAAGCGAGTGAAACCGATAGGCGTTCGGTCAAAGTATACTTAACGGATCTGGGGAAACAAAAACGAAAGGTAGCTAAAGACGTGGTTCGTCAGTTTAATGCTTATCTAAACGAGGCACTTGAAGAAGAGGAACGTGCGGATCTGATCAGGTGTTTGCAGAAAATCAATCAGTTAGCGGGTGACTATTCACCAGTTGATCGGTTGGTGGGGAAATAATATTATAAATCATATCGAACATGAACAGAAGAATTAAACGAGTGGCTGTTTTAGGTTCAGGCGTGATGGGCTCACGTATTGCGTGTCATTTTGCGAATGTAGGCGTAGACGTATTATTGCTTGATATTGTGCCTAGTGAATTGTCGCCGGCAGAACAACAGAAAGGACTGTCTTTAGACGATCAGGACGTACGGAATCGGATCGTGAATCAATCCTTAGAGGCGGCGGTGAAATCTAATCCATCACCCCTGTTTTCAAAAACGTATCTCGGACGAATCAGCACGGGGAATTTCGATGACGATTTAGCGAAAATTGCTCATGTGGATTGGGTAATTGAAGTCGTCGTAGAGCGCTTGGATATTAAAAAATCGGTGTTTGATCAGGTAGAGGAATATAGAAAACCTGGAACGTTGGTGACCACAAATACCTCCGGTATTCCGATTAACATGATGTTGGAAGGGCGTTCCGAAGATTTTGCGAAACACTTTTGTGGAACTCATTTTTTTAATCCTCCGCGTTACTTGGAGTTGCTGGAGATCATTCCTAGTTCCAAAACAGAATCAGATGTCGTGGACTTTCTAATGGATTTCGGCGATAAAATTTTGGGCAAAACCGTTGTGCTCTGTAAAGACACACCCGCTTTTATTGGAAATCGTATAGGGGTCTATTCCATGCTTACCATTACCCACTTGGTTGAATCGCTAGATTTAACTGTGGAAGAAGTGGATAAATTTACCGGACCGGCAATGGGGCATCCGAAATCGGCGACCTTTAGAACCGCGGACGTGGTCGGCTTAGATACGCTCGTGAACGTAGCGAAGGGGTTACAGGAAAATGTACCGGATGATGAAGCGAAAGGCGTTTTTGTACTGCCTTCTTTTGTGGAGGAGCTTCTAGCGAATAAATGGCTTGGTGAGAAAACAAAAAAAGGGTTTTACGAGAAGGTTAAAGATAAAGACGGAAAGTCTCAGATTTTAGCGCTGGATTTCCGTACGATGTCCTATAAACCGCAAAATAAGGTGAAATCTGTTACACTGGAAGCGACAAAAGCGGCGGAGGATATTCGAAAGCGAATGAAGATATATGAACAGGGACAAGACAAAGCAGCTGTGTTGTTCCGAGCGATGCATTATCCTTTATTTGAATATGTATCGAAACGCGTGCCCGAGATTAGTGAAGACTTTTTTCGAATTGACGATGCGATGCGGGCTGGTTTCGGCTGGGAGCTCGGGCCGTTCGAGGTATGGGATGCATTGGGTGTACGGGAAACCCTGGAAAAGATCAAGTCAGAAGAAAAACGTTTGCCAGGGCAAGAAGGTCGCGTAGCTGGATGGGTCGAGGAGATGTTGGCAGCTGGCTGTGAGTCGTTTTATAAGATCGAGCGAGGCATTCGACATTATTACGATATCAAAAGCCAAACGTATCAGCCAATGCCAGGGGCTGGTGATCTGATTGTTTTGGATCATATACGAGATGCGCATACGGTTTGGAAGAATGCCGGTGTATCGATCATCGATTTAGGAGATGGGATATTGAATTGTGAGGTGCATACAAAAATGAATACCATCGGGGGCGACGTGATTCAAGGGATCAATAAAGCAATTGACTTAGCAGAGAAGGAATACCGGGGGCTTGTTATTGGGAATGATGGAAAAAATTTTTCTGCAGGGGCTAACATCGGCATGATTTTCATGATGGCCGTTGAGCAGGACTTCGACGAACTGAACATGGCGGTAAGGATGTTCCAGAACACAGCTATGCGTTTACGATATTCTTCAATCCCGGTAGTCGCAGCGCCATTCCAGTTGGCTTTGGGTGGGGGGTGTGAGTTTTCCATGCATGCTGATTTTGTCCAATTGCATGCGGAGACCTATATGGGCTTGGTAGAATTCGGTGTGGGCGTTATTCCGGGGGGCGGTGGATCCAAAGAATTTGCGCTGCGCGCATCGGATGATTATAGAGCAGACCAAATAGACCAAAATTATTTAAAAGAGCGATTTTTGACCATTGGTCAAGCAAAGGTATCAACCTCAGCTGTAGAGGCTTTTGAATTAGGGTACTTGCAGGCCGGTAAATATGCAATCACGATGAATCGTGCTCGTCTACTTTCAGACGCTAAGGCGAAGGCGTTGCAGTTGGCTGACGCGGGTTATGTGCAACCAGCGCCGCGGAACAACATTCGAGTTTTGGGAAATCAAGGTTTAGGTATTGTGTACGTAGGGGCCTCTTCAATGGAAGCGGGGAACTATATTTCTGCGCACGATAAGAAAATCTCCGAGAAGCTGGGTTGGGTCATGTGCGGTGGTGACCTGTCTGCTCCTACAGAAGTGGATGAGCAGTATTTGTTAGACTTGGAGCGAAAAGCTTTTTTAGAACTTTGTCAGGAACGAAAGACTTTGGAACGTATCCAACACATGTTAACGAAAGGTAAACCTTTGAGAAACTAATGAAAGAGTCTAAAGTGAATAAAACGATTGAAATATGGAAGCATATATAGTAGCGGGATTTAGAACTGCCGTCGGTAAAGCGCCACGCGGAGGGTTTCGTTTCATGCGCGCGGATGATTTGGCTGCACAGGTGATCAAGCATCTCATGAACTCGGCCCCGAACTTAAAAAGCGACGCTGTAGATGATGTTATTGTCGGTAACGCCATGCCGGAGGCCGAACAAGGTCTGAATGTGGGGAGATTCATTTCGCTGATGGGGCTGGATACGGATAAAGTGCCAGGTTTAACCATCAATAGGTATTGTGCATCAGGCCTGGAGACGATCGCCACGGCTGTGGCGAAGATTCAATCGGGAATGGCCGATGTTGTCATTGCAGGTGGAGTCGAAGTGATGTCGGGTATGCCCTTTGGTGGATGGAAAATTGTACCCAATCCTAAAGTGGCTAAAGATCATCCGGATTGGTACTGGGGAATGGGATTGACGGCCGAAGCGGTTGCGAAGGATTACGGGGTGTCTCGTGAAGATCAAGATCAATTTGCGCTGCAGTCCAATCAGAAAGCGGTAGCTGCGATTCGAGATGGAAAATTTAAAGACCAAATTGTCCCCATTACCATTGAGGAGCGGTTTGTGAAAGATGGTAAAGTGGGGAGCAAAACCTATACCGTGGACACCGATGAGGGGCCCCGGGCTAACACCTCGATGGAGGCGCTGCAGAAACTGAAGCCGGTGTTTGATATGAAGGGGACGGTGACTGCAGGGAACTCCTCGCAAACTTCAGATGGAGCTGCCTTTGTTTTGGTAATGTCTGAGCGCAGGGTAAAGGAACTGGGGTTGAAACCTATTGCAAAGCTGTTGAGTTATTCGGTCGCTGGTGTTCCACCTCGTGTGATGGGTATCGGTCCCATTTATGCTATCCCCAAAGCGTTAGAACAGGCGGGGTTACAATTGGATGATATTGATTTATTTGAACTCAATGAAGCGTTTGCATCGCAATCGCTGGCGGTGATACGAGAATTGGGACTACCTCAGGATCGCGTGAATGTGAATGGCGGGGCGATTGCGCTTGGACACCCATTGGGTTGTACCGGTGCAAAACTGACGGTGCAGATCTTGAACGAACTGGAAAAAAGAGGGAAGAAATACGGTATGGTGACCATGTGTGTGGGAACTGGGCAGGGAGCAGCAGGTGTATTTGAGCTGCTCTAAAGATTGCGGATTCTAAAATTGATTGTCAATAGGGTGTCATTAAGTAAAATACGATGAATCAAAATTCAGAAAAAAAGACATTAAAAGGCGGGGAGTTCGTTATTAAAGAGACGTGCTATCGCGATATTTTCATACCTGAGGAGTTTGACGAAGAATCTCAAATGATCCGTCAAACTTGTGCCGACTTTTTAAAGACTGAGGTCTTAGGTCACTTAGATCGTATTGATTCTCAAGAAGAGGGGTTGATGGAGAGCTTGTTGGATAAGGCTGGTGATTTAGGACTGTTAGGGGTTTCTATACCGGAACAGTACGGGGGCTTTGGTAAAGACTTCAATACGTCGATGTTGGTCGCTGATGCTGTAGGTGGGGGATATTCTTTTGCAGTGGCTTTATCCGCGCATACCGGTATTGGTACGCTACCGATATTATATTATGGGTCGGATGAACAGAAGGAGAATTATATTCCTAAATTAACCACCGGTCAGTGGAAAGCGGCGTATTGTTTAACTGAACCTGATTCTGGATCGGATGCAAATTCTGGAAAAACTTCAGCAAAGTTAAACGCAGAGGGAACGCACTATCTAATTAATGGGCAGAAGATGTGGATTACCAATGGTGGTTTTGCGGATATTTTTATTGTGTTCGCGAAAATCGATGACGATCAGCATTTGTCGGCTTTTATAGTGGAAAGAGATTTTGGCGGTATTACGATGAATCCCGAGGAAAATAAGTTAGGAATTAAGGGGTCTTCAACTCGTCAATTGTTTTTCAACGATTGTCCCGTTCCGGTTGGGAATTTGCTTTCCGAAAGGGGCAATGGTTTCAAAATCGCGGTAAATATTTTAAATATTGGTCGAATCAAGTTGGGGGCAGCGACAATTGGATCAGCCCGTTCGGTGATATCGCAGGCGGTGAAGTATGCGAATGAACGGCAACAATTCAATTTGCCAATTGCAAAATTTGGTGCAATTCGCTATAAATTAGCTGAAATGGCTATTCGTCTGTTTGCCAATGAATCTGCCGCTTATCGCGCTGGACAAAATATCGACGATGCTTTCGCTCGTTTGGTTAATGAAGGGATGGATGAGGCGAAAGCTAAGTTGAAATCGGTTGAGCAATTTGCAATCGAATGTGCTATAATTAAAGTATGGTGTTCGGAGATGTTGGATTATGTGGTGGATGAAGGTGTGCAGATTTATGGGGGAATGGGGTATTCTGCAGAGGCCCCTATGGAGCGAGCCTATCGCGATTCGCGTATCAATAGGATTTTTGAGGGTACGAATGAGGTAAATCGTTTGCTGGTGGTTGATATGTTGCTTAAACGTGCCATGAAAGGTGAACTCGACTTAATGGGGCCTGCCCAAGCAGTTGTTGAAGAATTGATGGCGATACCTGATTTCGAGGATGAGACGGATGCTCCATTTGTGCGGGAGAAGAAGCTTATTTCGAATTTGAAAAAGGCGGGACTGATGGTAGCGGGTGCAGCAGTGCAAAAGTTAATGATGTCCCTGGCTAAGGAACAGGAAATATTAATGAATATCGCCGATATCATAGGTGGGGTCTATGTCGCTGAATCGGTGTTATTACGTGCCGAAAAACTTCATTTTAATAAAGGAGCGGCGGAGTCAACTTATGCTGCGGATATGGCTAAGGTTTATCTATATACGACCATCGATCAGGTTTACGCTGCCGCTAAGGAAGCACTTTATTCGTTCGGTGAAGGCGACGAGTTACAGATGATGTTGGTTGGTTTACGCCGATTTACAAAAGCGCAACCGTTTAATGTGAAAGATGCGCGCAGAAGGATTGCTGAAAAATTGATTGATGAGAATGCATACTGTTTTTAAACAATATTGATCTTAGGAGCGCCCTAATCTTTATGATTGGGGCGTTTTTCGTTTAGTGCGGTTGGCGGTGAGCAAGTAAGCCTACTGGTAATAGGGAATGCCAATTGTTTGTATTAACTTTAAAGATGGAGACTTTGGATTTTGAATGAGTTCGATGCGGTTGTAGTAGGTTCTGGACCTAATGGACTGGCCGCTGCTATTACGCTTCAGCAACAAGGCTTGGATGTGTTGATTGTTGAAGGGGGGCAAACTATAGGCGGAGGTTTGCGAAGCAAGGAGCTTACATTGCCCGGTTTTATTCATGATGTCTGTGCAACAGTCCACCCGTTAGCGATCGGATCGACCTTCTTCAATCGACTGCCACTAAAAGATTTTGGATTGTCTTTTTCTTTCTCTGAATCCCCCTTGGCACATCCTATAGAGAATACGCAAGCAGTTATTTTACATCGAGATTTAGACCAGATGACGGACGAACTCGGTCCAGACGCTGTTCGCTACCGACAAAGTTTGGAATCGCTCGTTAGGCACTGGGACGAGTTGTCCACGGACCTTTTAGGACCTCTGCGCTGGCCGAAAAACCCTGCTCTGCTGGCTCGGCTTGGGCCTCGCTTTTTAAGAAGCGCAGATCAGACCGCTAGACGATTTCAGTCCGACCGTACACGTGCGTTGTTTGCAGGCTTGGCGGCGCACGGCATGCTGCCACTTCATTATCTAACGACGTCAGCTATTGGATGGGTGTTGGCGGGATTGGCACACCGCGTGGGCTGGCCGGTTATCCACGGCGGATCGCAGCAGTTAGCAAATGCGTTGGGCAAGTATTTTAAGTCGCTGGGAGGTCAAATCGTTACCGAAATGCCGGTTACCGATGTCCGAGAGTTACCTGCTCGAGATTATTTATTGCTCGATCTTACACCTCAACAGCTGTTGAAGCTGAAGGGCTTGGATTTTAGTGCAGGGTATATTCGACAATTGGAACGTTATCGGTACGGTATGGGCGTGTTTAAAATGGATTGGGCGCTTTCCGAGCCGATTCCGTTTCGTGATCCGCGCTGCCGTTCGGCGGCTACGATCCATATAGGCGGTACTTTTCATGAGATTAAACAGAGCGAGTATGACATTCATGCGGGAAGAGGAAGTGAAAAGCCGTATATCATTTTGGTTCAGCCGAGCTTGTCGGACCCTAGTCGAGCACCGGCAGGGGGGCATACGGCTTGGGCGTACTGTCATGTTCCACATGGATCGTTATTGGATATGTCGGCAATCATCGAGCGACAGATTGAGCGCTTTGCACCCGGATTTAAAGAGGTCATATTGGTGCGTTCGACGATGAATACTTCCCAGATGGAGCAGTATAACCCGAATTATGTTGGGGGTGATATCAACGGTGGGCAAATGGACTGGCGACAACTTTTTACCCGCCCGGTACGATCGTTGGTTCCTTATCGGACCAGTGATCCGAACGTCTATCTGACCTCTTCGTCGACACCGCCAGGCGGAGGTGTGCATGGGCTTTGTGGTTACCATTCCGCACGGACTTTACTGAGAGATCACTTGAATCAGAAAATTGATTTTTGAATATGGCAAAAATAGTTTTGGCCGGTGGTACCGGTAATCTAGGCAGTTTATTAATTCCCATGCTTCGAGCGCGAGAGGATGATATTGTGGTTTTAACGAGACATAGAATGATCAAACATCACCCCCAAGTTCAGTTCGTTAAATGGGATGGGCGAACGATGGACGATTGGGTGGATGAGATCGAGGGTGCAGACGTATTGATTAACTTATCGGGGGCATCTATCAACCGCAGATTCACAGCGAAAAACAAAAGCTTACTCAGGGATTCTCGTGTGATACCTACACAGACACTAGGGAATGCGGTACAGCAATTAGCGCGTCCACCGAAGCTGTGGATTAACTTCTCCGGGGTTTCGATTTTTTCAAGAGCGGCGCAAATTCAAGATGAATATGGCAATCACTATGCCGATTCATTTCTAGGGGAGTTGGCCAAGGATTGGGAGCAGGCCTTCAGTGATATTGAGCTTTCTTCCACTAAGAAGTTGCTGCTACGGATGAGTCCTGTGTTGTCGAAGCAATCGGGCATGTTTAAAGAATTACTTCCGCTCGCAAAGTGGGGACTGGGAGGACAGGTTGGTAGTGGAGAACAAATGATTTCTTGGATTCATGAAGACGACTTCGTACGTTTAATCGAATGGATTTTAGATGCTGAAGGGATTCAAGGCATTCTACATGGTTGTAGCCCGCATCCTGTTTCCAATAAGGAATTTATGCGGGCATTGCGTCAAGCCAGCGGTCGGTCGTTCGGTTTACCACTCCCACGTCCACTAGCAAAAGTGGGAGCTTTGATAAAAGGAGTGGATCCTTCATTGCTGCTGGACTCGGTGCCGGTGACGAGTTTTTTGACGATTGAAAAAGGCTTTAAATTTAATTTTCCGTATATTCAGCCCGCATTTAATCAATTAGTTAATTCAACAACTTAAACCCAACATGTCAGATAAATCATTCTCACTCTCCGAGGATTGGGTCGTGGTCATTCTTGGGCTGGGCATTATTGCTTTAGCGCTGTGTGGTGTCGTCCTCCCTGTCCCTCATTTCGACTGGACCAATACTACGGAGTTCACACAATCGGTCTTTTCTTCGCCAAATTTGATTGCAATCGGTGAGCAATTTGTTTTGCTATACCTCACGGCCATTTTTGGAACCTTGCTATTGAAACAATCACTGAAAGGGGTGTTGTTGACATTTCCGTTCATTTTTGTACTGACACTAGGCGCGCTATTGGTCGCTGGCAACGCCTCCGTGAAGTGGTTTAATCTTGAAGCGGTTATTTTTAGTTTAGCAATAGGGTTGTTTATCGGGAATTTTTTTCGTTTACCGGATTGGTTGAAAAAATCGTTAAACAGCGAGATGTATGTTAAAATTGGGTTAGTGCTACTTGGTTCGGCTGTGATTTTTGGTGATATTTTGAAAGCGGGGTCATTGGGGCTTGTTCAAGCATTAGTTGTCGTATTGTCGGTTTGGTATTTTGCTTTTTGGGTGTGTAAGAAGTTGAAAATAGATAAGGAAATGTCGTTAATGTTATCCAGCGCGGTGTCTATCTGTGGGGTGTCCGCTGCCATCGCGACCTCGGGCGCAATCAAAGGGGATACTAAAAAATTGTCGTACGTAATTTCCTTAGTCCTCATCACAGCGGTGCCAATGATGATATTTATGCCCTATATTGCGGAATGGTTGGGCTTGTCGCAAGAGGTTACCGGTGCCTGGTTGGGGGGGAGTATCGATACGACTGGAGCGGTCGCGGCATCAGGTAGTTTGGTCGGAGAGGATGCATTAAAAATCAGCACGATTGTGAAGTTCTCTCAGAACGTGCTGTTGGGAATCGCCGCTTTTTTTATCAGTGTATATTGGACGTATTCAAATGCTGTTGACGCGGAAACGAAAAAGGACAAACCCACTCTTAAGCTAATTTGGGAGCGCTTTCCAAAGTTTGTAGTCGGGTTTGTATTTGTATCGCTGTTGTTCTCTTTTGTGATTTCGGCGGAGGCCACTGCGGAAATAAAAGGGAGTTTAAAAAGTATTCAGGGCCTTTGGTTCGCATTGGCATTTATTTCGATTGGACTGGAAACCAATTTTAAAGATTTGTTCCAACACAATAACAAAAAGCCATTATACGCTTTTCTGATAGCACAAACATTTAATGTGTTGATCACGCTAGCTATCGCCCTTATTTTATTTAGTTAATCGGTCTCAAATCGGTGAATTTAGGAAACGAATTTGCTTTTTTTTGTGGAATTTAGAATACCCAATCATCATTAATATATGAGGGTTCATCGCTATGGACGAGAAGGAAAAGTTAGCATATTATAAACGCACCGGCGATTTGGAAACCCTCGGCAGGTTATACGATCCGTATATGTCCTTGTTATATGGGGTATGTTACAAGTATTTGCAAGATGCTGATAAGAGCCAAGATGCAGTTATGAGTATCTTCGAGGAGCTTATTGAGAAGCTACGTATACATCAAGTGGATAATTTTAAAAGCTGGCTATATGTGTATGCACGGAATTATTGCTTGATGCGGCTGCGCAGAGATCGGAAGATCGTGATGGTAGATATTGAAGATCATCTATTGGAATCAGAACAGCAGTTGATCGATACAGATTTTGTCCGCTGGGACGAGGCGGATTTTCAGAAGCTGGAATCCTGTATCGAAACGTTAACGAATGAACAAGAGCAATGTATACGCTTGTTTTTTTTAAAGCAGAAGTGCTACAAGGATATTGCAGACCAGACCGGATATACACTTTCTAAGGTGAAGAGTTATATTCAAAATGGCAAACGAAATCTAAAAGCATGTATGGAGAGAAAGTAATGGAAAGCAATTATCAACTTAGTAGAATTCACAACTATGTCACGGGGCTGATGAGTGAGGAGGAAATGTATGCGATCGAACGAGAGGCTTTAGATGACCCTTTTCTACAAGACGCAATAGACGGATATAAATTACAAAAGGGAGTAGATTCTCGACCGCTTAGTCTACTTCAGCAGCGTTTGGCTCGCCGGATTGAAGAACAGGCCGAACATAAATCACGGGTCTTCTATAGTTGGCAACGGTTGGCTATTGGTTCGGTTGCTGGTGTATTGTTTGTCGTGGTGTGCTTACTTTTAGTTTTTAATCAATTGAACCGATCGAGAGAGGTGAGGAGTCAAGAAGTGGTGTTGATGGAGGAAATGCTTCGAGTACGAACCACGGAGAATGAAGGCAATGATGCGAGACCAGAGCAAGGTTGGGCGCAGTTCAATGAGGAATTGAATTCTGAATTAAGAGATGTGGCCAATGGGGGATCCCTTACGATACGTTTTCAGTTAGTTGGTGGTGTAGTAAAAGATCTGGAAATAAGCGGGGATTCGTCGCCCGATTTTCTAGAGACGCTGTCGAATTTTATTCGGCATAAAGTGCGTTGGGAAGGGACTTTGGGAGAGCTCAATATCACTTTAAATAATCGAGAATAAATGAAAGAGGAAGTTAATTATAACTTCCTCTTTCATTTATTCTTCCCACCGAACTTTTTCGGTCAGCGGCGATCGTACCGGTTCGCGCTCGTCGGCCGATGGATGACCCAGGTAGAAAAAACCTAAACAGGTTTGATTCGGCTCGAGTTCTAAAAAAGGACCTATATGCTGAATTAATCCGGGTGACGCCCAATAGCCGCCAAGTCCAATGGATTGCGCAGCGATCCACATGTTTTGGACAGCGCAGGCTGTGGCCGCTAGTTCTTCCCATTCCGGGACGTCGCCAGAATAATTAACGACAATGGCAATTGCCGATTGCGACATGGTCGCCTTGGAGCCCATGTTTTCCTCGGTCTTTGTTGAATATTTTTCGCTAGGTGTGATTTCTCTGTAAATTCTCGACAGTTCTTGCCCTAAGCGTAGTAAACCCTTTTCCCGAAAGACGATAAAGCGCCAGGGCTGCGTACGTTTGTGGGTTGGCGCCGCGTCGGCTGCTTCCAACAATGTAAGAATATCCTCGCGGGTGACGGGTTCTTGGGTGAAATTGTTTTGAAAAATAGCCCTACGATACTTGATATCGTGGAGCGTTTTGTTGCGTTCCATAATGTATAAATTCAAAAATAAATTGTTGCTTAACTGAGTTCCTCCCAAAGTGCAGCAATGTGTAAAATCGTCAAAACGGCTTTCTGCATATCTTGGATGGACACCCATTCTTCTTTTCCATGAAAGGCGTGCCCCCCGGCAAATATATTAGGGCAGGGCAGCCCCATAAATGATAACCTAGAGCCGTCTGTTCCGCCGCGTATACTTCGTTTGTGCGCCTTCATTCCTGCCCGTTCAATTCCCATCATCGCTATATCCACGACCTTAGGATGTTGAATTAGTACCTCTTTCATATTGCGGTACTGCTCCATGACCTCCCAACGGTAGATTGCGTTGGGGTATTTCGACAATACATCCTTTACAATAGATTTTAGTTCGTTTTGATGTGATTCTAATTTTTGGGTGTCGTGATCTCGTACAATGAATTCAAGCGTAGCTTGTTCCACAGTTCCCTCGATATTTGTGGGGTGTAAAAAGCCCTCTTTTCCCGCAGTAGTTTCTGGAGATAGGCGGTCCTTTGGTAATTGTTGGATGATCTCGGTTGCTATTTTTATAGCGTTTATCATTTTATTCTTCGCATATCCGGGATGTATGGAAACACCTCCTATCGATAGTTTAACGCCATTAGCCGAAAAGGTTTCGTCCTCCAAGGTTCCGGCTTGTTCTCCATCCATGGTATAGGCGTATTTCGCCCCAAGTTTTTCTATATCGACATGATCCACACCGCGACCGATCTCCTCGTCGGGAGTGAAGAGAATTTTGATTGCGCCGTGTTTGATTTGTGGGTTCTGCATGAGTATTCGAGCCGCATCCATAATCTCAGCTACGCCTGCTTTATCGTCAGCTCCAAGTAGAGTCAAACCGCTTGCAGTGATGATATCGTTTCCAATCTGCTGGGCTAAATCCGGGTGTTCGTCAGGTCGAATTCGAACGTGTGTATCATCAGGCAATTGGATCTCACCTCCTTGATAGTTCTCATGAATGATTGGATGAACGTGTTTGCCGGAACAATCCGGAGAGGTGTCTACGTGAGAACAAAAACAGATAACGGGTACCTGCTTCTCCGTATTCGCCGGAATCGTTGCATAGACATAGCCAGATTCATCGAGATGCGCATCTCGTATTCCCATGTCTTGCAATTCGTTCACGAGCAATTGACTTAGATCTTTTTGTTTGGACGTGGAAGGTACAGTTGTTGAACCGGGATCAGATTGAGTGTCTATTTGAACGTAGCGAATGAAATTGTCTTTTACTTGAAAGTCTTTGATCTCGTTTATTTCCATAGTGTAAAGCTAACGATTTATTTGAAGTTTGTTTTTTTGATCTGTCCGATTGATGTTTTACCACACAGCAGTGTCTATGGATGATTTGGGTATACAGTAATGGCTGGATAAAGCCAATTATCCAGCCATTACTGTGGTTTTCATGCTCTTAGTTCGACCAGTAGATCTCAGCCACTACGGGGAAATGGTCAGAAGGAAACTTCCCCAAGTAGGTGTCCGTCAAAATTCCGAATTTACGCGCATTTAATGGCTTTGTAATGAATATATGATCGATACGTCCTTTCGGGCGAATCGATTTTCCCCAGCTATTGAACGTGGCATTCGGCTCGTAGACGATTTCAGCGAGGTCGTAAGCATCTCTAACAAACCCACTTTTAGCGAGTGTAAAGTATGCTTCATTTTGTTCGTCAATATTAAAGTCGCCCGTGAGTATCAGGGGAAGATCTGTAGCGAATTCTTGCGCTTTACTCAGGATTAATTTCGCACTTTCTCGGCGAGCCTCTACACCCACGTGATCAAAATGCGTATTCATGAAAATGAATTTGTTGCCTGTTTTTTTGTCGGTAAAAATTCCCCATGTGCAGATTCGTGGAAGGGCTGCATCCCAGCCTTTATTTGGGGTATTGATGTCCGTGTCGGATAACCAAAAGGTACCATGCTCACCGATATCAAATCGGCGAGTATCATAAAATATTGCAGAATGTTCACCTTTCTCGCCCCCGTCGTCCCGGCCTACTCCAACATGTTTGAAATGGGGCAATTCGGCAGACATATCGTTTAACTGTTCTTTGAAAGCTTCTTGCACGCCAAAAATCTCAAATTCATGGAATTTGATGAGGTCAGTAACGGCTGTTTTTCGGTCATCCCAAAGATTTCCAACGTCGCTATCGGTTTTCATTCGGATATTGAATGTAGCAACAGTCATGTGTTGTGCCCAGGCTGCTGAGCAGGCCACAAGCAGCACCATCGTAAATATTAATTTTCTCATCGGTCCGCTTCTAGTTTTTGTTCAATAGTCTGTTCAGTAATTCAGGTTCGTCGGTTGTGATGTAATCGATCCCGTTTTCTATCAGTAACTCCATGTCTTCTTCTTGATTGACTGTCCAGGAATTAGTTTTCAAACCTAAGTCTTTAAAATCCTGAATAAGACCTGGGTTTTTCTTGAAAATATTAACGTGATAATCTATGCCCGTCAATTTCGCCGCAGCTACTTCGGTAGGCGTCTTATCGCCATTCAAGTAATGAATCTTCACTTTCTTGTCTAACTCCCTGTATTTTAAACATGCATCCCAGTCGAAAGCGATAAACTCTACTTGTTTCTGTGCTTTGAATTCTTTGACTAACTTCAAAGATTGCGCTACGGCCTCCATCGTGCGCTCCTTACTAATTCTGCTTGTTTTGAGCTCGAAGATTAACTTTGTGTTTTTCTGTTTTAAGCCCGCTTCGAGATATTCTCTTGCAGTGGAAATTGATTCTCCGTTGGGGTGTTTTTTTGCAAGCAGCTCCTCGTAGGTCAGCTCTTCGATTTCCAAGCCATAAAAGTCGTGATCGTGATTGACCACAAGAATATCGTCTTTGGTTAAATGTACATCAAACTCACTGCCCCAGACTTTCTGATCAATTGCTGCCTGCAATGCGGCAATCGAGTTTTGTGGGTGCTGTGTGTTTTTCCACGAGCCGCGATGGGAGATGACTCCCGGCTGTGCAAAAACTGCAGTTTGAAATAGGGTAAACAGGCATACAAATACTAATGCTTTTTTCATACTGTTATATTATTTAAGGTAAATGATATTGGCCACGGAGCGTTCGCCTTGGTGATCGAAACTCTTATTGTCTGACGGGTGATTAACGATGTCAGTATCTGTAGCACCCTTGATATACATGGTGGTACTGCCTCCCCCATCTAAATTCATTGCGTTGTGCACATCTAACCATTTCATAATTTTGCTCAGCTCTGGAAGGCTCATGCCTTGTGCCATACGGTTTCGGCCGTCTACAACTAATAGGATTAACGTGTTGTTCGGAGATAGGCCGATCGCGGTACGAGGATGCCGATTATCATTAAATGGATTACGTTCTAATGTGACTAAGGTATCCCGCTCAATCAGTAGCGGACCAGAAACCAAGACGTTTGGAAGACTAGAGTCTTCGGCGTGAGCTAAAGTGTTTGCCTGAATGTCTACGTGTCGGTTATCGAAACTGAGTACTGCATTGGCACGATTGGAGGGCGCTTTTGTCACATTAATAACTTCACCATCTACACGGATGTAATCAATAGAGCCACCATTTTTCATGTCGAAAAAACCGCCGTTAATGGCGACAAGTGCTTGCTGTTCCTTTGCAAAATCGCTGGTTGTTTTCAATTCAGCTGAATCTGCCGCTAAATGGAGTCGTTTTTGGTGTTTTTTGAGGTCAATTTCAATCCAATTGATTTCTTGGGTACTGCCGAAAAGTTCACTGGAATGGACACGATGCCAGATTACACCATTTTTGATTCTCTTTGTGGTGCGGTCAGCCTGAACGAAAGCGATTGAATCTTGGTCCTGTGCAAGAACAGATTGAGGAGTGAAGAAAATAAAGAGATTGAGGAATAGGAGTATGCTTTGAAATCTCATCAGTTCATTGTTTTTTCAAAGCGAATTTACTTAAATTAAATTAAGTAAATGTTAAACTTCATTAGCATCGCCCCATTCCGCATAAAATTGTTGCAAGAACGCCTCCATGAAAATATGCCGTTGTTCGGCCATCTGTTTAGCGCTTGAGGTGTTCATTAAGTCTTTTAAGCGGAGGAGTTTTTCGTGAAAATGATTGATGGTTGGCGCATTTGAAGTTTTATAACTTTCTTTGTCGAGGTGTATTTGTGCGGGTATTGCGGGGTTGTATATTTCTCGATTTTTGTAACCACCGTAGTGGAAAGCACGTGCGATCCCAATAGCGCCCATTGCATCTAAACGATCGGCATCTTGTACAACGTCCAATTCGGGGGTGCGCGGTGTACTTTCCTCCAGCGAATTTTTGTATGAAAGATGCCGGATAACGTAGACTACCTGGCTGATAAGGGCGGGATCAAGCGCTTGGTCTTGAAGAAACTTTGTCGCAATCTGCGGACCGATCTCCTCGTCACCATTGTGAAATTTGGCGTCGGCCACATCATGTAGAAGCGCTGCAAGTTCACAAACCAACCGGTCGGCTTGATGCTGTTTGAGAATCAGCTGGGTGTTTTTCCAAACGCGACGTATATGCCACCAGTCATGCCCGGCTTCGGCATCGTGTAGTGTGGCCTTGACGAAGTCAATTGTTTTTTGAATAATGAGATGTCTACTGTTCTTCTCTTCGGTCTTCCTTTGATCCTGCATACAATTCATACTGAAGTAACCTGCAATCTAGTTTTCCATTATAGAATTCGAAACGACGCGAAGCGCGTAACCCTATTTTTTTTGCTAAATCTGGATTCCCAGTAAAAACGTATCCGCGATAACCGCCGCATTTCTGTTTCATAAAGTCTCCAATTCGCCCGTAGGTACCCTCTAATTTAAAGTGTGAACCCAGGCGTTCACCGTACTCCGGGTTAAACATAATAACACCGGGTTTGTCCTGCGGTACGTCCGTGTCAGCAAAGTCACCAATTTGGAATTCTATAAGGTGTTCCACTCCAGCCGTTTTTGCATTCAATTTTGCGATTTCCACTGCTTCTGGTGAGATGTCTGAAGCGATGATTCTCGGAAGATTCTTTTTGTCGGTGAGGTCTTTCAAAATACGACGCTCGTTAAAAAATACGTCCTCATCGTATCCAATGAAATGCATAAACGAATAGTTCATTCTTTGTAGCCCAGGACGACGATTTTGGGCATAGAGTGCTGCTTCAATAGCAAGTGTTCCTGAACCACACATTGGATTGATGAACGACGATTGACCATCCCACTGGGTTGCCATAATCGTTGCGGTGGCCAAGGCTTCTAACATCGGTGCTTTACCTGGGTGTTTCCTATACCCGTGTTTGGCCAGCGTTTCTCCCGTAGTATCTAAAAATATTTCTGCGCGATCGTCGATCCAGTGTAGATGAACTACAGCTTTATGAAGATCAGGTCCTGAGTTCGGACGAACACTCTTTTTTTCTTTTATGCGATCGACAATAGCGTCTTTTACTTTCACGTTTGCAAAAAGCGGTGTGGTAATCGTATCGTTATGCACGTTTGAGGTCACACTAAAATAGCCGTCAATGGGAATGAAATCCTCCCAGGGGAGTCGGACGAGCTCATTATATAGTTCCTCAGGATTATTTGCGGAAAAAGATTTTAATTGGTATAGTACCTGACTGGCTATCCTCAGTTGCAGGTTAAGTCTTATACATTCATTAATGGATGCATCTATTTCGATTCCGGTGTTAAAGGTCCGTTTCACATCAAAGCCTATTTCACGCACTTCTTGCTCAAGGTAGGGAGCAAGCCGACGGTTACAGGTGATGATTACCTTATTCTGTTTGTTGAAAACTTCTGCCATATTTGTGCAAAGTTACTTATTCTCTCTTAGCAAAAAATGCTTAATTTTACGGTTTAATAGAATTGTTATGGAAATAAGAGGAAAAGTACACGAAATAGGAGCGACACAGCAGGTGACTGATACGTTTAAAAAGAGAGATTTGATTGTCTCCTATGCAGAAAACCCACAATTTGTTGAATATATTCGCTTTGAGGCCACTCAGGACCGAGTCAATATCTTTGATAACTTATCAGTGGGCGATGAAGTGGAGGTTTCGTTTAACCTTCGTGGACGTCCCTGGACCAATAAAGAAGGCGTAACAACGTACTTTAACTCATTGGTAGCTTGGCGAGTAACTAAACTGGCGAATACGGGGCAATCTGCTGCTGCACAGGCTATTCCAGATATGCCACCTGTCGATATTTCATCGGGTGGCGCAGACGATGATGATTTGCCGTTTTAAATGAAGGAAAAAATACGTAGCCGAATGCATACGAGGCTCGGCTCATGATGCCCCCAGAAGGTAATGCCTTTCTGGGGGCTTTGTTTTATTAACGCCTGACCCTATAACAGAAAAAGTAGTGACGGCGAGCAACTTTACCGAAAAAATAAGGCCGGTCACAGAGGAAATGTGGCTTTTTACCTAAATCTTACCGGCGGCATATCTTAAGACTTAAGATTTGCTGTATTTTTGATAAAAATAATTAAATTTAAAAATGGGTTGGTTCACGAAGAAAAGTAAACCTTGGGAAATTAGGAAAATGGGTTGGACGTTTGCTTCCATTCTCTTGTTTTTACCTTTACCCATCCATATCCACCCTTTGGTGATGATCTCACAAGCTAAAGCGGCGAAGGTTAGGTCATGGCTCGCTCTGGGGGTTTCGCTCCTCTTGCTAGAGCTGGGGCTTTTGTTTTCGTTCATCTATTTTTTTGGAGCGTTGACGCAAGGTATGTTATTGACCTTAGGCGGTTCGGTGGTTTCTTATGTGTTAGGAAACGCGTTGTTATTGAACCAAACAAAACCTTATCTGAAACGACTTGAGTTATCTGACGTTCGTGATTTGTATTGGATCTCTAGTGTGGGTGCTCAGAACCGATTGGAATTGGGTGCTCCGACCATCGATACTTCACAGTTGTTTGTGGAGCGTTTACTGCACTGGCGACGAGAAATTGACAATAAAGCCATACATCAAGACGTGGACCGAATTCTTCATCTGTTTAATTTACTTGAACGTAAAGATAAACGGGAGGCGGAAAAATTTTTAGTGCGACATTCGACGGTGGTGAACGTGTTAATGCATTACGATGAACTGGAAAACGCCGGATTGAATAATTCAGTGACCGAAACCTCGAAACGAAAGTTAGAAGACGTCATTAAACAGGCTGCGGTGGCCATTGAAAATGAAGTAACAAACCAATTTAAATCTGGGCTATTGGATGTGTCAGCGGAAACCGATGTGTATCTCCAAAGCCTAAAAAGTAGAAATCTATTAAATAATCAGTAAGATATTATGGCAAATTTAGATTTAACAGACCTCAATGATGAGCAGGGAAAAGACCAAAGTAAAGCAGTAGAGGTGAACTTTACAGACGAAGAGAAAGCGCTTATTCAACAGTATAAAGATAAGATTAATTTGAATTCGACGACTGATATCATCCAATATGGGGTCGGTGCTCAAAGCAATGTGAGTAGTTTTTCTAATGAAATATTGAAGCAAGTCCGAGCGAAAGACTTGGGAGGTGCAGAAGACATTTTATTAAATCTGCGATCGGAAATCAAAGAGTTCGATGAGCGGGTGAAAAAGAAACCTCTCTTCCCGTTTTTCGACAATATGAAAAAGAAAATAGGAAGAATGCGGACTGAATATGCTTCGGTAGAAAAGAATATTCATCAAATTGAACTGAAGCTAGAGGGGCATTATAAACACCTAGCAAAAGACGTCAATATCTTCGATAAGTTGTTTGTTCAAAATCAGCAGTTTTTTAAGGAGCTATCTCTCCATATACAGGCAGGCGATGAAAAACTACAGGAGGTGCATCAGAAGACGTTGCCTGAATTAAAGGCTGAAGCAGAATCAACTGGAGATCCACATAAAATCCAGGAATATAAAGACCTGGAACAGCATGTGGTTCGGTTTGAGCGAAAAATACATGACCTAAAATTGACCAGAATGGTGGTGCTTCAAACAGCTCCCCAAATCCGCATGATCCAAAGCAACAGCAGTTCGTTAATGGAGAAGATTCAATCGAGTATAGTCAATACGCTTCCCCTTTGGAAAAATCAAATGGTGTTGACCTTAGGTATTGCCCACGCTCAAAGTGCCTTGGAGGCTCAGCGAGCAGTGACCGATGCAACGAATGAACTGCTAAAACGCAATTCCGAAATGCTAAAAGATGCAACGATAAACGTAGCTAAGGAGACCGAGAGAGGAATCATAGATTTGGATACGATTAAGAAAGCAAATACCGACATCATTACCACGATCGAAGAGGTGCTCCGTATCCAACGAGATGGTCGCGAAAAGAGACGAGTTGCTGAACTTGAACTACATCAAGCAGAAAAGGAACTAAAAAGCCATATACTGAAGTCACCCGGTGATGCCAAGTTGCTGGATTAGAATGGAAATGAGTATGATGGGGGCTAAAGCTCCCATCGTTTCTTAGGTACACATTCGATATCGGCTGTTTTTCGCAACACGATTGGCCGACCTTCAAATTTATTTTCTAAAACTAAGCTGTCTTTTGACTTTACAGTTAGATGGTAGCGAGGAATGTATTGTCCGTGACGATGGCATCCGGAAATCTTTTGCTTACCATTTGGTTTAGTATAAACGCCCTCCACGATCATACTATCTCCGCGTACTGAATAAACGGCTTTTGCATATTCCTTCCATTGCCCCTCACCGTAACAGCTATCGGCTATGCGCTGAATATGGCTGTTTACATGCATAATCACATAAACCGAATCACAGACGAAACGAAACTCATGCAATGTATAATCTAGCATTTTATCTTGATTTATGGTCGAGTCTTGGATCCACACGCCCTGTAGAAGATCATCGCCATAACCCTGCATGTCGGAATGACGTACACAGGACGAAAATAAAATAAGCATACCTATGAACCCGCACAGGTATGCTAAAATCGTTTGGGAGTTTTTAAAAGATCTGATCACCGATTTATTTTAAACTACCCACCATATCTTCTGGGCGAACCCACTGATCAAACTCTTCTGCCGTCAAGTAGCCTAACTGCAACGCTGTTTCTTTCAGCGTCGAACCGTTTTTATGTGCTGTTTGAGCGATTTCCGCAGCTTTATAATAACCTATCTTCGTATTTAGTGCTGTGACCAACATCAATGAGTTGTCAACCAGTTCCTTTATACGTTTATCATTAGGCTCTATCCCCACGGCGCAGTGATCATTAAAGGAAACGCAAGCATCCCCGATTAACCGTGCGGATTCTAAAAAGTTCGCAGCCATAACGGGTTTGAATACATTTAATTCATAATGACCCTGAGTGCCGCCAATAGTGATGGCTACGTCATTCCCCATCACCTGGGCAGCTACCATTGTCAGTGCCTCACATTGTGTAGGATTGACTTTTCCGGGCATAATTGAAGATCCAGGCTCATTTTCTGGAATAATGATTTCACCAATCCCAGAGCGGGGCCCCGACGCCAACATCCTTATGTCATTGGCGATCTTATTTAATGCTACGGCCAATTGCTTCAATGCACCATGAGTTTCAACGATAGCATCATGGGCAGCTAAGGCTTCAAATTTGTTTTCAGCCGTGATGAACGGAAGACCTGTGAATTCGGCGATATATTTTGCTACTAGGACGTCGTAACCTTCGGGTGTGTTTAATCCCGTACCCACAGCAGTTCCACCTAGCGCGAGTTCGGAGAGATGAGGTAGGGTGTTTTTTAACGCTCTCAATCCGTAGTTTAATTGCGCCACGTAGCCTGAAAGTTCTTGACCTAAGGTGAGCGGCGTAGCGTCCATCAAGTGGGTTCTGCCGATTTTTACCACTTGCATGAAGTCTTCTGATTTTTTCTTGAGGGTGTCTCGGAGTTTCTCTACTCCCGGTATGGTGATCTCAACAACTGCTTTATATGCAGCAATATGCATCCCAGTGGGGAAGGTGTCGTTGGATGATTGCGATTTATTCACATCGTCGTTCGGTTTTAGCACCGGTTCTCCTTCTCCGATTTTGCCACCATGGAGCACTTGGGCACGATTTGCAACAACCTCGTTAACGTTCATGTTCGATTGTGTTCCCGAACCGGTTTGCCAGATCACTAATGGAAATTGATCGTCTAGCTTGCCAGCTAGGATTTCATCACAAACCGCTGCGATAGCATTTCTTTTTTCTACCGGCAATACGCCTAATTCACTATTGGCATAGGCTGCCGCCTTTTTAAGGAAAGCAAATCCGTCGATGATTTCTTTCGGCATCGACGCCGATGGACCAATTTTGAAATTGTTTCTAGAACGTTCCGTCTGAGCTCCCCAGTATTTATCGGCGGGAACTTGAACCTCGCCCATCGTGTCTTTTTCTATTCTGAATGACATAATTACATGATTTTGATTGACAAATCTAAAGAAAATAAGAGAATTTAACTAAAAAACGCGTGGCCCAAGTGGGTTTAATGAAGCCTTTTTGTCAGATGTTCCTGAATGTGGTGGAAGAGTTGCTTAGGTTTCAGGGTCCGCCAGGGGAACGATTCGAGATAGTCCCCGAAGTTGATGAAGTAGTCGATTTGGTTTTCTACAAATTCATTGACCACGTGCGGTCGAAAATTAATCGCGGCTATCCAGCCATCTTGGATATCATTAAACCATTCTTCATAATAGGAATCATCGGAGGCGTGATAATTAAGGATGTTTTCACCCACTAGGATAAATTTGTTGACACCCTCTCCGATCATCAGGTCGATGAGTTCTCTTTTTAACGTCATAACGTCATTATCAATAGCATCATTCCATTCCCCAATAAATTCGATTACCGTATAGCCGAGCTCGTAGTCTACGAACAACACTTTCAGGTAAAGGGTGTTTGACCCGAAGTCGTCCCACTGAGGGTGAAGCAGATAATTGTACACTTTTTTGTCGAATTCGAACTCATTGTAAACAATCGAAAAAAAAGGACTTCTCTCGTCTTCAGCGGCGATGTAATCGTCCCGCCAGTTGAAAAAGGGTTCCAAATCATGCATGATTGTGTAAAAATATTGAAAAATGACGAGTTATTGGTTAGCAGTCGTCTTTTTGGAGTGTTAATTGTTGAAATTTTGTTAAATTAAAAATTCATAAATTTTAAGTTAGTACGTAATTTTGGTGCACCAGACCATACATGCAGAAAGGAAATAAGCGGAATATTATTGTGGCAGCGCGATATGCTGCGACGCTTTTGTTGGGGTTGATCCTTGGCCAGAATTACTCTGATCAACAGGGGTTTAATACTGGCGGGTCTCTTGTGCCCATCGGCCTTTCTGATAATTCGTATAAGATACAGCAAGTCGTTGACCTCATTTCGAACAGATATGTGGACAGTTTGGATATGGATTCCCTACAAAATGGCGCTATCAATCATATCATCTCCCATCTAGATCCTTATTCCCGTTTTTTATTGCCCCAGGCTACTCAGTCTCAAACAGAAGTCTTGGAGGGTACGTTCGAGGGAATTGGTATGGAATATTTTAGCTTAAATGATACGCTAATGGTGGTTGGGATAATTACCAATGGTCCAGCGGACAAAGCAGGATTTAAAGTGGGTGATAAAATCTTAAAGATAGATGATCGGGTATTGGCAGGGGAATCAGTAAGTCAGCAAGAGGTAGAAGGACTGATGCGAGGAAAACGAGGAACTGCGGTAGAAATGTATGTGCAACGAGATTCTGTTCAACTGCCTTTACCGCTAAAAGCCATTCGTGATCAGATTAATGTGAGTTCACTGGACGTGGCTTATATGATAGAACCAACGGTAGGATTTATCCGTCTGCGCCGATTTTCTCTTAAAACAGCTAGCGAGTTCAGGGATGCAGTGATCGATTTGAAAAAGCAAGGAGCAACGAGTTTGATTTTTGATCTGAGAGATAATGGAGGAGGGTATTTTCATATAGCGATCAAACTTGCGAGTGAATTTTTTGAAGATCAGCGCTTGATCGTTTATACACAGGGAGCTCATGAAGCAAGAAGAGATTATGTATCCGAGGGGGACGGGAGTTATGCAGACGGAAAATTAATTTTACTTGTTAATGAGCATACGGCGTCGGCCAGCGAGGTGGTGTCAGGAGCCGTACAGGACTGGGACCGCGGTGTGTTAATCGGACGAAGAACCTATGGTAAGGCGACCGTTCAGGAGTTGTTCGATTTTTCTGATGGTTCGCGCATTAATTTAAGTATTGCCCAATATTACACTCCATTAGGGCGTAGCATTCAACGCAAATACCGGCCGAATTGGTCCAACATGCAGGATCGGGTAAGTATGTATCAGGATCTCTGGTCATTAGATACAACCTATAATGTAGCGGGAAGTTTCGAGACCGAAGGCGGGAAGACACTGTACAGTGGCGGGGGAATTGTGCCGGACATAGAAATCCCTATCGATTCGAATGAAGTCAGCTTGTTTTATAAAGAGCTTTCTCAATCCAGCTTAGTAGAGCAGTTTGTTTACGGTCGATTCACGAAACAGCTGCCTGCCTATTCGATTGAGAACTTCTTGCAGGGCTACACCTTGCCGTCAGCTGAGTACGATGACTTTATTGAGTTTTTGCGTGATCGGGGGCTGGAAGTTTCCAATCGAAAAAAAAGCGACTTGCATGATTTGATTCAAAGTGATATTGAAGCTTTGCTCGGACGTTTTTATTTTGGTCGGGAGGCCTATTTTAAAGTGAAGAACCGATACGACGCTTATGTTGATGAGGCGCTGTCAATTGCCGGTGTAATTCGAGAGACCGATACTGCAGATTAATTCAGAATAAGGTCGGCATAGATGGGGTAGTGGTCCGATAATTTCGTTTTAATGATTTGGTAATTATGCACCTGAAATATCGGATCGCAGAAAATGTAATCGATTTGGAGAATGGGTAGCATTTCGAAGTGTGTGACGCCCCAGCCCATTCCTTTTTCCTGAAATGCGTTTTTCATATTTCTGCCAATTAGATTGACACTATATGACATCGGTGTGTCGTTAAAGTCACCCAAGACAATTTTTGGGAATTGGGTCTCCTGCATATGGGCAAACAGAGACTCTGCCTGATTACTTCTTTGCTCAAACGCTCCTTTTAATTTCCGGCCCACTCGTCGTGTTTTGGTTTCTTCGATGCCTTGGCCTGTGCTTGGATTTTGGATGAATTCTTTTTCTTCATCCTGTAGGCCAAAGGAGCGCAAGTGAACGTTGTATACGCGTACGGTGTCGTCATTTCTTACAAGGTCTACATAAATGATACGATTCACACCATATTCATTCTTTTTGATAAGCCCCGAATTGATGATCGGATATTTTGAAAAAATAACCTGTCCGTAAGCACTGTAGTCATTTTGCTGAGACGGAGCAAAATAGTAATTGTCAAAATCGACTGCCGTTTTAATTTCTTCGCTCAAACGCTGATTCCCCCTGATCGTACTGTTAAACTCTTGAAGGCACAATACATCAGGGTTTGCCGAACGAATGATCTCTATAAATCGATCTTTCGCCTTTTTATCGGATTCGATTACAGGCTCAAGCATGTGCACATTGTATGTCATCACCCGGAAGCTGGAATCCACGCGATTTGTGGGGTGGTTGAACGTAATGTGTTTTGACATTAAGTTCCATCCGAGCAATATAGTAACGAATGATAATAGCGCAAATTTCGGTTTTCTTAGTAGCCAATAGATAATGAAGCCGAAGTTAATGACCAATAGTGGAAGGTAGCCCAGTCCGAGAAACGAAATCGGCCAAAATGATTTTGGATTAATGAATGAAGCAGTATAGCATAAGAGAAGAGCGGCTATCGATGCGAGATTCGCTAGCATCATGGTCTTGCTGAAAAAACCCAGGTTCTTCTTTTTGCTTAGCATTACTTCTGTTCTTCTCTACTTGCTCGAAATAGGATCTCTTTTTCGTGTGAAGATAGACTTTCATAGCCACTTAGTGAAATTTTATCCAAAATTTCATCGACAATTTCTTGGTTAGGTAGATCGGATTTGTGGCTGCGGTAAGTTGGTGGTTGACTGGCGGGATGGACCACGCGTAATTTGGTTTTTCGCTTCAGTTGAAAAAATCGGCTAATGTCTCTGCCTTCTTTCAGCTGATGGGTGAAGAGAAGGCCCCAGCCGATAGCGATAACATAAGCAACCACCGCAGGACGGTTAGCGAAATAAAAGAATCCCAGTTGAAGGATATAATAAACAATAGCAATGGTTTTGAACCGTACCGTTCCGAAGAGAAATAAGCGAAGTTCCATCTTAGGAGTAAGTAGCAACAGGCTCGAGATTAGCGCCGCTAAGCCCATTGCGTTGGTAATCAGTGAAGATTGCGGCCCAATATTCAACATTCCGGTGTTTCCTACGAGCACATAAGTGAATCCGGAGAGAATAAATGCACTGAAATACACCGTGAGAAATTGCTTTTTACTTAAAAAGTTTAAAAACGTATTTCCCATCCAATAAAGCCAGAGACAATCGAATACGATGTTGAACAACTCAGTATATAGAAAAGGATAGGTTAAAATAGACCAAGGTTGCCGCACATAATCCGATAGGTTGTTAGGCAGTCCAAGGTATTGGACCATCCAGTCGTATAGTGGAAATTGAATAATTTCAAGTTCGACAAACAGGTCCGCTATATGGATCAGAATGAATACACCGATCTGTATAGAGATAATATAAGGTATTGGCGATCCGGTTTGGTAGGTCGTTCTAAAAAATGTCGCTAATCCATTCTCCTTTTTCATACCAGGATGAAACTAATTAATAGTAATTTGTTCTTCGGACTCCCCAAATCTTTAGTAGTATAAAACCACAGAGTGCTCCACCCACATGCGCTAAGTGTGCGATTGAAGATCCCGATTGTGTAAATCCGAGTGCTATTTCTATGACAATTAAAATTGGAATAAAATATTTGGCCTTAATTGGAATTGGCAGGAATATTAACATCAGCTCCATATTGGGGAATAGGTAGCCAAATGCTAATAGTAAGCCGTAGATTGCGCCCGACGCACCTACAAGTGGAGTCCCATAGATCGAAACCAATGTGTTAAACTGAGATTGCGTTATTGGTAAGTTTGTGGAAACACTTCCAGTAAACATATTGTAAGTGAGATAATCTGAAGCCTTAAAAACACCGGTAATTTGGTAAACTTCGAATGACTGAACGCCGTATTGCAAAACCAGTGCACCCAGGCCACAAATTAAATAGTAATTAAGGAATTTTTTTGATCCTAGTACTCTCTCTATCACCGGTCCAAACATCACTAGTGCGAACATATTAAAAAATATATGGTGAAATCCCCCATGCATAAACATATAGGTAATCACCTGCCAAATCCTGAAAAACGGAGAGTCGGGGTAATACACACCAAATAACCTGGTCGCATGATCGATAATAAGCGATCCAATGAAACAGATTACATTAATAATCAGTAGATTTTTCACTACCGGCGGTAGGTTTCCAAATAGGTTGTTCATAAATTCTTTTAGTATGACTGCGCCTTGCCAAAACGTTCTGCAAGCTCTTGTAATGTAAAGGTAATAATTATTGGTCTTCCTGCGAGGGAAATACTTGGCGACTGGCACGCAAACAGACGGTCGATTAATTCTGCCATCGATTCTGTATCTAATTTAGTTCCCGCTTTTATCGCAGCTTGTCGAGCTAAGCTTTTTGCTAATCGGTCGCGTTTGTTAAGCCGTAAATCGCTTTGACTTTTAAAGTCTTCCAACAATCGTTCTATAAGTTGGCTTTCATTGATGTTTTCGAGATCTGCAGGAACGCCATCGACAATATAGGTGTTTTTTCCAAACGGTCGCAATTGGAATCCTAGAGCCTGTATTTCTGGTAACATGTCGTCCAAAAGCGAGAAATCACTGGGATTTAACGCTACTGTTTGGGGAAATAGGCTTTGTTGACTTACTCCTTGACTGTCGATAAGTTGCTGTTGGAATTGTTCAAACAAAATTCTTTCATGTGCGGCTTGTTGATCAATCAACATAAAACCAGACACGATTTGTGAGACCACGTACCGGTTATGCAGCTGAAAAAATTGCTTTGTGGGTTGGGTGTTGAGTTCCGGACTTTCCTTCTCGCTGCCCTCATTTATTAACGATAGCTGCTGTGGCTCTGGATCCTCTGTGACTTTATACAAGCTATCCCAATTTCTCGGAATTGCTGGCGTTTTATCTGTTGTCGCCCGATAATCTTTAGTTCGCTCATATCGTGGCGAATCCGTTTCAAAAGGGTTAAAGTTGGGGTTGAAAGATATCGTTGGCGCTTGAATTTCTTCTAATGGTTTTGGTGTGATCAAGTTGTTAAATCCAGACTCTTGGTCAAAATCTAAAGTAGGGGCGATGTTGTAGCGTCCCAAACTGCGTTTTACTGTAGAGCGAAGGATGGCGTAGATGGATTTTTCGTCCTCATATTTAATCTCGGTTTTTGTGGGGTGGACATTGATATCAATTTTTGATGGGTCAATATCGATAAAAAGTATATAGAGCGGAAACGTGTCTAAGGAAAGAATGTCCTCGTACGCGGTTAGAACGGCGTGGTTCAAATACGGGTCTTTAATGAAACGGTTATTGACAAAAAAGAATTGTTCACCCCTAGTTTTTTTTGCGAATTCTGGCTTCCCTATATATCCTTTGATTTCAATGATGGAAGTTGTTTCTTCTACCGGGACCAATCGCTGATTATACGTTTTTCCAAATAGGTGTATAATTCGCTGTTTTAAGGTTTCTTTTGGTAGGTGGTACAACTCATTACCGTCGCTATGGAACGAAAGGAATTTATCGGGGTGGGCTAGCGCAACGCGTTGAAATTCGTCAATAATATGTTTTAGTTCAACAGAGTTGCTTTTTAGGAAATTTCGCCGTGCAGGGATGTTAAAAAACAGGTTTTTGACAGCTATATTCGTGCCCGCAGGCGCCTGGTCTGGGTATTGTCGTATGATTTCAGATCCCTCGATCTCCACAATTGTAGCGAGTTCATCTTCTATTCGGCGTGATTTGAGTTCTACATGTGCGATAGCGGCAATCGATGCCATTGCTTCACCTCGAAACCCCATAGTTCGGATCGCAAATAAGTCGTCTGCTTTTCGGATTTTTGACGTAGCATGACGTTCGAAACAACGCAGAGCGTCCGATTCACTCATACCACAGCCATTGTCAATGACTTGTATAAGGGATTTTCCCGCGTCTTTTATAACGAGTTTTATCGAATCGGCACCCGAGTCAATAGCATTTTCTAATAGTTCTTTAACCGCAGATGAAGGGCGTTGGACCACCTCTCCTGCGGCGATCTGATTAGCGACGGAGTCAGGGAGCAGTTGAATGATATCAGACATAGTCTACAAAGGTACAAAAATGACCGGAACACGGGCTAATTCCGTACTTCCTATGCGTGATATTTACAGCAAGGGCCCGGTGATATTCGCTATTAAATTAGGTGTACCTGCTTTTTTGCTTGGCTGATCAAGAATTATCGCGTCAGTTGATCAACAATTTGGATTGCTTTGTCTAAATCCGCTTTCTGAATATTTAAGTGTGGGCGGAATCGAATGCTTTTAGGTCCGCAGCCAAGAATCAGCATCTTGCGATCAAGAGCATCTTTTATAAACTGGTCACGAGTTTGTTCATCAGGTAGATCAAAAGCAACGAGAAGTCCGCGACCCCGAACATTTGTTACCGTAGATTTGTTTGCAGACAGGGCCAACAATCGTTCCTGCAAGTAGGCGCCCATACTATTTGCGTTTTCGCAGAGACCTTCCTGTTCTATAATTTCTAGGATTAGCATAAATCGTATCATGTCCACCAGGTTTCCACCGAAAGTAGAATTGATTCGGCTTGATTCCTTAAATACGTGTCGCTCTACCCTGTCAAACTTCTTTCTATTCGCCAATATACCACAGACTTGGGTCTTTTTTCCAAACGCTATAATATCAGGGAGGATGTCAAAGTGCTGATAGCACCACATCTTACCCGACATGGCGATGCCCGTCTGAACTTCATCGAAAATCAAAATGATATCGTGATCATCACAAATGCGACGTAATTCTTTTAGAAATTCTTCTCTAAAGTGATTGTCTCCCCCTTCCGATTGAATGGGCTCGATAATCAAACAGGCGATGTCGTGAGGGTGCTCTTTGATGGCATCTCGGACTTCCAGTAATGCTTGCTGTTCATTATGAATAGTGGTTTCTACAGATTCTTGCGTTAACGGGAAAGACAATTTAGGATTGTGTATCCGGGGCCAATCAAACTTAGGGAAGTACATGTGTTTTCGAGGATCATTCGTGTTGGTTAACGCGAGCGTGTATCCCGTCCGGCCGTGAAACGCTTGTTTGAAGTGGATAACCTGAGTCGCCTCCGCATCGATGCCGTTCGCTTGATTGAGTCTTGTTTTCCAATCAAAGGCTGCTTTCAGTGCATTCTCGACAGCCAGTCCACCTCCGTCAATAAAAAAGCAGTAGTCTAGCTCGCTCGGCATACACACCCGTTCAAATGTTTTCATAAATTGTGCATATTCTTCAGGATAAATGTCAGATAATGCGAGTTTATTGATGGCTACGCGTTCCAGTAGCGATTTGTTTTTCAGTATATGAGGGTGGTTGTATCCCACAGGGGAGGAAGCGAACATGCTAAACATGTCGAGATATGCTGTGCCTGTAGTATCTACGATGTATGAGCCCTGCGATTTCTCGAGATCCATTACAACGGGCATGCCATCGGCTAATATATGTTTTCCTAGAATTTGGTGTGTGGTTTGCATAATTTTATAGATTAAATTGAATTCCTTGAGCTAATGGAAGATCGGAAGTGTAATTAATTGTATTGGTTTGTCGTCGCATGTATATCTTCCATGCATCGGATCCTGATTCACGACCACCGCCTGTTTCTTTTTCACCGCCAAAAGCACCGCCAATTTCTGCTCCGGATGTTCCGATATTAACGTTGGCGATGCCGCAATCGGACCCTTTTTGGCTTAAAAACAGTTCCGCTTCACGTATGTCGTTGGTCATTATCGCCGAAGACAAGCCTTGCTTTACATTGTTTTGCAGTTGTATAGCAGTGTCTACATCTCCTTGGTAGCGGATCAAGTAAAGTATAGGGGCGAATGTTTCTTTTTGTACAATCTCCATTTCGTTGCTTACCTCCGCTATGACTGGTGTAACATAGCAGCCGCTCTCGAAGCCATCGCCATTCAATACTTTTCCTTCAGTCAGGAGCTTTCCCCCCTGTGCTTTAATCTGTTCAATAGCTTGGAGGTAGTTGGTCACCGCGCTTTTATCGATCAGTGGACCCATGTGATTATTAGCGTCTAGAGGATTGCCGATTTGGATCTGTTGGTAGGCGTCGACCAAGGATTGTTTGAGTTGAGCGTAGATCTTTTCGTGTACAATTAGGCGTCGAGTACTTGTACAGCGTTGTCCTGCCGTTCCAACCGCGCCGAATACCGCGCCGATAGTCGCCATTTTTAAATCTGAAGATGGAGTGACAATAATCGCATTGTTACCTCCTAACTCGAGTAATGATTTTCCGAGTCTCTGAGCGACCTTCGTGGCGACGTCTCGTCCCATTTGTGTGGACCCGGTAGCAGAAACCAATGGGATTCGAGTATCTTTAGCGATCCACTGTCCTACTTGCGCATCGCCATTAACTAGGTTTGAAATGCCGTCGGGATATCCGTTTTCACTTAATATGTTTGCCAGTATCTTCTGGCAGGCTATAGCACATAATGGAGTTTTTTCAGATGGCTTCCATATAATGACGTCACCACAGACTAATGCCAGGGCGGCGTTCCACGACCAAACGGCTACAGGGAAGTTGAATGCGCTTATGATCCCCACAATGCCGAGTGGATGGTATTGGTCGTACATGCGGTGGCCAGGTCGTTCTGAATGAATGGTGTTGCCGTAGAGTTGACGAGATAAGCCAACTGCAAAATCGCAGATATCGATCATTTCTTGAACTTCTCCTGCACCTTCTTGTAGAGATTTTCCCATTTCATAGGAGACGAGTTTTCCCAACTGGGATTTGAGTTGGCGTAGCCGATCTCCTAATTGACGGACGATTTCGCCTCGTTTTGGAGCCGGTATATCTCGCCAGATTTTTTTGGCTTTTTCGGCGGTATCCAAAACATGTTCATAGTCTTCAGAAGTAGAGCAGGTAATTTCTGCAATCAATTTTCCATCGGTAGGAGAGTGCGAGGCGATCGTTTTGCCGTTAGCAAACCATTCTTTTCCCGTCGAGCTCCCTGAGTTCTTTTTCAGGATATCTAGTGATTTTAATTCGTTATAATCCATTATGTGGTTTATATTGTTTCGTTTGAATGTAAATATAGGGAATTTATTTCTCTAAAACCCGATGTTTTGGCAGGTGTGTTCGTTTTTGTGCCTATTTTTTATGAGGCCTAGTGGATTGTTAAAGTTTGTGATGGAGTCTTTCTTTTTTATTCTTTTTTCTGTTTTTTAGGGTTTAGATTTAAAATAATCTCCCAAAGGCTTAGCGAGTTATGTTTTTTTGGGTAATGATTTTGTTTTAATTGTTGTTTAGGTGGTTTAATTTTCTCTATCTTTGCACCACTCCGCGAGGGAGTAGGGGTTTTGCCCCGAGTTTGGTGAAAAGCTGGTTTAAGGATA
>DXCW01000172.1 GCA_019115805.1 Candidatus Sphingobacterium stercorigallinarum
TATGGACTTTGACCGAGATCTGATAATACGTGAATTGCATTTCAAAACGGCTCGTTCCGGAGGAAAGGGGGGACAACACGTAAATAAAGTCTCCTCGAAAGTATGGCTAGGCTGGGAAATAGCGAGTTCACGAGCGGTGAGTGAGCAGCAAAAGTCCTTACTAGCGTCCCGGTTACAAACACGAATCAATAAGGATGGCATCTTGTATCTTGAGGCGTCAGAAGACCGTAGTCAAGTACGCAACAAAGCCATTGTTGTGGATCGGTTTCTTCGCTTAATCCAAGAGCATATCCAAGTTCCTTCGTCGAGAAAAAAAACTAAAACACCAAAATCGGCCGTTTTGGCTCGCCTTGACCGAAAGAAGCGCATTGCCCAAAAGAAAGTACAACGCAGTTGGCGGCATCGGGATTAATAGGTGGCGATAATATCGACAATAAATCCCGTAAAACTATTATTTTAGTTGTGTAACTAGTTGTTTAGTTTTATATTTGGGACTACAGCAGTCTAAATATAGTATAATGGAACAACAACAACTTAAGGAGTTGACGAAGGCGGAAGAACAGGTTATGCAAATTCTTTGGGAATTGGAGCATGCATTTGTTAAGGAAATTGTGGCACAGTTCCCCGAACCGAAACCCGCTTACAACACGGTGTCAACGATCGTACGCATTTTAGTGTCCAAAGGATTTATCTCCTATAATTCTTACGGGAAGAGCCATCGATATTTCGCTGAAATCGACAAGGAAACGTATAAGAAAATGATCGCCAAAAAGCTTTTGCACAGCTACTTTGAAAACTCGCCGAAGTCGATGTTGTCATTTTTCCTGCAGGAGGAGCAACTGGATATAGAGGAACTGGATGATATTTTGACAATGATTGAACGTCAAAAATCTCAGAATCCATGATCAGCTATTTCATAGTTAGTAATTTGATATTGCTGTTGTTCTTTGGTTTTTATCAAATTTGCTTGAGAAAACTCACCTTTTTTGAGTTAAACCGTTGGTATCTCCTTATCAGCGTTTTAGCTGCCCATACGCTGCCGTTACCATTTTTATTCGAAGGATTAGGCAGTCGTTTAGTCTTGCCACTGATGACTTTGGAAGAATTGGAGTTGACCACGAAACTGGGGGGAGCGGAAATATGGACGCTGCCGAACCTGTGGCGAGAGTGGCTGTCATTAGGATACTGGTTCGGAGCGATTATCAGTTTGTTACTTCTGATTTATCGTGTTGTTAAACTCTTGACTACCAATTCGGCGCAAGATCCGTATGCGGGACAGGTGTTTTTTAAACGTATTTGGTTAGGGAAGGAAGTGCGGTCAGAGGATCTCGTGGCGCAACACGAACGATTACACGTGTGCTCGGGACATAGTTACGATTTGCTATTTGTTGAATTGGCACATTGTTTCAATTGGTGGAACCCCTTGTATTTTTACTTTAAAAAGGAACTCAAGCTACAACACGAGTATTGGGTAGATGGACACTTTTCTGATGATCCCGTCGTTTACGCGGAAAAGCTTGTCGCTTATGCAATGCGAACGTCTTCAAAACAATTCACATTGGAATTTTCCAACCAATCGATATTGAAGCAACGAATAACCATGTTATTTGGAAAAAAATCACGCTCAAATCGGAAAATTCTTTATTTGCTGATCATTCCACTAGCCGTTTTTGCTCATGTTGTGGCGTTTGCAGTATCGCGTTCAACGGTAGTGGGAAACAAAAGCGGCAGTGTATATAGTTTTACTGACATCGACCAACAGCCGGAATATCCGGGTGGTTATGACGCTTTCCGTGAGCAGGTGGCTGAGCGAATTCATGCAGCCGATAACTTGGCGCGTGCTGGAGAAAGAATTGAAGTGAGTTTTGTGGTGGATCAAGACGGTCAGGTTTGTCAAGTGAAAGCCGCAGAAGGAGGGGATCCAACGTTAAACGGCATCGTCATACGAGCAGTTTCGAGTGTAAAGAGCTGGAAACCCGCACGGCTGCAGAACAAGCCGGTTAGTGTTCGGTTTTTGCTTCCGATTACTGTTGGAGCAGCACAAAATGGTGAGCTATGAAAATCATAAGAATTGTTTTTTTGCTGTCTAGTTGGATTGTTATTTCACTTCTGATGCTCCCTCTTCACTCCTGCAAAATGCACTCCTTTTCGAAATCGGGTGTCGTATCTGACGAGGTGGATAAATACTTCAATCCACAGGAGGAGATCAGTGTTTGGATTTATCGTGATTTTCGACCTCAGGAAAACGCGCCGGTCGGGCTTCGAAGAGCGGCATTCTATCCTGCGGATAAACAGCTATTGAAAGAGCTGGGGCTCAAGGGCAGAGATTACCGCGTACTGTTCTCGGCTGTTCCAGAAAATCACCCGAAGGATCATTTTCTGGCCGTAAAGCACCGTCGGCGAAAAATTGATCTAAGTTCCTTTGAACAAGTTGAATCGGAAGGAAAATTGTACTATCAGCAAGATATTAGCACGAGAGACCATCGTGTACGGCATGTTTTTATTTCCTATGGAGAAGGTAATGGATTAAGTTTAATTCAATACACAGATCGGCGGGATGTTCAAGATGGACATTTTGAACGACTTGATCGATTAGCTAGGTTGAATCTTAAATCGTTTCCGCAATCTGAGCAGATGTTGACGACCTGGCAGGTGTTTGAATGCGAAGTAGAGGATCGGATTCCCTATGCACTTCAAATGGATATTGAAACCGATAAGCCAACGACGATCGGTTTTTTGCGTATTTATGAAGAAGTCGAGGCAAACAGTTTATTGACCTGTTTTAGCATTGTCGATGACCAGAAAGAAACAGTCGTCCCATTGTATTTATGTCCGGGAAAGTACAAGGTTGAGTATTATGCGAAAACCGGCGAAATGGTAACGTCCGACTACTTTGAGGTGCATAAGGACTGATCAAAGTCACCGACTGGAGTGGGACGCTTTAAGATGTCGAAGTTCTTCTTGTAGCATTTCAATTTTGCGAATGAGACGGCTGACGACTTCTAGACCTTCGATATTGATATCTAGTTCATAATGCCAAGTCGAATATCTTTCCACATGGAACACCTGTTCCTCCTCCAGATATTCTTGATCTCGATCGATAATAATTTCAATGAGTCCTTGGCGTTGAAGTTCTTTTACAAATGTCCGTTCAATGTTATTCGCTGTACAAATGTCGGTGAGATTAAAACGTGATTTTTCCATGGCTTATTGAATTGAGTCGGCGAACTTCTGAAACAGCTCTTTTTGTTCGTCGGTAAGGTTGCTGGGTAATTTTACTTCGATGGTCGCATAGAGATCACCCAACGATTGCGGTTGTTTATACAACGGGAACCCTTTCCCTTTTAATCGGATGGTCGTGCCGTTTTGTGTTTCGGGTGTTATTTTAACTTTTATTTTTCCAGTTAAGGTGTCCGCTACTATTTCTCCCCCTAATAATGCTGTACGAAGGTCAATTTGCAATCGGGTGTACAGATCATCACCTCGCCGCTCAAATCGATTGTCGGACCCTACCCGGAACGTGATGTATAAATCGCCATCTGGCCCTCCATTGGTGCCTGGTCCCCCTTGACCTTTTAATCGGATTTTTTGGCCGTCACGTACCCCTGCCGGTACAGTTATACGTATGTTGTTGCGTCCCGCTATGGAGAAGGTTTGCTGATGTGTCTCTGCAGCTTGTTGTAGTGAGATGTTCAAGATGGTTTCTAGATCCTGACCTCGGAAACTAGCCCGTCTCCCTGATCGTTTTTCCCCGCCAAATCGCGAGCCAAATAGTTCCTCGAAGAAATCTGAATATTCACCAGTATCGTAATTTCCACTGTAGTTAAAATCAGCGTTTCCAAATGGATTTTCTGACGTCCGTTGTTGATTTGTTGAGCGACTCGTGTCTTCCTGCTGGGCAGCACGGTAGGCGTCAGCATTTCTCCAACTCTCGCCGTATTGATCG
>DXCW01000004.1 GCA_019115805.1 Candidatus Sphingobacterium stercorigallinarum
GTGTTGAAATCGGAGATTCTTCTCGATCTTAATCGGAAAGAAGAAGCGACGGTGCTGCTGGAGCACTGGCGGAAAGAAAAATCGCCTATTCGTCAAGTGTACAGCACGCTGAGTTATATTTTTCTAGATCAGAACGAACCTAAAGCAGCAATCAGGGTCTTAAAAGAGGGAGTTGAGAATAGTCAAGACGATTTACTGTTTCTAGATTTGGCCGACGCCAATATGGCGTTGAAGAAGGAAGACGAAGCTTACGAAAATATCAAGACCGCTTTTGAATCGGAACGCGTGAGCTTTATGGACAAACACCGGGCGATGATGGGCTTGTTGTCAGGAAATAGTCCGTTTGCAGTGCCCCAGCTTCAGGAGCTAAGTAATATTCTGGTGTTGAAGCATCCTCGGATGCCCGATAGCCACATGTTCAAAGGAGATGTCCTTTGGATGAAAGGCGAATTGGATCAGGCTAAATCTCTATATCTGACTACCGTGAGTATGAACGCGAAGCACGTTGATGCCTGGCGGAAATTAGTGAATGTAGAATTGGCTCAAAATCAATTGGATGCCGCTATTGCGGATGGTAATGAAGCTTTGCGTCATAACCCCGGAAATGTCATCATTACGTATTTTGTTGGGGTTGCGCATATGATGAAGAAAGACACGGAGAATGCGAGAATATATTTAGAGCGGGCCTTAGATTACAGTGGTAACGAGAACGATTTTGTGAAATCAATGGTGTATGGTGGGTTAGGTGATCTGTATCATGAGATCCAAATGGATGCGGCGTCCGATGTGGCTTACCAAGAGGCGATTAAATTAGACAGCAGTAATGCCACCGTACTGAATAACGCGGCTTATTATTTATCACTCCGGAAAAAGGATTTGAATAAGGCAGAGGATTACGCACGACGGGCGAATGAATTGGAGCCGGAGTCGGGCACATTTCAAGATACCTATGCTTGGGTGCTGTTTCAACAGGAGCGCTATGATGAGGCATTGAAGTGGATTGAAAAAGCAGTCGATAATTCAGACGCATCTGCGGTGCTTTTCGAACATTATGGGGATATTTTGATACAGCTTAACAATAAGCGTGCGGCTGTCAAGCAGTGGGAAAAAGCACTGGCTATAGCGGATGACTCGGTAAACGTGGAGAAAATTAAACAGAAAATAAGTGAGAAGAAATATATTGAGTAGCGCATTGATTCTGCTGCTAATCATCGGAGTAACATCTTGTGGTTCAAAGCGGAAAGCGGCAAAACCCGATGTGGGTTCCGTGGCAGTCGGACATGACTTGTTGAGTACCTTTGAACTGAACAATCTCGACTTTATTACCTTTTCCGGTCGAGCGAAAGCCAATGTTGAATTGAACCAGGAGAAGAAGAATGTGACACTGAATGTGAGGATGCAACGGGACAAAGCGATTTGGATATCAGTGACAGCGATGTTGGGAATTGAAGCCGCCCGTGTGTTGATTACTCCGGATAGCATTAAGATTATGAGTCGATTAACATCGGAGTATATTGCAAAGCCTTATTCCTATATATATAGGTACACCAACCCTAGTATTAATTTCAGAATGCTGCAAGACATCCTGGTCGGAAACATTTCGCTCAGCATGTTGCGGACGGATCAACTACAGGTCGCTAGTAGTGAAGACGATGTGCAGATCATAGGGGTAAAGGATGGACTGACCTTTCACTACGGTGTGAATGCGGAGAACCGGCCGTTCGCGTTGAATCTCATGGAGTTAGGTGCAGATCAGAAGTTAGAGGCGCAATTCGGTGAATACGAAGTGTTTGGGGGATATAATTTTCCGCAAAGATTGACGTTAGACATTCAAGGAAAAGACATGAAAGTTTCTTCCGATATGTTGTATAACCGGGTTGAGTTTAATAAGAGTGTGGATCTGCCTTTTACCGTTCCTTCAAGATACCAAAGGATCGATTAATACAAGAAATTAGGTTTTTATGCCTCACATCTCGAGTATATCCTTATTTTTGGAAATTCGAATCAGTCAGCAAAAAAGAAAGTTTGCAGTGCATGGATTTTAAAAAGATCATACTTAGTATAATTCCGTTATTGTTTTTGGTCGGTCTATCGTTTGGCCAAAGTAGTTTAGAGTTGAAAAAACAACGTGAACGTTTAGATCGCGAGATTTCTGAATTACAGAAAGTACTGAGTGCAAAAACACAAGAGAAACTCCTTTCCCAGCGTGAGGTTTCGGCTTTGAGTAGACAGCTGAAATTGAGAGAGGACAAGATTAGTACCATCAATAGTGAACTGCGTATTATCAATAATAATATTGCCGAAAATAATAAGGTTGTCGACCGATTAACCGCCGAACTGGAAAAGATGAAACAAGATTATGAAAAGATGATTTTATTCGCTTTTCGTAATAAAAACGCCTACAATAAGATGATGTTCATCTTTGCCTCTAAGGATTTTAATCAGGCGTTTAAACGGGTGAAGTATTTGCAACAGTTCACCGATGCTCGGAAGATTAAGGTGGGGGAAATTGAGGAAACGAAGAAACAAATTGAGCTGAAAATTGCGCAGTTGGAGCAAGACAAAAAGACGCAGCAGGCGTTATTGAAGGAACAGGAAGCCGAACGGAGTATGATTGCTAAAGACCGCGCGGCCCATTCGAAGGAACTGAACCAGCTAGCGAGTGAAGAGCGCAACTTCCGTGGACAGCTCTCTAAAAAGCAACAGGAGAAGAAGCGGCTAGATGCGGCCATCAGGACGGCGATTGCAAGAGAGGTGGAAGCGGCACGCCGTGCTGAGGAAGAACGTCGCCGTAGGCAAGCTGAAGCTGAAGCGAAGAAAACCGGCACCACGGTGGAAGAGGCGGAAAAGAAAATCGAGAAGAAGACGGGTTCTGCTGTTTTAAATAATACACCGGAGGCCGCGAAGCTTTCCGCGGGATTCCAATCGAATCGTGGACGTCTTCCTTGGCCAGTGGGACAGGGTAATGTGGTGCGTAATTATGGAAGTGTGACGGTAGAACGAGGGGTGCGAGACTTTTATGATTACATTCGGATTCGTACGGGGGATAACGCGCCCGTAAAGACGGTGTTTGAAGGAACAGTTTTGCAGGTTATTAATATTGGAAGCTACGCAGTGGTCGTGCAACATGGAGAATATTTAACAGCATATTCCAACCTCAAAACGGTGTCAGTTAGCAAAGGACAAAAAATTTCGACAGGGACGGTCATTGGTACGGCAGATGGTGATCCCGAGGTGGGTTATTCTTATATAGACTTAAGTGTCTACAAGGGGACAACTTCCATGAATCCATCCAGTTGGATCGCAAGATAATTGTGAAAAATTAAATTTTTTATATCTATATTTGTTGGATATACTTAAAGAAGAACATCAGTAAATAAATTTGTAATATGTATACATCGGGATTATTATTTATCGGGACGCAGGAAATTATTATTATCGTAGTAATTGTACTGTTGTTGTTTGGAGGCAAGAAGATTCCTGAATTAATGCGCGGATTGGGTCGTGGAGTGAAAGAGTTTAAAGAGGGACAAAAGGAGGAGCCGAGTGCTGATGAGGACAAGACGGCCACTACAAATGATACCGTTAATAACCAACGTTAAGCGCTGATTTTACGTAAAATAAAATAGCTAAGAGTTTTATGTGATAGTCCTGTCAATAGGCAAGGCTGTCTGATAAAACTCTTTTTCATACACGCATGTCGTGCGACATGTCATGTTCAACGAAGAACTAACCCATCGTTTAAAGTACCTAAACTACTTATGAACAGAAAAATTAGTTTCCTAGTTACCTTGAGTTTTTGTTGTGGGCAATTTTCTTTTGCGCAAGATGATACGGCATTTAGCGAAAGCTTTCAAAGCTCAGTTCTCACACAACTAGAGAAGGAAAAGGAGCGCACCTATCAGATGCTCGATTCGACGAGCCAGGCTTCTGGCGGCACTGTCGTTTTCACGCCAGAGGATGTAACCATTGCGCAGCGTATCAAACGGATGGAAAATCGCATTCCGTTGGAGTATAATGCGAGCGTGAAGGCATATTTGGATAGGTATACCTCCGATAACTATCGTCCTTATATGGAGAAGCTATTGGGCCTGAGTGAATTCTATTTTCCGATTTACGACGAGATCTTTAATCAGCAGAATATCCCTGCGGAAGTGCGATACCTCTCCGTAATTGAATCTTCTCTTGATCCCCATACGGTTTCACGAGCAGGTGCAGTAGGTCTTTGGCAGTTTATATATGTCGCGGCGAAAGGATATAATCTATCCATGGATCGCCATTATGATGAGCGTAAGGATGTGTATTCCTCTACCTATGCAGCCTCGAGTTACTTGAATGAAGCCTACGATGAGTTTGACGATTGGTTATTGGCTATTGCTTCGTATAATTGTGGGAGGGGCGGCGTTAGGAGAGCGATTAAACGATCTGGTCTCCGCAGTCCTACATTCTGGCAACTTGCTCCTTACTTGCCTAAAGAAACCCAAAACTATATACCTAAGTTTATCGCGATGACTTATTTGTTGAGCCACGCTGAACTTTATGGTTTTCAACCTCAATCGCATAATTTGCGTTCCGAGCACAAGACGTTAATGGTAAATCGAAACGTGTCGTTTGATCGTTTGGCGAATGCATTAGGCTGTCAGCCGGCGGTTCTCACGCAATTGAATCCTGCATATAAACACGGACTAATAGACGGAAGTCCCGAGGCGCCGCGACGATTGGTTATTCCCTCTCAGGAAACCACGAACGACTCCGCGCTATATGCTGTGCTTCACGAACACTCCGCCTTAGGTCTTGCGTCTGAAGCGGAGACGGGTGCACATCGAGTAGTGCCTGGAGAGACATTACAGGATATAGCGTTAGCCTATGAGACGACGGTACAAAATATTTTAGCTTGGAATGAGTTAAAAAC
>DXCW01000173.1 GCA_019115805.1 Candidatus Sphingobacterium stercorigallinarum
CTCCGATGAGCATGTTGTTGTTCTGCTGAAAAGCATTTGTTTTTTGTGCATCTTCCCTAACAAAGATCTTTCCGTTGAATACGGCTACAGCTTTGTCCTGTGGAATGTTTTTATACCATTCATAAGATTCACAGTTCGGCTTCATGTGGTCCACTATGGTGTGGTTGTCTACGAACTGTTCGTCTGCTAACAGGTTGATCCCGTATAGATGAGATTCTACGTTTTCTGCGTCTAATCGTACGTTGAAGTCATTTCGCACGAAAGCGACTCCCGGGAAGTTACAGTTGTAGTTGTTGTACAAGCTGTGTTTTTCTTGATACACTTCCACGTGGTTGATATAATTGCTATTCGTGTCTGCTAACTGTAAATAATAATGCTGTATTTTCGCATTTTCCTGCACCACGATTTCGGTTACCTTATTGTGTAGGTTTTTCGCTGAGCCCTCCAATGCGATAAAGCTTTCGATGATCTCCACTTCCGCACTCTTTCCTGCTACGAATAGATTTCGCGTTTGCACGAAGAACTCCTCATCACCTGTTGCTACATGTACAATCTGGATTGGCTTTGATACGATTTTATTTGCTTTAACCTCGATATATAAACCAGAGGTGTGCAAAGCGGTGTTCAAGGCGACCATAGCACTATCGGTAGCGTCTGCGTGTTTCGCAAAATGTTCTTGAAAAGCGGGTTCGTTTTGTGCCTCTTCAATGGGCTTTACGGTCAGGCCAATTTCATCCTCTAATGAGGAGAAAGCCAGTACATATTGACCGTTAACCAAAACGATCCGATGGGCATCTAGACCCGGAATATCGGCTGCGCTTAAATCAAGTTTAGACACATCCACGTCATGGTTTAACACGTAATGCTTATTAACCAGACGATGAATATTTGTGTATTTCCAATCCTCATTTTTAACAGTTGGGAAGCCACCAAGTTCGCTGAATCTAGCGAAGGCTACGTCGCGCTGTGATTTCACTGACGCCGTATCGTTCCCCCTTTCCAGCTCTTGAAACGTGCTGGTCAACTGCTCGTATAAGGAGTTTTCTACTAATGTACTCATATTGTTTGTTGTCAATCCACTCATTACCTCAATTCAAATTTGGTATGCCTAGGATTAGGCATTTTCTGCGTCAACTTCACGCAACCAGTCGTAGCCTTTTTCCTCCAACTCCAATGCTAATTCTTTTGTTCCGGATTTTACGATGCGGCCGTCGTATAGGACGTGCACGAAATCAGGAACAATATAATCTAACAAGCGTTGGTAGTGGGTGATGACTAAAAAAGCGTTTCCTTCAGAACGAAGTTGGTTCACACCATTCGCCACAACGCGTAACGCGTCAATATCCAGACCGGAATCGGTTTCGTCCAAAATGGCTAGTTTTGGATTCAATACGGCCAATTGGAAGATCTCATTCCTTTTCTTTTCACCACCGGAAAATCCCTCATTTAAAGACCGGTTTGCCAAATCAGAAGAGAACTCCACCAGCTTTTGTTTTTCCTTGACGAGCTTTAAGAACTCTTTTGCTTCGATTGGCGATTCACCCTTGTACTCCCGGATATCGTTCACCGCCGTTTTTAAGAAATTGATGTTTGATACCCCAGGGATTTCGACGGGGTATTGGAAAGCTAAAAAAAGCCCCTCACGAGCACGGTCTTCGGGTGATAGATCAAGCAGATCAACGCCATCTAAAAAAGCTTCTCCTTCAGTTACCTCGTAAGCTTCACGACCAGCTAGCACGTTGCCTAACGTGCTTTTGCCAGCACCGTTAGGTCCCATGATGGCATGGACTTCACCGGGTTTAACTTCTAAATTTAATCCTTTTAATATTTGTTTCTCGTCGATCGACGCGTGCAAATTTTTAATGCTTAACATATTCATTCTGTTGTATAACCTGTTTAGGGAGGTCATCCCATTCAACTATCTTTTTAACCTACTGATCCTTCTAGGGAAATTGCTAAGAGTTTCTGAGCTTCCACCGCAAATTCCATGGGAAGTTGGTTAATTACCTCTTTAGCATAACCGTTTACAATGAGGCCTACTGCCTTCTCTGGATCAATCCCACGTTGATTCAAATAGAATATTTGATCTTCACCGATTTTCGAAGTAGTGGCTTCGTGCTCCAGCATCGCCGTTTTGTTTTTGCTTTCGATATAGGGGAAAGTATGTGCCCCGCAACGATCGCCAATTAGCATACTGTCACATTGCGTAAAGTTTCTCGAATTATCGGCCTTCGGTCCGATTCTAACTAAGCCTCTATAGCTATTATGGCTTGTCCCAGCCGAGATGCCTTTGGAAATAATTTTTGATCGGGTGTTTTTGCCCAGATGTATCATCTTAGTGCCTGTGTCGGCAAGTTGTTTATTCCTGGTCATGGCTACGGAATAAAATTCGCCCACAGAATGATCCCCTTTTAATATGACGCTAGGATACTTCCAGGTAATAGCAGATCCTGTTTCTACTTGCGTCCATGAAATTTTGGAGTGGTTTCCTTTACACATTCCGCGCTTCGTCACAAAATTGTAGATTCCACCTTTTCCATCTTTATCACCTGGGTACCAATTTTGAACAGTCGAATATTTAATTTCGGCATTTTCCAATGCAATGAGTTCCACGACTGCCGCATGCAGTTGATTCTCATCACGCATTGGAGCGGTACAACCTTCCAAATACGAGACATAAGAATCGTCTTCAGCGATAATTAATGTCCGCTCAAATTGACCGGTATTCGCTGCATTAATTCTGAAATAGGTGGATAACTCCATTGGACAGTGTACTCCTTTTGGGATATATACAAAAGACCCATCGGAGAAAACCGCAGAGTTCAACGCTGCAAAAATATTGTCGGTTTGCGGAACCACCGTTCCTAAATATTTCTTAACTAGTTCAGGATGGTCTTGGACCGCTTCTCCAAACGAACAAAATATGACACCTTGTTCTTTTAATTTTTCTCGGAAGGTCGTTTTTACGGACACCGAGTCGAATACGGCATCCACCGCAACCACTCCGGCAAGCACTTTCTGCTCATCAAGGGGGATTCCCAGTTTTTCGAACGTAGACAGGAGCTCAGGATCCACCTCATCTAAACTCTCCAATTGTTTCTTTGGCTTTGGAGCAGCATAATAAGAGATGTCTTGCAAGTCTACCTGCGGCTTGTCAAAGTTTTGCCAATCTGGCATGTTCATTTTTTGAAAATGATGGTACGCTTTCAAGCGCCACTCCAGTAGCCACTCGGGTTCGTTCTTCTTTTTCGAAATATATCGAACAGTGTCCTCGTTAAGCCCTTTGGGCGCCACTTCCATTTCGATATCTGTCGTAAATCCGTACTTATATTCCTCGAGCTCTAACTCTTTTAATAAATCGTCGTCTTTGGTGCTCATATCTCTCCACTATTAGCTATGGGGTTTACCCATGGTTTTGAATGGCAAAGTTACGACTAATAATGCAGAAAAGCACGCTGCAGGATAAGGTGAAGCAGGCGTAATTGATAAAAAAAATGACAAAAGTCACTTATGGGGCGTTTAAAGCGATTTTGTCAGAATATATTATGACAATACAGTGATTTTTATAGCTAAAATCGATGACATGAGTTAATATGTATAGTTATTAGCTATTGGGTAGTGGTTTTTCCTATTCAAAGGCGCATTTGTGTGAAACAAAATAAAATATTGTATATTTATCCTTCCTTTACTTTATTGAATAGCCTATGTCTTACCAGCCTGATAAAACGGACTTAAAGATATTAAAACTCCTCCAAGAAAACGGACGGATCACCAACCTGCAACTGGCAACCAATATCGGGCTATCACCGGCTCCGACATTGGAGCGTGTGCGGAAATTAGAGAACTCGGGTTTCATTAAAAGCTATCATGCTTTTGTGGATGAAGAAAAGCTCGGTCTGGGGATTAAGTCCTTTATTCAGATCTCATTGGATTTTCACACCCATAACGCGATTCCAGAGTTTGTGGAGGCGGTTCGCGCGATCCCAGAGGTCACCGAATGCCATCACGTGACAGGGAATTGTGATTTCATCTTGAAGGTATACGTCAAAGATATCAAAGCTTATGAAGCGGTGATTATGGAGAAAATCTCTAAAATTGCCGTCGTGAAGACCTTCCAGACCATGATGATCATGTCGACCAGTAAAAAGGAACCTATAGTACCGCTAGAATATTAATTCAAAGCATGGATTATAAAGATTATGCGATTATATTGGCTTGGCCAGACGCAACGATACGTGGCGATGAGAAATGGATGATGTTCTTTAAGAAGTTAGGCGTTGTCAAAAATTTGAACTTCAAAGTGGGACACACGGGGGTGGTCATCGTCAATCATCGATCGGGAGAAATGCGCTTTTATGATTTCGGCCGATATATAGCACCACGAGGATATGGACGCGCCAGGTCGAAAGATTCAGATCCATTATTGCATATCGACTTTAGGGCTGTCATCGAAAATGATGAAATACAGAATATCGAAGATATCGTTCGGTATTTCGAAACGCTCAAACCGGCGATGTATGGCGAAGGACGTCTGTTTTTTAGCGTCGCTAACGAGATTAATTTTGATTTAGCTAAAGCCTACGGCGATCATTGTGTCTATCAGGGGACCTATCCCTATGGGGCGGTCGCGCGAAATAATAACAACTGTTCGCGTTTCATCACCAGGATGTTGATGAAATCGTCGACCAAGTTTCACTTTTGGCACGGCATAAATTTGCCGGAAACCATTAAGGCAAGCCCGGTGAGTAACTTGGTTAATGCATCGGCTTCGCGACAGGTGTGGAGCTACACACCAGAAGATGGTTTAAAGGGATTCAGAATGAATCGCTGGCAATCCTTTGCCTTTTTGGTCAAGCAACTGCGTGATAACGTTTACAGTCAGAAGGCTTCGTTATTGCCCAATGACTTGATTATCGGAGCGGTGGAGTTCGGCTCTAAGCCAATTTCTGTTCCAAAGTTTGCGAAGTATTTAGGAGGAGTGGGAGATGGGGCCTGGTATTTCTTACTCGAAAAAGCGGACGGGCACATTGAGGTGAGCCGCTACAGCAGTAAAGGGCAGCTCGAATATGTCGTATTAGGGGAGGCCGACCAACCGGTCGACTTGCATGAGGAATGGGATATTACCTATGATAGTCATTTGCTATTTACACATATTGTGCAACAGGGCAGGAAGATCAGAATAAATCACATTGAGCAATTGCCCTTAGAACACTACAAACTTAAGAACATCGCAGAACGTTACGCTTGATTTACGTCCTACTAGATCTGCCAGTCGATTTCTACTCCGTGCCGGAGCTTTAAGTACGCATTCGCACTGGAAAAGTGTTTGCATCCGAAGAAGCCTCTGTACGCGGATAGCGGAGAAGGATGTGCGGACTTTAGAACGAGGTGTCGGTTGCTGTCTATCAGTATAGACTTTTTCCCCGCATAGGCGCCCCATAGTAAAAAAACAACGTCGGTTCTTGAGTCCGAGATCGAGCGGATGATGTGATCGGTAACATATTCCCAGCCTCTTTTTTGATGTGACCCCGCTTGGTGTGCTTGTACAGTCAATGTTGCATTGAGTAGCAAGACGCCCTGTCGAGCCCATTCGCTTAGATCTCCATGGTCAGGACTGACAAAGCCAGGGATGTCCTGACTTAACTCTGCGTAGATATTCCGCAAACTAGGTGGAATCGCGACTCCTTTTGGTACAGAGAAAGAAAGTCCATGGGCTTGTCCCGATCCATGGTAAGGGTCTTGTCCTAAAATCACAACTTTAACCTGCGGGAGCGCTGTAAGTTGCAGCGCGCGGAATACAAATTCCTCTGGAGGATAAACGGTGTAGGATGCCCGCTGGCTCTGGATAAACTTAGATAACGCTTGTACCTCAGGGGTCTCGAACAAGGGGTTTAATATGGGCTTCCAAGAAGGGTCGTAATGTATGGCCATAATTAAAAAAAACGTGCGCTAATGACATGCGTGTACTGCGTCACGAAAATAGCTAATTATTTTTGGATTGAAATAGTCGTTGAGTTACGCGAATATGTTCATGTGGTAATTTGGAGTTTAGTAATTTTTATTATTCGAATAAGGACGGTTGTATAAGCCCGTAAATTAACCGATATTTGCCTTCAGAAAGTATACATTTATATATATGTCAAATATTATTCGAATTATAATCTGTAGCGCCATGGTTTTGGGGACAGTAGCCTTGTTTTGGACGGGGCATTGGGGATGGGGGATTTTAGCTGTCTTAATTACTATCTTGGCTTGGGTTACTGTTTTTTTTAATGAAAAAATGTTAATCGCCCAGTGGTTTTTGCGTAAAGAACGTATGGACAAAGCGGAAATTTGGCTTAAAAAGATAAAAAACTATCAATCCGAGTTGGTCTCCGCACAACACGGTTATTATCATATGCTCTTCGGACTAATCGAGTCGCAGCGAGCGCCGCTGCAATCGGAAAAGTACTTTAAAAAAGCGCTATCGATGGGCCTACACATGGACCATAACGTTGCACTCGCAAAGTTGAGTTTAGCTGGTATAGCAATGGCCAAGCGGAACAAACGGGAGGCCGAAAAGTTATTAGCGGAAGCGAAGAAGGCGGATAAAAACAAATTGTTGGACGAACAAATCAAGCTCATGAAATCACAAATGGGGATGATGGATCGGCAGCAATTCCGATATTCACGATAACAAAGTAGGGGCCACCGATAGGAGGCCCTTAATTCTTTTCTTCGTTTTCTGACCAGATGCGGAGAAAGTTTTCACCCATTATTTTTGCAATATCTTCTTCACTGTATCCCCGGTGCGTTAATGCTGCCGTGAGATGTGGAAGTTTCGAGACGTCCTCCAATCCCTGTGGCGGAGATTCAATTCCGTCATAATCCGAGCCAATAGCTACGTGATCGATGCCGACTTTGCTGACCAGATAATCGATATGCTGCAGCAAGTTTTCCATAGGGGTATTCGCTCGATGTTGATCCGCAGGAGATAAACTGGCGTACATTTTGCCAATGGAAGGCGCCGTCTCACCTTGGCCAGCTCGAGGATGGTCCCTATAGTATAATTCTTCGACGCGATTTACGTAGCCTGAATCCAAGAAATCAGAATAAAAATTAACGCCAATAACACCCTTGTTTTTTTTCAGTGCAGCGAGCTGCTGATCGTCCAGGTTTCTGAAATGTGGGGTCAATGCACTGGCGTTACTATGCGATACCAACACCGGCTTAGTACTGATCTCTAATACATCGTAGAACGTGTTTTTGCTACTATGGGAAAGATCGATCATCATGCCCAGTTCGTTCATTTTCTTAATGATCTTCTTTCCGTCGTCCGAGAGCCCAGGGTCGTTTCGATGCTCTTCAGCTTCTGCTGCTGCAGCGGCCCATGAAAGATTATAGTTCCAAGTGAGTGTGAGATAAATTGCACCCCGCTGATGGAGTTTTTCCAAATAGGATAAGTTCGATTCGATCATGTTTCCACCTTCGATGCCGATCACTGCTGCAATTTTTCCTTCGGCATTGATTCGATCGACATCCGATCGTTGTGTCGCCAACTCCATTCGATCCGAATTCTTCTCAAGAACTTGTTCGAGGGCATCGATTTGTGACCCCGCATGTTGAAAAGCATTTGTTTGCCACTTTTTGTCGTTCGACCATACGGCAAATAATTGGACGTCTACTCCACCCTCAATAAGGCGAGGGATATCGGTATGTCCCTTGTCGAGTCGTTGGCCGATATCGCGCCCCTTTAGAATGCTGGTGATAATGACATCGTTATGTCCGTCTACTACCGTGAGGCTGGAATGCAAGGAAGGGCGATCTTGGGACGTCGCTGTCAAACTTAATAATAGCGTAAACAGCGTGGAAAATAGGGCGTATTTCATGTTTTCTTATTTACTGTTCGCAATCGTTTCATAAATGATATCCTGAATCCTGCTGCGGACGTTTAGGTCGTATATTTTAGTGGAAACCTGCGGGTGTACGCGGTTAGATAGGAAAATGTAGATGAATTGATTCGCCGGATCAATCCAGATGCAGGTCCCCGTGTAACCCGTGTGCCCGTAAACTGACTCATTGGCCAATTTGGAAGGGTAGTCGGCTCCTGGTCGTGGGTTATAGCGATCGAATCCTAGCCCACGGTGACTTGACTCGGACTGTCGAGAGGTAAAAAGATCGACCGTGTGCGGTTCAAAATACCGTACTCCTCCGTACGCTCCACGATTCAATAGCATTTGTCCGTAAATAGCTAAATCATTCGCAGAAGCGAATAACCCGGCATGTCCAGCGACTCCTCCAGCCATCGCCGCTCCCTCATCGTGAACAAACCCCTGAAGCAATTCCTTCCGGAACACCGTATCATTTTGTGTGGGCACGATACGGGTCTGGTCAAAACGTTTCCGTGGGAGGTATCCGGCGGTTTTCATGCCAATAGGACGATATAGGATTTCCTGTATAAACTCCTCCATGGGTTTGGCTGTTTCATGTTCCGCAACCTCCTTCATGACATACATGCTGATGTCGGAGTACACATAGTTGCCAATGGGCTTGACGGGAGACCGTAGCATCTCAGGCCACATGACATCACGGTAGTAATGGTTGCGAAGAAACGCGTTCTGAGCGACCTGCACCTGATGACTTTCCGAGGATACATGCTGTAAATCACCGGGTTTTAAATGTCGATAGAAAGGAATAAAAGGAATGAATCCCGCTTCGTGTAGCAATACTGTCCGGAGCGTGATGTCGGCTTTGTTCGTTTGTTTGGCTTGCCATAAATAGTGTCCCATCGTGCTGTCCAGGTCGATGACCTGACGCTCCTGTAAATGCATAATAACCGGCGTTGTGCCCGCAATTTTGCTAATGGAAGCCAGGTCGTAAATATCGTCAATGCTATTGTGCTGCTTTTTCAGATAGGTGTGATACCCGTATGCTTTTTCGAAAATCACTTGACCATCCTTTATCGCCATAACCATCATGCCGGGAGTAGCTTCCTGACGAATAGCATCTTCGGCAACTGCGTCTATTAAACGGGTCATGTTGTCCAGATCGAGCCCGGATTGCTCCTGCTGACTATATTGCAAGCGCGTCTGCTCTGTTTTGAGTGCGCCTTGGGTAATCGCCATGCCTCCAAAAATAGACATGGCCATTTGCTGTTGAGCATTTTGGTTGTTTTCGGGATGTCTGATCACACTTGCGAATCGACTCAGGTTTTGTGTGTTTAATCCGAGTTGTGTGTAGTCGCGATTTGATCCGAACAACGCTAGAATTACATCTTTGTTGTTCACAGCGGACTGCAAGGCCATGGCCATATGCTGTGGCGCTAAATGTGAAATATCACCGGCGATGATTAAGGTGTTGAAGTACTTGGTATGTTCGTCATACTGTTCGAATCCGAAGCATGCTACCTCTCCATAACGCTTCAGGTGCTGAATGAAGTCGGTATAACGAGATTCGTTATCCGTAATTACTGCAATTTTTCGCTCGTCAAGACGAGTAAAAGGAAGAATGTTCCCCTGGTTATTTAGTAGCTCTGTGAGATTTGTTTGATTCTGCTTGTATTGCGTAAATCCCGTCATCACCAGGAGAAGGAATAGGAAAGTTAGGTTTATCGTTCTTATCATAATGGTCGTGTGATATCACTCAAATGTAACAAAAAACGCAGAAACCTGCAGTAGCCGGTTCTATATAATGTTGTATATTTGGGTTATGCCTGAGCAGGTCGATGATAAAACGGTTTTTACACTGCTGGAAGTATCCAAAAGTATTCAGAAAACGATAGCGGATCGCTATCGCAGTAGTTATTGGGTAAAAGCGGAGATGAATAAACTGAACCATTATAGTCACTCCGGACACTGTTTCCCCGAGCTCGTTGAAAAACGAGATGGCAAGATCTTAGCCGAGATGCGATCCACGTTGTGGAAAACAGATTTCCAGCGAATCAATCAGCGTTTTATTGATGTGTTGGGAGAACCGTTGAGCGAGGGGATCCGTATCTTATTTCAAGCCCAAATTCAATTCGATCCACTGTATGGCATGAGCTTGCGTATTCTGGATATTGATCCCGTTTACGCGTTAGGAGAACTCGAGCGAGAAAAGAAGGAGAGTATCGCAGCGTTACAACGAGAGGGGATTTTTCAGGCGAATAAAAGACTAATGTTTCCCATGGTGCCCAAGCGAATCGCCATTATTTCGGTGGAGACCAGTAAAGGCTTGTCGGATTTTTACCAGATTATTGATAAAAATCCTTTTGGTTATCGAATAGAAACAACCCTATATCCAGCTGTATTGCAAGGTGAACGCTCGATCGATGCCATAGTGGGACAGTTGAAGGTCATCGAGTCTCATAAGGAAAGGTTTGACGCCGTAGCGATCATCCGTGGTGGTGGTGGTGAGGTCGGTTTGACCTCATTCAACCATTATCGCTTGGCCAGAGCTGTTGCGTTGTTCCCTATACCGGTACTCACTGGGATTGGTCACTCAACTAATGAAACCGTAACGGAAATGGTCGCTCACCTCAATACCATTACGCCAACTGAGCTAGCGGACAGTCTCCTGCAAAAATTTCACGCATTCTCCCTGCAAGTCGAACATGCCGAATCGGTACTGATTTCCGCAGCACGAGCCCTTTTCTTGAAGGAAAACGATATACTGCAACAGTATACCGCACAAATCATTTGGCATGCGAAATCACATATGCTCCAGACCCGAACGCAGCTTGGTGCGCAGCAGCTTCAGTTAACCCGGATGGTACGACAGTTTTTAAAGAACGAAAAATCAAACTTAGGCCATTTGGAACGTATTGTTGCCATATCGGATCCGGTCCATGTGTTGCGCAGAGGATTTAGCATCGTGCGATATAAAGGGAAGTCGGTCCGTCAAGTACAGCAAGTAGAGGTGGACGAAGAGGTAACCATTCAATTGGAAGACGGACTTATGTACAGCAAAGTGGTTAAAAAGATGAAAAAAGATGAACAATAAAAAGACGTATAGCGATGCTTTCGACGAACTTCAGTCCATTGTGTCGGAAATAGAATCGGGAGACATCGCTGTAGATGAATTGACACAGCGGATTGCTAGAGCCTCTGAGTTGTTGCAGGTTTGTAAAACAAAATTGTCCGCATCAGAAGAGGAGGTGGAGAAGTTATTGGCTCGCCTGGATCAGGATAATGAGCAAGAAGCAGAAGGATAAGGAATGTTTTTCAAAATTCGTTAGTTTTGACGAGAAATAGGGAGATAATCTATGAAAAGGTTGTGGTTAACAGGCGTAGTTTTAGGAATTGCCATCGTATTGACGGCATTCCTGGACGGCAACACCCACGTGGATTTACGCACGCTGTATAGTAAACCCGTTAACGAGTGGCCGGCTCCCGAAATAGATTCGGGAGTGAACTGGCAGGAGTTTAAATCACTTCCCAAACCCGATGCTACTAGCTATTTTTCGCTAATGGAACAACCTAAAGTGGTGTTGGGCAAAATGTTGTTTTTTGATCCGATTCTCTCCGGTTCCAACCAAATTTCCTGCAGCAGTTGTCATAATCCGCAGACCTCATGGGGTGATCATTTGACGGTTCCTGTGGGGAACGATCACTTAGTGGGGACACGCAATACTTTGTCGCTATTGAATGTGCACGCTCGAGCATCCATGTTTTGGGATGGTCGAGCCACGAGTTTGGAGGAGCAGGCCTTAAGCCCGATTGCAGCGCACAACGAGATGGCGATGGACTTGACGCAGTTGGTCCCTAAACTTAAGGCGATTCAGGGGTACCGGGAACTGTTTGCGGAGGCTTTTGGGGATACGGATTTTTCCATGCCGGAGATTATGTCTGCGTTAGCGGCGTTTCAGCGGACCTTGACCAGCAGACGAAGTCGGTTCGATGAGTTTGTGGACGGGAAGCATAGCGTACTTAATGATGACGAGATTGCCGGCCTTCATTTATTTCGGACCAAAGCGCGATGTATGAATTGCCACCACGGCCAATACTTTACGGACGAACAATTTCACAATATAGGATTGACCTATTTTGAACGTAAATATCAAGATTTAGGACGATACGAAGTGACTGGAAATCCTGAAGATGTGGGGAAGTTTCGGACGCCTTCACTGAGAGATGTGATGAATACCAATCCGTGGATGCATAACGGGCTCTTCGACAACATCATTGGTGTTTTAAATATGTATAATAGTGGTATGGGTATGAATGACCCCAAAACAGCGGAAGAGCGCGCAAACCCGATGCATCCCCGTGTCGACCCGTTGATGAAGAAGCTCGATTTAAGTCGAAAGGAAATTCAGCAAGTAGCCGCGTTCTTAGAAGCGATAACCGCCACCAAATATCGCATGGATCGTCCTGATAAACTACCTCGGTGACAAATCTATAACAAATTCTGACAGGCGACTTTTTTGCTCCTCCGCCGATAACTTTCAATAGATTTCCCTAACTTTGATGGTTATGCAAAAAAATGCAATTCATTCTGCAAAGACCCATGTGCAGATTAAAGGGGCGCGGGTAAATAACCTAAAAAGTATTGATGTCGACATTCCCAAGAATCAGTTGGTGGTGATTACCGGAATGTCGGGATCCGGTAAGTCGTCGCTGGCTTTTGACACATTATATGCAGAAGGGCAACGCCGGTATGTGGAGAGTTTGTCGTCCTATGCCAGACAATTTATGGGCCGGATGAACAAGCCCGATGTCGACTATATAAAAGGAATAGCCCCAGCTATTGCCATTGAGCAGAAAGTCATCTCTAGCAACCCCAGGTCTACGGTCGGTACGTCAACTGAAATCTACGATTATCTGAAATTACTTTACGCTAGAATAGGGCGAACTTATAGTCCGGTCTCCGGAGATGAAGTAACAAAAGACACGGTTTCTTCTATTGTAGACCGCCTTCAACAGTTTCCGGAAGACACGATGGCGACAATTTATAGTCCGTTAATACCGGTGAACGACCGAAAGCTAAAAGAAGAGTTGTCCCTTCTGTTGCAAAAAGGTTTCGTTCGCGTATGGTTCGAGGATGACATTCGCAAAATTGAGCAGCTTATCCAGGACGACTCAGTCGATAACATATCCCTAACTGAAGGTCAAGTGATGGTTGTTGTGGATCGGTTGCGTATCGATAGGGAAGAAGACACATGGAGTCGATTAGCAGACTCTATACAGACCGCCTATTTTGAGGGAAAGGGGACGTGTATGGTTGATGTCGCAGGTGAACAACTGCATTTTTCCGATCGATTCGAATTGGATGGGATGAGTTTCGAGGAACCGAGTCCCAATTTCTTTAGTTTTAATAATCCGTATGGGGCGTGCCGTCGGTGTGAGGGTTATGGAAAGATTATTGGGATAGACCCAGATCTCGTTGTGCCGGATAAAAGTCGTTCCGTTTATGATGGGGCTATTGCGCCTTGGAGAGGAGAGAAAATGGGCGTCTGGTTAGATAAACTGGTTCGTCATGCTGTGAAGTTTGATTTTCCAATACACCGATCTTATGCGGAGCTGACTGCGGCGCAGCGGGAGCTGCTCTGGACAGGGAACTCTTATTTCAAAGGACTAAATGCTTTCTTCAAAGAGCTTGAAGAACAAACCTATAAAATACAGTATCGGGTGATGCTTTCCCGATATAGGGGTAAAACAGTCTGTCCGGAATGCCAAGGAACGCGATTGCGCGAAGATGCTTCGTATGTAAAAATTCAAGGGTATTCCATCACGGACTTGGTCTTATTACCTATTGAGAAAGTGAGAAGCGTTTTCTCTACGTTAAAGCTCAGCTCCAGTGAGAACTTAATAGCCAAGCGACTGCTTGCCGAGATTCAGAATCGGCTACAGTTTCTTTCTGATGTTGGATTGAACTATTTAACGTTAAACCGACTCAGTAATTCGTTGTCGGGCGGCGAATCACAACGCATAAATTTAGCCACGTCCTTGGGAAGTTCTTTGGTGGGATCGATTTACGTATTGGATGAACCCAGTATTGGACTACATCCTCGGGATACCCAACGATTGATCTCGGTTTTAAAATCATTGCGTGATGCAGGCAATACGGTTATCGTAGTAGAGCATGAGCAAGAGATGATGGAGGCAGCCGATTATTTAATTGATATCGGGCCACAAGCCGGAATAGAGGGAGGCGAACTTGTTTTCGCAGGCACTTTCCAGGAAATTCTCCAAGATGAGGCAAGCCTGACCGGGCAATATTTAACAGGGGCGCTATCCATTCCTCTGCCTACGACCCGGAGGAAATGGAATGAATCGATACGGGTATTAGGAGCACGAGAAAACAATTTAAAAGGTGTCGATGTAGAATTTCCACTGCATGTATTTACCGTAGTAACCGGCGTTTCGGGGTCGGGGAAGACATCTTTGGTAAAGCGTATTTTGTATCCCGCCTTGCAGAAAGCAATCGGCTCATACTCAGGCGAACAAACGGGACAATACGACCAGCTGGAAGGCGCATTCTCGGAAATCGAGCAAGTGGAATTGGTTGATCAGAACCCGATTGGACGCTCCTCACGATCGAATCCGGTCACCTACGTAAAGGCGTGGGACGAAGTTCGGGCACTATACGCTTCCTTACCTGCAGCCAAGGCAAATGGACTAAAGCCGTCCGCATTTTCTTTCAATGTTGACGGAGGGCGATGCGAAACATGTCAGGGCGAAGGGACCGTCAAGATCGAGATGCAATTCATGGCCGATATTATTTTGCCGTGTGAGGCTTGTGGTGGGAAGCGGTTTAAGCAACATGTATTGGATGTGAGTTATCAAGAGAGATCAGTCGCGGATATTTTGGAGCTGAGTGTGGATGAAGCCGTCATATTTTTTCAAGATCAGAGTAAAATATTGCAGAAGCTTTTGCCGTTACAAGAAGTGGGCTTAGGATACGTTAAGCTTGGTCAATCATCCAGTACACTTTCTGGAGGGGAAGCGCAACGGATCAAGTTGGCCTCTTTTTTAATTAAAGGGAATAATCAGAAAAAAACGCTTTTTATTTTCGATGAACCGACGACAGGTTTGCACTTTCACGACATCAGCAAATTGTTAAAGGCATTTAATGCACTGATCGCGTTAGGTAATACGGTACTGGTAATCGAACATAATCTAGATATGATCAAGTCGGCCGATTGGGTAATTGATATCGGTCCAGAAGGCGGTGATCAAGGAGGAAACATTGTTTGTTTAGGTACCCCTGAGGAGTTAGCCGCATGCGCGGAATCTTATACGGGTAAATTTCTTAAGAGGCATTTGAAAATAAAATAGTAACATTTAAACCTAAACATATGACGAGTATTAAAAGAGTAAGCCTGTCTTTATTGTTGATCTGTATCTACTCGGTGCTGCTCGCACAAGTGGAACGACCCAAACTCGTAGTCGGTCTGATGGTGGATCAGATGCGGTGGGATTATTTGTACCGTTTTGCAGACCGCTACGGTGAAGACGGGTTCAATCGGTTGTTGCGAGAAGGATTTTCTTGTGAGAACGCGATTATAGATTATGTTCCCACATTTACCGCGATCGGGCATAGTTCGGTTTACACGGGTAGTGTACCTTCGATCCACGGCATTGCTGGGAACGATTGGATTGAGCAGCAAACGGGAGTTAGCATGTACTGTACGCAGGATGATGCGGTAGAAGGAGTGGGTACTAGTGAGCGAGAAGGGAAACAATCTCCTCGAAATCTGCTGGCCTCTACCGTCACGGATCAGTTGAAGCTGGCAACCAACTTTAAATCGAAGGTAATCGGGGTGGCCATTAAAGACCGGGGAGGTATTCTACCTGCCGGGCATTTTGCCGATGCGGCGTATTGGTTTGAAGCCAATTCCGGGAATTGGATCAGCAGTACCTATTATATGGAAAATCTGCCGAAATGGGTTACTGATTTTAACGAGAGAAAGCTTGCCGACAAGTATCTAAAACAAGACTGGAACACCCTATACCCGATTGAAACCTATCACGCCAACAGTATTGAGGACGATAATGTTTATGAAGGAAAGTGGGCGGGAGAGGAGGCACCCGTTTTTCCGAGAAAGACGTCAGAATTAATGAAAGATGCCGGATATGAATTGATCAAATCCACTCCGTACGGAAACACGTTAACCCTCGACTTCGCCGAGCAGGCGATTGTGGAAGAAAATCTGGGGCAGAATCCGGATGAGGTGACTGATTTTTTGTGCGTGAGTTTGTCAGCTACGGATTATGTAGGTCATCGCTATTCCTTGTCATCAGTGGAGATTGAAGACGTGTATCTGCGTCTTGATCAAGATATTGCTAAGTTTTTAAATTACCTTGATGAAACGGTCGGGGAGGGGAACTATACGTTCTTTTTAACGGCTGATCACGCCGCGTCGTATAACTCGCGTTATTTTATGGACATGCGAGGAAATGGCGGATACTTTTTCTCCAGACAATTGTTACGGTCGATGAACGAGGATTTGCAGCAGGAGTTTGGTGTAGAGGGGGTGATTATGAGTCTTTTGAATTACCAAGTGCATCTCAATTATGCGAAGATTAAAGAACACAAATTAGATGAATCAATCGTAAAGGCGCGCATCATCGATCGGTTGAAACAAGAAGATGGGGTGGCTTATGTGATCGATATGGAAAAGGGTTCGGATATGCTTATGCCGAATGTGATTAAAGAAAAGGTAATTAATGGATATCACCGCAAACGGAGTGGGGTCATTCAAATCTTGACCGAACCGCAATGGTACGACGGTACACCGCGATCTACCGGAACGACACATGGAACTTGGACACCTTATGATTCCCATATTCCCTTGGTATTTATGGGTTGGGGAATTCAGCATGGTCACTCCAATCGTTCGGTGCACATTACAGATATCGCGCCGACCATCTCCGCACTATTACACGTGATGGAGCCTAATGGATCAATAGGGAAGCCGATTGTAGAAGTACTTCATTAGCAGCAGGCGCCTGTACCCGGGTGCTGGTCGTTAAATTTCGGGCAAAACAGCTAAGCAAGAGTCGGTCAGAAAAAAGTGGTATATTTGCCCATAGACTTTCTGGGATAAATCGTTTACGGCTTAAGATAACGCTTAGTAAGGACTTATTCGAAGCATTTGGCTGGATATTAGGTTTGCTCCAGAAAGGATGATTAAATACGTCGAGGGTTAATAAGCGCTTGCGCTCAGCAGTTTACATATGCTATCAAAAAAAACAAAATACGCCATCAAAGCACTGATGGTGCTGGGAAGAAACTACGGAAATGATCCCATGCAAATTGGTAAGATCGCCGAAGAAGAAAGGATTCCAAAGAAATTCTTGGAACAGATTCTACTGGAAATGCGAAATGCGGGCATATTGTATTCAAAAAAAGGAGCTGGTGGCGGCTATAGTTTAAACAAAGCTCCTGAGGATATTTATCTTTCTCAGATTATGCGGTTGATTGATGGGCCAATTGCATTGCTGCCCTGTGTCAGTCTTAACTTTTACCGATCCTGTGAAGAATGTGTTGAAGAACATGCTTGTGGAATACGGGATACGTTCATAGAAGTGCGAAACGCGATGCTTCAAATACTCAACGATACCAGCGTATCGGATTTAATCAATAAAGAAAAATCATTGAACATCGATTTGGACGTTTAGGCTTCGTACAGCTCAATGGGTAACCCATCTGGGTCCTGGAGGAAGGTGAATTTCTTGCCCGTAGTGGGATCCACTCGGATGGGCTCGACTTGAATTTGTAGTTCCTCCAGCTTTCCGACTTGTTTCTCTATGTGCTTCACAGCAAAGGCCACGTGACGCAATCCACGCGCCTCCGGGAAACTCGGCCGGGGAGGGGGATTCGGAAAGGAAAAAAGTTCAATGATGTAGTCTGCTCCACACGCAAGATCAAGTTTATAAGACTGCCGCGACTGCCGATAGGTTTCGCGTATGATTCGTAGTCCCAGAACTTTTGTGTAGAAATGTCGTGAACGCTGATAATCCTGGCAGATGATAGCGATATGATGTATACCAACTATTTCCAGCATTACAATACGCTCAATATCGATTCGAACGCCATCCCGCGAGAGGCCTTTAATAGCACGGTGTGTTCCGTAATCGGATGCTGTTCCAATTCCTCGATTAAATGATCGACCGTCTCGAAGTATGCGCCACGATCATCCCGGATTTCGTAGAAGGTGGGGCCGACGAAAATGAGTTTGTCGAATTGCAATTTGATCGCTTTATCACGCAATATTTCGTGTTCCATTTTGCTGTCTTCGCCCATTTCGAACATGTCGCCAAGAATCACCGCTTTACGACCCGAACCGATGTGGCTAAGATTATCTAACGCCGCAGACATGCTGCTCGCATTTGCGTTGTAAAAGTCAGCAATGATTTGGTTTTTGTCGGTCTGCACGATCTGCGAGCGGTTATTGGTCGGAACGTAGTTGATCAATCCCTGATTGACTTGTGTCGCGGAAAGGCCAAAGTGTAAGCCAACCGATACGGCCGATAGCATGTTCTCCAAATTATAGGTGCCGGTGAGTTGGGTCTGTACCTCTTGTTGCTCAACCGAATCGATAGATTGCCAATAGATACGAATCAATGGTGCGGTCTGGATGATGCCACCTTGAACCGTGTTTTTCGATGAGGTCCCATAGGTTATAGGATTTCGAATGTGTTTTCGTTCGGCTAATTCCAGTAATTCAGGGTTATCCCCCTGGATAAACACCACGCCTTGGTGTTCTTGTAAATACGCATACAATTCGCTTTTGGTTTGTTTTACCCCCTCATACGAACCAAAACCCTCCAAGTGCGCTTTGCCTACATTTGTAATCAACCCGTGTGTAGGTTTGGCGATTTCACATAATTGCTTGATCTCGTGGAGGTGATTCGCACCCATTTCAATAATGGCGATTTCAGCCTCCTTAGGTAGAGACAAAAGAGAAAGCGGCACGCCAATATGATTGTTTAGATTCCCTCGAGTAGCCAAAGTTTTGAACTTTTGCGAGAGCACACTGAGTAAGAGTTCCTTGGTGGTGGTTTTGCCATTCGTTCCGGTAATCCCAATAACAGGGATTGTCAATTGGTCCCTATGAAATCGAGCCAATTCTTGCAATGTAGTCAATACGTCCGGCACACAAATATAACGCGCGTCGTCTCGATTGAATTTATGCTCGTCGATTACTACATATTTCGCACCTTCCGCCAGGGCTTGCTCAGCAAATTCGTTTCCATTAAAGCTTGGACCTTTCAGGGCAAAGAATAGACAGTCCTTTTCTATGGTCCGTGTATCCGTACAGATCCGTGGGTATTCCTGAAATATGTTATAGAGCTGCGAGATGCGCATGGTATGCTTTTTTACAAAGTTAATCAAGCCACGTTGCAAAAAAAATAATGGGTTGATATTTAGAATAAAAAAGCGCTTCCAATTGGATGTCAACTGGAGGCGCTAATGCTATTTTTATCTCATATGAGCGTTATAGTGAAAGGATTTCTACAATTCGAGTGAGATTGGTGTTCACTTTGTCGATATGTTTAATAGCTTTGCCAAATGGCGTGAACTGGACTTGTCCACCGATTAAACCGACCATTTCTCCTTTTCTGCCTTCCAGCAAGCCTTCTACCGATGCGACTCCCAAGCGGCTCGCTAACACACGATCCATGCAGGTTGGTCGCCCGCCTCTTTGGATGTGACCCAGAATAGAAAGGCGAACATCATACGATGGGAAGTTTGCTTGTATTTTGTCTGCGACAACCATGCCCCCCTCTTTGTCACCTTCTGCTACGATAACAATCCTTGACGATTTGTTTTTTCGCGTTTTGTCCAAACGCTTCATGATCGCATCATAATCGACCTCCAACTCGGGGATTAGAACAGCTTCAGCACCCGTGCTGATGCCGGAACGAAGGGCAATTAGTCCCGAATCCCGCCCCATGACTTCAACAACAAACAAGCGGTCGTGCGACTCGGCTGTGTCCCGAATCTTATCTACGGCATCAACAACGGTGTTGATAGCCGTGTCATATCCGATTGTGAAGTCTGTTCCGCTTAAATCGTTGTCGATCGTTCCGGGCATTCCGATAATGGGAATGTCGAATTGATCGAGAAATGCAGAGGCACCGGTGAAAGTACCGTCACCACCGATCACAACCAGTGCATCAATATTCAGTTTTTTTAAATGTTCGTATGCTTTTTGGCGTCCTTCCGGACTGCGAAACTCTTCACTTCTCGCCGTTTTTAAAACGGTACCACCGCGTTGAATGATATTGGCAACTGATTTAGCATCCATCGGGAAAATTTCCCCCTGTACCATGCCATCATAGCCACGACGGATACCAAACATATTCAGCCCATGGTAAATTCCTGTTCTGACTACAGCGCGGATCCCCGCATTCATTCCAGGTGCATCACCCCCTGATGTTAATACTGCGATATTCTTAATGTTGCTCATAACCCAAATATACCCAAAACCTTATTTTTTTCTACAAAAATGTCATAAAACTAATTTTTAGCATTATACGCGTCAATCGCGGACTGCAGGTAAGCTCGGTAACTTGGGATGCTGTAGTTTGCCCCGCTAGTGGGGACAAGCAGCTCTTCATTCTCGTCCAGAATAGCGTATAAAGGCTGGGAGTTGCTGTTAAATTTCGTGATTTGAAAGTCAGTGTTTTTCCGTCCTACTGTCGTGATTTTTTTTCCTGTGGTCGGTGACACATATTGTTCATCTTCTGGCAATTTCAAATCGTAATCATCGACATAGAGTTCAGCCAGGATAAATTTCGTGTTGATCATTTCTTTAATGCCAGGATCAGACCAGACATTAGCCTCCATTTGTCTACAGTTGACACAATTCCATCCTGTAAAATCAACCAAAAGCGGTTTGCCTTGATCACGAGCTGCGGCGAGCGCTTCCTCGTAATCATAATAAGGATCCATGCCCTTGATTGTTGCGCGATCATGGAAATGATTAAAATAGCGTCTATCGGTCGCATCAGACGATGTCGCGGATACAATGCCCGTACCGGCTGAAATATCAAAATCCTGCGTGCCAATTGGCGGTAAGAATGCGGCGATCGACTTGAGGGGCGCCCCCCACATCCCCGGGATCATATACACCACGAATGAGAAGACGAAAATCGCAATTATTGTTCGCGGTACGGACATAAACTGGAGTGTGCTGTCGTGAGCGAATTTTATTTTCCCGATTAAATACAAACCCATTAAACCAAAAATAACGATCCAAATGGCTAAGAAGACTTCTCGGTCTAGAATCTGCCAGTTGTACGCTAAATCGACGTTTGATAAGAATTTCATCGCTAAAGCAAGCTCCAAAAAACCCAATACTACCTTGACGCTATTTAGCCACCCTCCAGATTTGGGCATGGACTTCAGTAGCGACGGGAACATGGCGAAAAGTACAAATGGAATGGCTAGAGCAAATGAAAAGCCCAGCATGCCTATAGCCGGTCCTAAGCGGTCACCTTTGGTCGCGGCATCTACAAGTAGCGTTCCAATAATAGGGCCTGTACAGGAAAACGATACTACGGCAAGACTTGCAGCCATAAAGAACTGGCCGATCAAACCGCCCTTATCGGACTGCGCATCGATACGGTTGACAAACGAGCTGGGTAGTGTAAGCTCGAATGCACCCAAGAAGGAGGCGGCGAATACCACCAATAGTAAGAAAAATAAGAAATTGAAAATTCCGTTAGTAGACAACGCATTCAACGCTTCGGGGCCAAATGCGATGGTAATGATCATGCCAAGTGCGACGTAAATTACAATAATGAAGAGCCCATAAGTAAGGGCTTGTGAGACCGCTTGGAGCTTACTGGCTGCTTTTTTCGTGAAGAAGCTAACCGTCAATGGTACCATGGGAAAAATGCAAGGCATCAAAAAAGCGGCAAAGCCACCCAGTATACCTTTGATAAAGATATTCCATAACGACATATCGTCTTCGGGGTTCTCTTCTTCAATGGACTGAGTCGAGGAAGTTGGAGTTGTTGTAATATCCTGTTGTCCGTCCTCAAACACCACACCTTCTAAGTCGGTGATTAAGGTGTCTTCGTCACTCCCAACTTCTTCTTGACCGTCGTTGAAAGTCACATCGTCAAAATCGATTAATGTGTCTTGCGAAAAAGCAGGTGCCAGTGCCAAATGAATTAAAAAAAACCACAACATGGCCACTGACACTTTAAAAAAGTTGTTCATATGCTGTTTTATATGAAGGCGAAATTAAGAAAAAGGCAGGTGAGTTCCTGCCTTTCGTTTTGTTCATCTGTGAATTTTACTTTATCGTTACCGCAAACTCATAATCATCAGGCGGTAAGCAACGTTCCTGATCGCAGGCCATAAATGAAGCCACCCCCTTAACGGTAGTAGGCTTGGCGTTTGCTAGCTTTATTTTTTGCTGGAATACCACCTCGCCACTATAGTAGGGAACGGTCATTTTGAATACATCTTCATATTTTGTTTTCGGCTTTTTCGCGGCCGCGCTACCGTTCACCTTGGCACCATTTTCCGGTTCGAATGTAAACGAGGTAGAGATAGGGCCGCCCTCGGGAACATCCATCCCATAGATGTGCCATCCTTCGTCGATGTTTGCTTTTAAGAAAATAACCGCTTCAGATTCATTTAATTTTTTGAAGCCCACTGACCATTTCACCGGATCCACCACCTGAGCTACCGCTCCAGATACAGTGAAAATTAAAAGCGCAATTAATAAATTCAATTTTTTCATAAAACCACTAGTTTACTGATTGGACTCGTCGGTGTCACAAAAGTTTAACCTAGGTCCTCTTCAAGTTCGATCCAAAAATATGTTTTATTAGGGAATAAAGAAAGGGGTTGTGGGGATTATTCTTCATAAGTCAACGTGTTAACACACAAAGGTATGCCTCCAAAAAGGATGTTGAGGCGGTATACGCTAAGGTTCGAGCAGAAATTGCTATAAATATTGAATTTCTTTGAACCGGTATTGAGAAATAGCCCCATTTCGATGGCGCAAGCTAAGATCGCCGTCTGCATTGACGGATTCAATTCGGCCTTCCAAGTCCCCATCTGCTATAGACCGGAACGGCGCCCAGATGCCGCGTCGGTACAGACGCTTATTGTAAGCACGCAGCAGCTCTCCAGAGCTTTCCATTTGTTCTTTAAACGTGGTGAAATTTTGCTGAAGATGGCTCAATAAGCTCAAGCACATTTCCTGCAGTTCGTTTTGTGTTTTCCCTGTAGAAAGTGCCACCGACGTTACGCGGGAGGAAAGATCCTGCGGGAATTTAGTTTGATTGATGTTTAGGCCTATCCCGATTATCGACTGTCTTAACGTTTCGCCTCGGCTACTGTTTTCAATTAGAAACCCCGCAACTTTTTTTCCGGAAATCATGATGTCATTTGGCCATTTAATTTGGGCTCGGATGCCTAGGTTCTCTAGCCACTCGACAAGACTCAAGCTAACCCACACGCTTAGGGAAAACTGATTTTTCAATTTTAAGAACTCTGGATAGATAAGAAAGCTGAAGGTGAGGTTTTTGCCGGGCTCCACGAGCCAAGTGTTCCCGCGTTGCCCGCGGCCTTGGCTTTGGTGTTTTGCCATTATGGCAGACCACTCGGGTAGTGGCGTGAAATTTGTCGTTTGAGTCTTTAAATAATCATTGGTGGAGCCGATTTCGTCCAAGACAATTAACTTTTGGCGTAGTGTTTCTCCGGAAAATGTGTTATTTTGCAAAAGATATGGGTTTAAATATTTTTTAATCAAAAGTAGTATATTTTTTAATGAGTGAAAAAAATAAAGAATCGTTGTCTGAAAAACTAGCAGCCGTGATTGTGCACGGTATGCAAGAAAAGAAAGGCAATGAAATTGTGCGGATGGATATGCGAGAAGTGAACGCCACCCTATCGGATTATTTTGTAATCTGTCATGCTGATTCTGCTATACAAGTCAATACCATTTCTAAAAGTGTAGAGGACGAGGTGTATAAAGCCTTCGGGCAAGAGCCTTGGAGAAAGGAGGGACACGGCAATGGAGAATGGATTCTTCTGGATTTTGTTGATGTGGTTGTTCATATTTTTAAGACAGAAAAACGTGAGCATTATCGAATCGAGGATTTATGGGGCGATGCGCAGGTGAGTACATTTAAAAGCGCATAAAATTAGTTGTAAAACGTATTACGAGTTGTAAATGAAGAAAGTTCCAAGTAAAAAAATTACCCCCATGCCTCCCAAATTCAATATGATTTGGGTTTGGATCGCGATTATTGTGGGGATTATAGGATTTCAGTACCTGCTTAATGACGAGGGTACTAAAAAAATTACCTATAACGAGTTTGAGCAAAAAATGTTGCTGCCAGGTGATGTGGACAAGCTTGTCGCCTACAAGAGCAATGAATTGGTTGACGTCGAGGTGTATATTAAGTCCGACCGTCTAGATCAAGAGAAATACAAGGAAATGATTGACCCGAACCCAAGTGCACTTTCTATAGCGCCAGGAGCGGGGCCTCAGTTCCGGTTTACAGAGGCTTCTGCTGAGATTCTGGAACAGAAATTAAAGCAGTCACAGGACAGTTTGGCAGTCGGAGCACAACCGATTAGTGTGAGTTATGAGGACCGTTCCAATCCATGGGCAGGTTGGTTTATATCGTTTATGCTCCCGCTGTTGATCATTGTATTGATTTGGATTTTCTTGATGCGTCGGATGAACGGTGGCGCGGGCGCGGGAGGTGGCGCGATATTTAATATCGGTAAATCTAAAGCGCAGCTCTTTGACAAAGAATCGCAAATAAATATCACGTTCAATGATGTGGCTGGATTGGAAGAAGCCAAAGAGGAAGTGATGGAGATTGTGGATTTCTTAAAAAACCCGAAAAAATACACTGATTTGGGTGGCAAAATACCAAAAGGAGCGTTATTAGTCGGGCCTCCAGGGACGGGTAAGACCCTTTTGGCGAAGGCGGTTGCCGGAGAAGCACAGGTCCCCTTTTTCTCATTGTCTGGATCGGACTTCGTTGAAATGTTTGTTGGAGTAGGTGCATCTCGAGTACGTGATCTCTTTAAACAGGCGAAGGAGAAAGCGCCTTGTATCATTTTCATTGATGAAATTGATGCGATTGGACGAGCGCGCGGCAAAAATTCAGTGATGGGAGGAAACGATGAACGTGAAAACACATTGAATCAGTTGCTGGTAGAAATGGATGGTTTTGGGACGAATGTAGGTGTGATTATCTTAGCGGCGACAAACCGATTGGATGTCTTGGATACCGCGTTGTTGCGTCCAGGAAGGTTCGATAGGCAGATATCGATTGATAAGCCAGACTTGCTGGGTAGAGAGCATATTTTCAATGTGCACTTGAAACCGTTAAAACTTGCGGAGGAAGTAGATTCTAAAAAGCTGTCCGCCCAAACTCCTGGTTTTGCAGGAGCCGAGATTGCGAACGTTTGTAATGAGGCGGCGCTGATTGCTGCACGAAAAAATAAAAAGGCGATCTCCATGCAGGACTTCCAAGATGCGATTGATCGTGTAATTGGTGGATTGGAAAAAAAGAACAAAATTATTTCACCAGAGGAGAAGAAGATTGTAGCCTATCACGAAGCCGGTCACGCCATTGCAGGTTGGTTTTTAGAGCACGCGGATCCTTTAGTAAAAGTATCCATTGTTCCCAGAGGAGTTGCGGCTCTAGGGTATGCACAATATTTGCCCAAGGAACAATTTTTATATACAACCGAACAACTTATTGATAGCATGTGTATGACCATGGGCGGACGCGTCGCGGAGGACATTACCTTTGGTCGAATCAGTACAGGTGCGCAAAACGATTTGGAACGGATCACTAAATTAGCTTATGCAATGACGGCTGTTTATGGGATGAATCATAAGGTAGGAAATGTTTCTTTCCGTGACAGTTCTACAGAAAGCCAGTTTCAAAAGCCGTATTCTGATCAGACAGCAGAACTTATCGATGAAGAGGTAAGGCGATTGATTGCTGAAGTATATGAGCGTACTAAAACATTGTTAGTGGAAAAACAGGACGGCTTGATCAAGATCGCTGAGCAACTTTTGGAAAAGGAGATCTTATTCCAAAAGGATTTGGAAGAAATTCTAGGAGAGCGGCCTTTTGCCAACAAAACCACATACGATGCGTTTGTAAACGGTGGAGCGGATGGTGGCGGTGTTCCACAGACCGATCTGCCGGTTCCCACTACCGATAGAGAGGATACACAGACGCGACCGGACGATCAATCCAATATCGACTCGGATCAGTAACTAAGCTTAATCAGGCAGGACCGCAACGTCCTGCCTTCTTTTACTCATATGAATATCAGGAATACGACGGCTAAAGAAAAGATGCTGAAAAAAATTCGGCAAGCGCTTCTTCAGAAGGCGGAAAACCCTCACCCCGGTTTTGAGGGGAGGTCATTGTATCCGAATCAAGATGAACCGCTGGATATTACTTTCGCTAAGGAATTTACTGATTTAGGAGGGAAGTTTGTGTACTGCGAGGGGGAGATTGATTTGATTGAACAATTGATCGTCTTGGTTGAAAAGGTAAGTGTAAGTAAAATCTATGTTTGGGAAAAAGGGTTGCAAGATCTGCTCGAGCCGTATGGGTTTCCTATTCGAAAATCACTTCAGGGCTTACAGGAAATTGAGGCGAGTATCACGACCTGTGAAGCGTTAGTCGCCAGGACAGGAAGTGTATTGTTAAGTAACGCGAACGAATCGGGCAGACGATTAAGCATTTATGCGCCCATACATATTGTGATTGCCAAAACCTCTCAGCTCGTTTCTGAAATGAAAGATGGACTGGCTATTATTCAGGAGCGTTATGGCGAGGCTATGCCCACAATGATTAGTGCGGTGTCAGGACCAAGTCGTACCGCAGATATAGAGAAGCGGATGGTGCTTGGCGCACATGGACCGAAAGAACTTTATTTATTTTTAATTGAAGACCGATTTTAGATGTTGACACATTATCTTACTGTAGCTCCTGTTTCTAGTGTTATTTTCGCATTGACTATTGGGTTGACGCTATACGTCTTTTCTAATCCTGAGTGGTATGGGAAACTGATGTTACATCCTTATTCGGTATATCGGAATCGGAGTCGCTGGTATTTGATATTAACGAGTGGATTGATCCATAAGGATTGGATGCACCTGTTGTTCAATATGATCACGTTTTACTACTTCGGTTTCGGGTTGGAGCAGATTTTCGTGAGTATAAGTGGCGCTATGGGACATGTGTTGTTTTTTCTTTTATATGTTATCGGTTTAGTGCTCAGTGACATTCCGACAATTCTTCAGCAGAAGAATAATTATAACTACCATAGTTTAGGAGCATCCGGCGCGATCAGTGCCGTTTTGTTTAGTTTCATCCTGTTTGAACCTAAAATGATGTTGGGGATTTTCATGGTCATCCCTATGCCTGCCTATATTTTTGCTGTATTGTATTTGGTGTACTGTATGTGGGCGTCCAAAAACGCGCGCGATGGCGTGAATCATGATGCGCACCTCTTTGGAGCATTAACGGGTATACTTTTTACATTGGTCGCTTTCCCATGGATCTTGCGGCATTTTATCGACCAATTTTAAAACGCCGTATTTTCTACTGCCGTCGTTGTTAAACGACCGTGGCGTTTTGTCGACTTTCAGTAAAATTTGATTAAATAAAAACACATTCGGTCTATTTTTTGTTACTATACTAGTGCAAACGCATTTTTATTTTTACAAACTTAAATTACAATATAAAATGAACGATAACGGTAAAATTGCAACAGCCCTCTTAGCTGGTTTAGCTGCAGGAGCGGTATTGGGAATTATCTTCGCGCCTGAGAAGGGAAGCGAAACTAGAGAAAAACTTAACGAGTCGTTAGCGGACTTAGGCGATGCCATTAAGGAGCGCGCGGAAGAACAATTTGATCAGTTAAACGATCTAAAAGATAAACTAACAGCTGCGATTAAATCGAAGGTCGGACATGTGGAGATGGATTTCGATGAAGAGATTGTGGAACACGGATAAGCACGAGATGCATTAATCCAGAACCAAGTTACTTATTGATTGAGGGGTCTATATACACTCCTCAATCCTTTACACGCAAAACACGCATGGAACAGCAGGAACAAAAATTTTCTTTTTCGGAAACATTCAAGAAATCTAAAGCATATATCGAGACACAAATGGAACTTGCCAAACTCAGAGCGATTTCCCGGTCCTCGAGAATTGTGGGATCAGTGATTGTGGACGTAAGTAAAGTTTTATTGGGCTTGTTCATTGTGTTTTTTCTCTCCATGGCACTGGCGTTTTATTTAGGGGAGTTACTGGGAAGCTATTCATTAGGTTTTTTAACAACGGGCGGGGTCTTTATTTTAATTGTTTTAATTATCCGTGTTATGGAACCTAAGATTGAGACGGCCTTCATGAACATGACGATACGCAAAATCATGGAAAAATGGGGAGATGACGATGAGGATGAAGAAGATCATGCGATCGGTAGCGAGGAAGCCAATCCTGAAAACCCCAGCTCAGTAGAAGCTGATGCTCCAAACCCAGATGTCAATCCGGATAATCATACACGAGTTTAGAATATTATGAGCGTAAATATCACGAATGTTAGAGAATTGACTGCTGAGATCGCTAGACTCAAGGCTGAAAAAAAAGAACAAGAAGTTTTTTTGCAAGAACAATACGAATTGTTTTGCCATAAAATTGAGACACCGGTCCGAGTGGCAAAAATGTTGTCTTCTAAAATACCGGGAGTGGCAGCAATTCGAGGATTGGCTTCGGGAATAAGTGGCTCAAGTAAATTAAAAGGAAAGGGCGATTGGCTCACACGCGGTTTGCAGTTAGGGCTGCCATTAGTGCTTAATCGTACGCTGTTGAAAAATGCCGGCTGGTTGAAAAAGGGCTTAGTATTGCTTGCTTCGGAAACGGCGGCGAGTCAGGTGAATCAGAACAGGGTCAGTGCTATAGTCGATCGCATCACCAGTTTTATTAAGCCTAAAAAGAAGAAGCAGAAACTGGCTAAGGAATCTTCTCCGGATGCGAAATATCATCCACCGATGATCACCGCTGAAGAGAGTGTTCAGGATAATATATACGGTATTCCAAAAGATAGTGAAGCGTTCTGAAGTGCCCAGTCGTTAATGTTTAAAGTGAGTTCTTGCGCGGTGTGACAGGCGTCTGACCATAACGCGAAAGAAAATCTTCATAGGCAATTTTGATTCCCTCATCTAGGTTTGTGCTGGCTTTCCAACCCAAGGTATGTAGCCGAGTTACATCCATCAATTTCCGAGGCGTTCCATCGGGCTTTTCCCGATCAAATTCCAATGCTCCTGGATAGCGAACAATTTCTTTGATGCGTTCAGCTAAATCCCGAATACGAATATCGGTGCCTACACCGATGTTGATGAATTGTGTTTCGCTGTAATGCTGCATCAAAAATACACAGGCGTCTGCCAGATCGTCCGCAAAAAGAAATTCCCGGAGCGGTTCTCCAGAGCCCCAAACTTTAACAGAAGGTTGATTGTTAATCTTTGCTTCATGCATTTTTCGAATCAATGCCGGGAGTACATGTGAGTTTTCCGGATGGTAATTGTCATTGATCCCATATAAGTTAGTCGGCATAACGGAAATAAAATCATCGCCATATTGCTGACGGTAGGACTCACACATTTTTATCCCCGCTATTTTCGCAATCGCATACGGCTCATTAGTGGGCTCCAAGGGCCCTGTGAGCAAGGCATCTTCTCGCAGTGGTTGGGGCGCGTGTTTTGGATAAATACAGCTCGATCCCAAAAACATGAGTTTGCGTACTTTTACCTGATGAGCGAAATGAATGACATTATTTTGAATACTCAGGTTCTCATACAAAAACTCACCGCGATAGGTGTTATTGGCTAGAATCCCACCAACTTTCGCTGCGGCTAGGAAAACGAACTCTGGTTTTTCTTCGAGAAAAAAATCCTGAACGGATTGCTGATCCCGCAGATCCAGCTCTTTTGACGTACGAGTAATCAGGTTGTCATACCCCAAGCTTTTCAGCTTTCTAAGAATAGCCGACCCCACCATTCCGCGGTGCCCGGCTACATATATTTTTGCGTTTTTTTCCACCTCGAACTATTCTTATAATTACAAATATAAGGTTATTTTTGCGACAAAATAGGAAGCATGGGAAAGGACAAATTGCGCAAATTTGCAGAAATAGCCACTTTTAAGAACGTGGTACAATTGGAAGATGGAATCGCCTACAAAGGGAAATGGGCCGAGGCATTTTTTAAAAATCAGCAACCCCTCATTTTAGAATTAGCCTGCGGAAAAGGAGAATATGCTGTGAATCTGGCGAGAATGTTTCCCGAAAAGAACTTTATAGGAGTTGATTATAAAGGCAATCGGATATGGAGAGGGGCAAAAACGGCATTAGAAGACGGTGTCGAAAATGTCGGGTTTTTACGTATTCAGATCGAGAAAATCTTAGAATATTTTGGACCAGGGGAGGTTTCCGAAATTTGGATTACCTTTCCAGACCCTCAACCTCAGGATAGCCGGGAAAAAAAGCGCTTGACGAACCCGGCATTTTTAGCCCGTTACAAGGAGTTGTTGGTACCTGGAGGTCTCATGCATTTGAAAACTGATAATGACGGATTTTTCGCGTATACCCTCGAGAAAATTCAGGAGTTGGGTTTAGTTCCGATTACGGAAACCAGCGACTTGTATCATTCCGGCCTTGTTGACCAGGTACTTGCTATCAAAACGTATTACGAAAAGAAATATTTGGCCCAGGAAAAAAACATAAATTATGTGAAGTGGAAATTCACAGAAAATGCAACCGAATTATAGGGGATGCCTCGTTTTAGGCGGTTATAACAATTGGCCGCCATGTTTGATGAATATGTCTTTTTTCTCCATAAAGCTTCCTTTGTCGATGGCTTTTGTCGCTTTAGAAATGATGGCTGAAGAGAATCCTTCTTGCAATGCATCCATAGCGGTGTAGAAAACACAGAAATCCGCGGCCAAACCACACACATGCACTTCTTCTATGTGGCGATCCTTCAGATAGCCACTCAGGCCCGTGTGCTTTCGTCGTCCGTTATCGTAAAACCCACTGTAACTGTCCACACATGGATCCATGCCTTTTCTAAATATAGCTTCAATATGACGCGTGTCCAGCAGGTCCGCGATTTCTGCCCCCGGACTTTGTTGTACACAGTGATCGGGCCACAGCACTTGCTCCGCCCCATCTAGATCGATTTGATCGAAAACCGCTTTTCCGACATGTTGGCTAGCGAAACTTTGGTGATCGGCGGGGTGCCAGTCTTGTGTGGCAACTACCAGATCGTAATGGGGCTGAATTTGGTTGATTACAGGAATGATTTCGTCACCCTTCGCTACGGCCAAGGAGCCGCCGGGAAGAAAATCGTATTGAATGTCCACTATAATTAATGCTTTCATGTTTCTTGTGCTTCTTCAAATGATAAAGTATAGCCAATTCCCCGCACATTTACAATCTTGATTCTGGGGTCCGCCGCAAGATGTTTGCGCATGCGACTGATAAATACATCCAAGCTGCGGCCGGTAAAAAAAGCGTCGTTACTCCAGTAAGTCCGAATAATTTCTTCACGAGGCACCACACGGTCGCGGTTTTCGATTAATCGCTTTAACAGCTCCATTTCCCTGTACGAAAGTTTTTCGACGTGTTCTCCGTGGCGGAGGGTGGTTTTTATCGTGTCTAAAGTGTAAAGCCCAATAGTGAGGGTGCTCGGAGAGCTATTCGTCGTTGTCTTCCTCAAGCACGCCTCAATGCGAACAATCAATTCCTCAATTTTGAACGGTTTTCGGATGTAATCGGTGCCTCCTAACTTAAATCCTTTTACAACGTCGTCAGTTTGCGTCATTGCCGTCAAAAAAATGATCGGGGTAAGCTGATCCGTCTTGCGTATTTCCGTTGCAATGGAGAAGCCATCGACTAAAGGCAGCATGATATCTAGAAGGACAACATCTGGTTGATACCGTTGGTGATTCGCTAGAGCCTGTCCACCATTGACAACATGATGCACATGAAATCCGTAGGATTCTAGGCTGTCTTTTACGATCATAGCTAGACTTTCCTCGTCCTCGATATACAGTACTTTAATCATCTCTACTGTTTTGGTAAGGTTACCACAAAAACGCTTCCATTTCCTTCTTTGCTTGTGACATGGATCTGTCCCTGATGCTCATGGATGATTTGTTTGACATAAGCTAGTCCAAGACCAAATCCTTTCACATTGTGTACATTCCCCGATGGTACACGAAAAAACAGGTCGAAAACGTCCTGTAAGTAGCTTTGCGGTATGCCTATTCCATTGTCACTTACTTTTAGGGAAATTTCCTTTTCACTTTCTTGTAATTGCAGCTGAATGAAAACCGGCGCATTACTGTATTTAATGGCGTTGTCTAACAAGTTGTTGATGACACTTTTTAAATGAGAAGGATCGCCTACTAAACCGAACGAATTTCCTTCCCTATCTAAGGTGATTTCGATATTCTTTTTACTCGTCAACCTAAAGTTATCGGCACATTCTGCCACTAATTGACCAAAGTCAAACCGAACGGGATTCAGATGTACACCATTGGTCTCGGCAACGTCGACCTGAAGAACCTTTTCAATCATCCGAGACAGGTGTTCCAGCTCCTGGCGTGACAAATTAAGATATCGATTCATTTTTTCGCGATCTTCCTGTGCCCCATATCGCTGTATAGATTCGATCGCCGCCATTACCGTGGAAACAGGGGTCTTTAACTCATGGGTCATGTTGTTGACAAATGCTTTCCGTAACTGAGCTAGCTGCCTTTGCTTGCGTATGGTTTTCATTAAGGTCAAGAACGTCCCCCATAGTGCAGCGGTCAGTATGAACGAGAAAAATAATTGCCAGCCGATCGATTTGACTAAGAAAGGCCTTGGATTGCTAAATTCTAATTCAAGGAATACACGATCTGTCGGGTCTACGAGTATGGGACGAGTTTTGCTTTCTTTAAACCGTTGGGCGTAAAAGTCGCGGGATCCTTCCGATTTCTCTTCGATTTCAACTAATCGTAAAGTAAAGGGAGAGAATCTTTTCTTTTGGCTCATCGCTGTAGTCAAACGCTTGTCTAAGGAATCAATTACTTGCTCGGTCCAGCTGATGGTCCTAAATGCGTAGGACATAATGAAATGCCGACTCCTGTTCCCGCGACTGCTTTTTGGCTCGGATGGGGCAGTTGAGTCCGCAGCGTTGGTTCGGCTAAAATACTGTTCCGTTAGAATCTGTTGTATAGTATCCCTGTTGGTGTTTGGATACTTGATTTGAATATCTGCTGCCATGCGCGCTAATTTGCCCGTGCGCTGATGCTGGTTTTCTTTTTCGATGTCCTCTTGGTTTTCCAAGTAGAAATCTTGGGTCACCTCAAAAAGTTCTCGTTCAGCATAGGCGAGAAAAATTTGCTTGTGCCCGCGATAACTGCTGTACAACCAGATGCCCAAAACGAACATGATTCCACTCGCTGTCACGATAATAGCTGCTAGCAGCATTTGGTGTTTTTTAATCATGATAGCACAAAGCTAATGCAGTAGAACCGAATGGCATAGATAAAAGCGCTTTTTAACAACTTGTAACATTGATTAACAATGCGGCCCTCCTGCTGAAGTCGGAAGTCATATTCGAGCGGATCGAAAACCATAAAGGTCATTCTAGAGATTTCGACCACAGCTTTAGGGTTGCTAATCTGCATGTAATGGACACGTCGAATGTTTTTTATGCTTTTTTAACATAATTAAAACAAATTTAAATTAGTAGATTTGCTACGCGTAAGTAAGAGGAGACTTTAACAAACTATTACACTGACTAGCAATAACCTAAAATTTATTGTCGCATTTCAGTGGGATGCTGCGTTAACTGTTAGTATCCTCCGACGAGCAAGAGAAAAAAGAGAGGGCTTGGTTGCACGCGAACAGAGGTCGTTGCAGCTGTTAAGATACAATAAGCGGGATCTGAATGCCCGATATTGTAGTTTGCTAGATTATTGGATTTTATGATTAGACGTATACGATTGTTTCTTTCTGTTGTGCTAAGTGGCGCATTATTATTCACGATGATCGGTTGCGACAAGGATATGGGGATCTCATTGGACAACGAGAACCTCGATAATTTGAATGTGACGGCCGACGACACGTTGACAGCAGAGATTGGCACGATGATACTGCCGACATTGCCCACAAATGGTACGGGAATGATGTTGGTTGGTAAAGCGTACCAATCGGCGGTTGGTAGCTTGGAAGCTCAATCTTCCTTCGTCCTTATCCCGGAATCAAATTTAGGAGAGATTCCTACGGACGCCGTGTTTGATTCACTAAATCTAGTTTTACGACCTAACTCCAACCGCTATGTATATGGTGACTCGACCGAAACGCAACGTATCGTCGCATTTCGTCTTATGGAAGCACTAGAGACGAAGACGTTGGACAACTCTATGACAGGCGAGCCGGTCCCTGCATACGTTACAGGAGCAGCTATTTTTGGCGACCAGACTTTCGCCCACAGCACAGAAGCCCTTGGTGAGGTCAGCTTTATACCGGAATGGGACAAAAAAGACTCGGTGTCGATGCGCTTAAACGATCAGCTGGGTGAGGAGTTTTTCACTAAAATTAGAAATGCGGACGTAGATTTTAATTCAGCGGCCAATTTCGTCGAATATTTCAAGGGGATAACGCTTGCTCCAGATGCGACGAATACCGCGATTGTCGGATTTAGAGACACCGTGGAGCTGCGCTTGAATTATTCTTACGTGGGTTCTGACGGCTTTAAGAGGTCAGATTATAAAGTGATCGAGCGAGGTAATGAGGCGTTGCAGTACAATCACTTTAAGGCAGATCGAAGTGAAACGTTGTATGCCAATCTGAAAGTAGGAGAGCAGTTACCGATTGCAGCTACCCAAGGACAAACCTTTATTCAGGCAGGATCCGGTGTGGCGACCGAGATTAGTTTTCCAGCACTGAGTGACTTTTTGAAACGAGAAGGGGTCGCGATTAATAAAGCGGAACTGGAAATTGAAATTGAATCTTCGCATCTTGGCTTTTATCCACCAGAGACGCAGCCGATTTTAATGATTGCTGAGGACGGTATACCCACATCGTTTGTTCTGCAACCTTATCAAAACAGCATTCAGCAAGGGGTATATTACTTAGGAAATAATACGGGAGCTAACGGCCGATATACCTTCAATTTGATTGAGTATATAAAAACGGTTACGGAACCCGGAGCTCAGCATAAAACGCTCGTACTCTCAAACATGTTGCCCGCATTGCTCAATACCGCAAATACAACTATATTAGCGACCGAGAACAAGAAACCGAAAGTTAAATTAAATATCGTATATACAAAATTTTAACAATTTATGAATAAGAGAAATTGGCTTGTACTACTTTTGATAGGAGCCTTCGCAATTACTACTTTTAATTCCTGTAAAAAAGAGGAAGAGACGAATGAAGATACAGGGGAAACCGAATGGAGCAGATCAAAAGTATTCATTGGGGATCCTCGTAGTGGAGCAGCAAGTTTCACCATCGATGATGTGGCTTATCTTGTCGGTGGCTTTTTGAAAACCAATGAGGTTCTAGACGATGCTTATTCTTTCAATGGCGATTCCTGGAGCAGCCGTGCTGATTTTGCTGGGGCTCCGCGTCATAGCGCTGTTGGATTTTCAATCAACGGAAAGGGTTATGTTGGATTGGGGTACGGTGGAGAGGATAATGCACTTTCTGCGTTAAATGACTTCTACCGTTATGATCCGGCAAGCAACGAGTGGACTCGAATTGCCGACTTTCCTGGGGAAGCCCGCTGGGGTGCAGTAGCATTTTCGTTAGGCGACTACGCTTATGTTGGGCTAGGTACACGTTCAACGGATAAAACATATAGTGATTTCTACCGTTATAATCCGAGTTCAGATAGTTGGTCACAAGTTGAGACGCCGTTTTCCTATAAAAAAGGGGATGCCTTTGCATTCGTCATTGGCGATAAAGCGTACGTAGGTGGTGGCTTTTCGAATAACAACTTACCAGAAGACTTCTATTCGTTTGACGGCGAAACTTGGAACGCGGAAGAAGACTTGAATACAGACTCTTACGATGCAAGAAGATACCGTTCAGTAGCTTTTACTATTGGAAACTACGGTTATGTAGTGAGCGGACGCTCTTCATCTGGCGTGGTATCTACAGTATGGAAATATGACCCATCTAATAAATCTTGGTCTGACGGTAGCGAGTCTCTTGGTAGTGCAAGAGAGAAAGCTGTCGGCTTTTCTTTGAACGGTGTGGGCTATATTACAACAGGTGTGAGTGGAACGAGTTATTTAGACGATACTTGGGAATTCAGACCGGTTCGATAGCATGCCAATCTGATAAAAAAAGAATGATCACAACGGTCATTCTTTTTTTTGCATTAGATTTTTCTCGAGGAGTCCAAAGAACGGATAGCGGAGGGTGGCCTCTCCCTCATAGAAGAAGGGGGCACCAAATGCCCCCTTCTGTATGGTAATATAGCACTAGTGCCGGTTAAATCAATGATTTCGCTTGTAATAGCTCCGCAATTTGCACCGCATTAGTAGCCGCTCCTTTACGTAGATTGTCAGCTACAATCCAAAGGTTAAGCGTCTTGTCCTGGCTTTCATCACGGCGAATACGTCCAACAAATACTTCGTCTTTTCCATGAGCATCTTTAGGCATTGGATAGGCGAGGTTTTCAGGATCATCAACCACTATAACACCTGGTTGATCGCGGAGAGCGGCGCGTACCTCCTCCACGTCGAAATCGGACTCAAACTCAATATTTAGCGATTCCGAATGCCCACCAATAACCGGAATTCGGACGGTGGTCGCGGTCACACGAATCGAGTCGTCGCCCATGATCTTATTGGTCTCCTGAATCATTTTCATTTCCTCTTTGGTGTATCCATTCGCTTGGAAAACGTCTATATGGGGAATAACGTTGAGGTCAATGGCATGCGGGTAAGCCTTTTCCCCTTCCACGCCTTTTCTTTCATCCATCAATTGTGAGACCGCTTTGACACCAGTCCCTGTCACCGATTGATAGGTAGAAACGACTACCCGTTTTATCTTGTATTTTTCATGTAACGGCTTCAATACGACGACCATTTGAGTGGTAGAGCAGTTGGGGTTAGCGATAATTTTATCTGCCGATCCCAGTACATCTCCGTTCACTTCTGGAACAACCAGTTTCTTTGTAGGGTCCATACGCCATGCCGACGAATTGTCGATCACGGTCACTCCTGCCTCAGCAAACTTCGGTGCAAACTCGGTAGACGTAGTGCCTCCTGCTGAAAACAAGGCCACATCGGGTTTTAGTGCAATAGCCTCTGAAGGTGTTACAACCTTATACTTATTTCCCTTAAAGTCGATCTCTTTACCCTTGCTTCGTTCTGAAGCTACGGGAATCAATTCTGTTACCGGGAAATTACGTTCAGCTAGAACGGTTAAGATTTCTGAGCCGACAAGTCCTGTCGCACCCACTACTGCAACTTTCATAGTTTAAAAATTAAGTTTTCAGAATGTTAATGCTCTCTAAATAAGAAGTATTCTCAAGAAAAGCAAACTTAAGAAATAATGTGCAATGTTTAACCGCTGATTTCGTGATTTTTAAACAATTTGCTGTTCGCTGGAATAATGTTTTATTAATGCGTTAGTCGGGTGAAAATAATTCACTATTTTTTTACTTCTGTTGATAAATTGTCATTTTAATACGTTTTAAAAAATATTGGAAAAACAGGCGTTTAGCCGTATTACGTGTAATCATACGTTTGCGCAACTTGATGTATTGGTATGCAATTCAGCCTATTAATTGGTATTTTCGCCAAATAATTAGTGAGAGGGCAACGTGTTATTTGTTTTATAGAAAACTATCATTAAAAAAATGGAAGAAGTCATTTTGATGATCGGAGCTAACGGTCAAATTGGGACAGAGTTAGCTACCGCTTTGCGTGTGAAATTCGGGCAAAATAGTGTAATTACCAGTGATATTCGAGCGCCTAAAGAGCCCGCAGAAGGGGAGGTTTTTGAGGAGTTGAATGTGTTGGATAAACAGGCTCTTACGTCGCTTATCCAGAAATATAAGCCCACGCAAATCTATTTGTTAGCGGCGATGTTGTCTGCTACCGGAGAGCAGTATCCTCAGAAAGCTTGGGATTTGAATATGAATGGGTTGTTGAACGTGTTGGATGCGGCTATCGAGTTTGGAATAAAGAAAATCTTTTGGCCAAGTTCGATTGCAGTTTTTGGTCCTAATTCACCAAAGGTGAACACACCACAATACTGCATTATGGATCCCAATACGATTTATGGAATTAGTAAACTCGCAGGTGAACGCTTGTGTGAATATTATCATGAGAAGTATGGATTGGATATTCGGAGCATCCGTTTTCCAGGGATCATTTCGTGGAAGACGGAACCGGGGGGAGGAACAACCGATTATGCGGTTCATATTTTTTTCGAAGCACTTCGACACGGGGCATACACCTCTTTTCTTTCCGAAAATACAGAATTACCTATGCTGTATATGGAAGATGCGGTTCGGGGTACTATTGAGCTGATGGATGCGCCGGCGGAACAGCTCACTGTGCGTTCAAGTTACAATTTAGCGGGTCCAAGTTTTACGCCGAAACAAATTGCTGAAGAAATTCAAAAAATTCTACCTAATTTTGAGATGAGTTATTCAGACAATGATCCCCGTCAAGTCATTGCTGATTCTTGGCCTCGTTCAATTAACGATGAGGCAGCAAAGAGAGATTGGGGATGGGCTCCAAAATTTAATTTGAGCAGTCTAGTGGCCGATATGATAGATCATTTAAAAACTAAATAGGATTACAATGGGTAGAGCTTTCGAATTTAGAAAGGAACGAAAATTTAAACGTTGGGCCAAAATGGCCGTTCAATTTACACGTCTTGGAAAAGAAATCGCCATCGCGGTAAAAGAAGGCGGTCCTCACCCAGAAAATAATTCGCGTCTGCGCACTGCTATTCAAAATGCGAAGGCCGTCAATATGCCCAAAGACCGTGTAGAAGCCGCAATCAAACGTGCATCTGAGAAGGACTCTAAAGGCTATGAGGAGTATGTGTATGAAGGCTACGGTCCCCATGGTGTTCCGGTACTGATCGAAACGGCAACCGATAATACCAACAGAACGGTAGCCAACATCCGAAGCTATTTCACAAAAGCAGGCGGATCACTTGGCAAAACCGGTTCCTTGGATTTTATTTTTCAACGGAAATCCGTATTTAGGTTTCCAGCAGGCGAGGATTTGGATACGGAAGAGCTAGAACTCGAGCTTATTGACGGAGGTCTGGAGGAGCTGTATGTAGAGGCGGATGAAGAAGGGAATGATGTGATTGTTGTGCAGACCTCATTTGAAGACTTCGGGAATATGCAAAAGTTATTGGAAGAGAAGGGCATTGAGGTGTCCGAAGCGAAATTGGAACGAATTGCGCTTTCTCATACCGAGATATCAGAAGAGGATGCGGCAGATGTGTTGAAACTTATCGATAAAATAGAAGAGGACGATGATGTGCAAGCCGTTTATCACAACATGGACTAAACGGACTCACAACGGATAGTTAATGAAGAATGGTCGGGATTTCCCCCGACCATTCTTCGTTAAGATGCCATAGCAGGAGATGGATAGGTTTCAGAACATAATAGCAGACGGGATTAATGTAGTTTAACTTTTTGCCACTCTTCGTATAGTTTGAAGTTGTAAGCGCCGCCCTGCATCTTAATCAAACCCTCCAGTGTTAATACATCGCCGTTTTCCGATAATTTGTAGTTTAATTGTGTTTGTGCTTTATCGATATGAGAGCCGGTTTGCTGGTTGGTGACGTTTTCGAGATAAGTACTGCTGTCGGATAATTCGAAAACACCCTGGTGTGTTAAAATGGCTCCATTGGGCGTGAGTTGCATGTTAGAAAATTTTCCGTCATTGCTGAAAATTTTGTAGACGCCAAAGGCGAATTCCTGCACAGCTCCTTGTGCGTTCTTCGTCTTTTTCAGTTCCCAAATCCCTGTTGATGGGGGGCTTGCGCATAAGTCATTAATGAAAGCGCGATAAAGGCAATGGTTAGTAGATTTCTCATAAAAGGTTTTTTTTAGGATACCCTAATATACGCATCAATTGATGATTTCCTCCTTGTTTACTAAAAAATGTGTATTCTGTGGCCACCGAGAAGAGCATCGTTTTTAGGCCATCGTCACCTCCATTATGCAGGAATGACGAATGGGTCTTTTTTTATTTCCGATTGTTTACATTTGTGTATGCTTACCTTTACCGAATTTTTTAATAAAAAGAAAATAGACATCCAGGCGATTAAGAATGCCAAACCGGACCTCTATTCCGAATTTGAGCGAGATTATACGGAGATGGGAGAAAAAAGCTTTGACCATAGTAAAAAATTCTGGTTCAATAAACTTCGGCATCAGTTCTTGTTGGAAGAAGTCGACGGCGGAAGAGCTCAGACCCAATCCGCGGCAAATGAAAATTTGAATAAGGGGAATAAGGTAGCAGCCAAACCAACCGGATTCCGGCCAAAAAATACAGGGGCAGTCGCTGCGAAGCACCACCATGTCGGGGACAGCGGTGATACAGCTAGTCCATCTCTCGAAGAATCATCTTCCAAGCCTTCTGGTTTTACTCCACGCTTTAAAGGGAAGACCAATCCTGCGGAAAAACCGTCATCGGAAGAGCAAGTTAGTGAGCAACCGTCCGGGTCTAGCCCGGTTTCCAAGCCTTCTGGCTTTACTCCACGTTTTAAAGGGAAGACCAATCCTGCGGGAAAACCGTCATCGGCAGATCAAGTTAGTGAGCAGCCTTCCGAGTCTAGCCCGGTTTCCAAGCCTTCTGGCTTTACCCCACGCTTTAAAGGGAAGGCCATTACTACGGAAAAACCGTCATCGGAAGAGCAAGTTAGTGAGCGGCCGTCCGGGTCTAGCCCGACTTCCAAGCCTTTGGGATTTACCCCCAGATTTAAGGGAACAAAAAACACAGATAAAACTGGTAGTGATATCACCAAAGATAAGGAATCGCGGGTGCGGAGTGAGGAAGAACGAGATGTACGATCACCTCTTGATGATCAAGTTCCATCGCGCCGAGAAAATAATTCCGATCAAGATTCTCCAGATAAGCCATGATTTTCCTATTTTTATCATGTTTTTAGGTCTAAATTATGTTAAAAGAAGAAAGACAAGCGTACATTATTCATCAAATCAACATTCACAATAAAGTGCTCTCCTCTGATTTGAGCGCGCAGCTGAACGTATCGGAAGACACTATTCGTCGAGACCTAAATGAACTTGCAGAGAGTGGTAAAGTGTTGAAGGTATACGGCGGCGCTCTATCACGATCATTTCAATATCCTTTCCAAGAAGGAAATGTATATGCCAAAGAAGCAAAAAAGGAAATTGCTTCCAAGGCTATAGTGCTGATAAAAAGTGGGATGACTGTTTTGGTTGGGGGCGGAACTAGCATGATAGAATTGGCTCGAGTCGTCCCGAAAGATGTGCAATGCACTTTCTTTACGATTAGTCCGCTAGTGGCCTTGGAGCTGGCGGAAAAAGAGAATTTAGAGGTTATTCTTCTGGGAGGGAAATTGTCGAGAAACACCAACGTGGTATCGGGCTCCCAAGTAATCAATGAGTTGTCAGAAATTAAGGTCGATCTTTGTCTGCTCGGGACCAATAGTCTCTCCGTGGAGGAGGGGATCACGGATTCCGACTGGGAAGTTATCCAGATTAAGAAAGCGATGATCAAGTCCTGTCACAAGCTAGGAGTCTTGAGTATCGTCGAGAAGCTGAATTCTAACCAGAAACTACGGGTTTGCCCCTTAAAGGATATCAGCTATCTCATCACCGATCTAGACCCCAAACATCCAGGTTTGACGGAATTCGCGAAACACATTACGGTGATTTGATTTTCATTTGTTGCTGTATCGCACGCTCTACTACCCACCGGTTACTTTCAATAAATAAGTTGTGCCAAAGCATGCTGTAATCAATGGCTCTATTGAATGCCAGGCGCTTTAGATGCTTGACCAATCGTTTAAGCGTATAGCGTGGTATTCCGTTGAATGGGGCAGCATAATATGAGGAATGGTGTTTTTCCCACTCTATTACAGCCATCTCGTTTATACGGCGCAAGTAATTGGTGTCATTGATCTGCGCATTGAGATCTTGTAGGTAATTGCGAGATCTTTGCTCATCCCATAGGGCTAAGGTAGAAGCATTTTTATCGACAACATAGAGTTGATGGTCAGTTAACATCCCCTCTTCAAGCACGAGCTCGAGGATTCCGCCACAGTTCCACCCTTTAGGCTGGGACTTTGCATCAAAGTAAAAATTACCTAAACTGTAATAAATGGGCTTCCCTTGATAAATTTCCATCCCTTGTAAACAGTGAGGATGATGCCCGATAACAATATCGGCACCCGCATCGATGAGTTTACGGTATCGATCTCGCCATTCGGGTAAAGGGATATTCCACAGCTCAACCCCCGCGTGAACCTGGATAATTAAATAGTCGACTTTCTCCGCGTAATTTTCTATGTCTTTGTTTACACGTGGGTGATTTATCCAGGCGTGTCCGGTCTCGCGCTCGCCATTTAGGGCGCTATATCCATTCTCTCCATAGGCTAATAGCCCATATCGGACCCCTCCGAGTTCGGTTGTTTGTAGCCCATAGGCTTCATCAACTGTCCCCACACCCAGAACCAGCTGTTCTTCTAGTGCGCTGACGGTCTGATTTAACGCTTCCGGCCCGAAGTCGCCAATGTGATTGTTGGCCAATGAGAAACAATTAAAACCGATGTCTTTTAACCAGACAGGGGCTGAACGATGTTGTTGAACCAAGGGGCCGGTCTTCAAAATCGCAGTACCGGATCCCTCTAGCGGCGCCTCAAAATTACAACACAGCAGGTCGGATCGGGAAAATAGCGCTTGCAGCGCGCTATCGATTTTCGGCTGATTTAGGCACACGACGTCGCCGACAAATTGAAGTCTATGAATGTTTGACATAGGCGTCTCTTTTTAATAACAACTGTTCTATAGGTTTGATGGTGATATAGGCGAAATAAGCGTCTATGAGCGTGTTTTTTGCGCCTAAGAGTTTTAAAACCCCTTTTATTTTGGGCGTGTGCATCAGTCGTTGGAATACGCGTTCGCTAGGACCAATATACTGAATTTTGCGGTTAATCCATTCGAGATAAGATGACTCGAAATGTTCCCGCAAAATGTCGGTTCGCAGTGGTGCTAATTTTTCATTGGTAAGGGCTATATAATTCAGTGAATTTTGGTATGTAAACGCATGTTTTTCCTCTTCGAAAAGCAAGTTCTGTCGCCGAAAGTAGTCCCTCTGCCAATGCCGATCGCTTCTTCTATTTTGAGGTAATCTCAACATGGAAAGTGCCAGGTTTTCATCTAAAAATGGAGAATATCCGGGGTAGCCTATTTTTTCTGGAACGGTGATCAAATATTGAAGCATCATCATTTTGGTTCGCATTGCAGTAATTATTCTAAATTCCGGTATTTTAAGGGCATCTTTTTGAGACTCCCAAACGGACTCGACCAGGGAACGGTAGTCTGGCTTGATGGCGCGCTTACTATCGGCACTCATACCGTGGGTATGCCCTAATTTTCGATAGTGTGTCGGGGCGTTTATTTCGGGCACGTGAACAGCTCCTGCCCAAGCGTCGCCGATGATACCGCTTAATAATCGCATCGGATTGTTGTCTTCAGCAGCTTGTATTTTGTCATAAAACTCCATATGGTAGGTGCCGGATGCAGCTACCGCCGGCCCAAACTGTTTATACCACTGATCCATATACACGTTGAATACGCCAAGATCGATGCGGCTCCATTGCGTTCCGAGTCGTTGCGATAAGAGGCCGGCATAAACCGATTCTCTAGATTTGTGTTGATCAGCTGAAGTTCCGTACGTATAGGCGTGAATACGTGATTTGTCCTCCAACAGCACGTTTAGGAGGCGAGAGTCAAAACCACCGCTCGTTGGAATTAGGATGTCTTCGGTGAAGCTGTTGGCCCAATTGTTTACCGCGGACTTGAGCCCGTCCATTACCTCATGCTCCGAAGTCGATGGGCCGTTAAGCAAATCGAGCGTTTGATCCCTTTCTTTAAGAACTCGAAGGCCCTCACTGTCTTTGTGAAGGCTTTGATAAGGGAGGAGATATTCAACGTCTTTCACCGGGGTTCGGCCGAATACGCTATAACCGTAATCGAGATAAGCCGCCAGACCTTGAGCGTCGATTTCGAGATTGTTATAATCAATAACCTCATGAATATCCTCGCTATACTGCTGCGTCTTTTTGTTGAAGAAAAGGGTTCTGTAGCCCACCCAGTTTCCTTTTGCTACTTCCATTAATGCGATTTAGAAAATTTGCGACTTAAGAGTTCCACGATCTCTAGCCAGATCTCGTTTTTTATAAACTGATTGAAGATGATGTATACCATCACGAATATAAGGCTTTGCGTTGTGATTAGTGACAGTTCATGGGAAACCAAACTAAACTGCTGGGGAATAGAAGCGATCGCCGCTGAAAATAGGCTGATGAAGAAGGCGGGGAAAATATCTTTCACTTGCTTAACTATGCCGTATCCGTAGACGCCTTGGCTGATGATCGCTGCACACAGAAAACAGGCAATTCGGAGTCCGATCTGTCCATATATGACTGCAAACAATCCGTGCTTATAGGTGAAAGCCAGTAAAACGAGCGCAAATGCCCACTTGATTATTTCCAGGCGTAAAGATAAGCCCGAACGCCCTTTGATATTTAAAAAGTTGACATTCATATCGCCCAAGGAGATAAACAGGCCGGCAAAGCAGAGCAACTGAAAGTAGGGAACGGATGATTGCCAGGTCTCGGTCAAGAAAAATGAAAAACTAGGCTCAGCGATCGCGATAGCTAAAAAACTAGCGGGGAAAAGAACGAAAGCAAGCGTCCGCATCGTCTTTCTGCAAGCGTTCAGGAAACGCGGACGGTCATCCTGAATTGGCGTCAGCGTCGATAATGTCGTGCCTTGAATGATCGATGAGATCAGGAGATTGGGTGTTTCCCCCCATTTGTTAGCTTGATAGTAGTAACCGGTATTGCTGATCGAAAAATGAGACCCTATAAACGAATAGTAAAAGGGAGACAATGCTTTTCCCATAATATTTGACGCAATGAATGATAAGGAAAACGATAGATGGCGCTTGAGTGTTTGATAATGTATTCGGAAATCCATTTTCCAATCCCCCCAAAGCCAGAGCAAGACGGTCCGAAAAAAAGCGTATAGCACCGGCTGTAGAATTAGCGGCCAGACTCCATACTCCAAGTAGGCTAGTGTAATCACAATAATGCCCGTAATGAAGATAGCTATGACGTTGATCCGAGCCGTAATTTGAAATTGAAAATTCTTCAATATCTTGACATATTGGACGATCCCGAAGGCATGAATCAGAATTTGTAAAAACATGACCCGAGCGTATAGTGCCAAATGTTCAATGCCGTTATGATGCTCGATAAGTGGTGCGGCAAAAAACAGCAGGGCGTACAGGAATAAGCTTGCCGTTAAATTAAAAACAAACATACTCGAGTAATCTCGTTCGCCCACCACCCTTGTGCGAACTAAGGAGGTGGCCAATCCACTGTCAATAAAGGCTGTAGCGACCGTAGAGAAGATCAATAGGATACCGATTACACCAAAATCTTCTGGACTCAATATCCGCGCCGTGACGATGCCTACAATGGTGACAATACCTTGATTACCGAATCGGTCAATCGCATTCCAAAAAAGCCCGTTAATAGTGATGTTCTTCGTGTTTTCGCTCATGTAGCTCTCGAACTTATCTGTTTCATGTTTCGCTGACTCGAAATGTGGTTGGGCGCCCACTCTTTTCAAAGGAGTGGTGCTGATCTCCCTCGCCGTCGTTTAAGAATGGAAACGTCCCATTCATTACCTTCAAAGATAGCTGCTGAACCACAAATTTAGGAAAGTTTCTTTAGGGCACGGGAAAAAAGCATTATACTTCATACATTGAAATTAAACGTCTATATTTATTTTGGATTAGAATTGTAAATATGCTAGCACCCATCGCTCTTTTCGTTTATAACCGACCGGTACACACCCGTAAAACGCTTACTGCATTAGAAAAGAATACTTTGGCGGAGCAATCTGAGATTTATATTTTTTCTGATGGAGCAAAGACTGCGGCGGATATTGATTCGGTGAATCAAGTGCGATCCATTATTAGAGAGCCATGGAAATTTAAACATATTTATATCGTCGAACGGGCGCACAATAAAGGATTAGCCGAAAGTGTTATTGACGGGGTCACTCAAGTCGTTGAAAAGCATGGACGTATCGTGGTGTTGGAGGACGATCTCCAGACTGCTCCTTATGCGTTGAAATATTTTAATGACGCATTAAATCACTACCAAGATCAAGAGCAAGTCATGGAAATATCCGGTTATATGTATCCGGTTGAGAAACAGAAAAAGCTGCCACCTTCTTTTTTCTTTCGTGTAGCGAATAGCTGGGGTTGGGCTACTTGGGATCGAGCTTGGGAAAAATTTAATCCGGATATTGAAGAGTTAACAAAGAAATTTTCAAGAAAACAAAGAAAGGCCTTTGCTGTGGATGGAACCGAGAATTTTTGGAAGCAAGTCAAACAGTATAAAGCAGGTAAAATTAATTCCTGGGCGATTCGTTGGTATCTGTCTGTTTTTCGGCACGACGGTTTGGTTCTATATCCACGATACTCTATGATACAGAATATCGGAACGGATGGATCAGGTACGCATTCAGATGTTGATGCGGTGTATCGTACACGCTTAGCAGATAAACCGGTCAGGCGTTTTCCGAAACGAATACAAGAGGATTCTCGCGCCTTAGAACAAATCAAACATTTCTATAAAAATCGCAAGGGTAACTTTTTCGAACGGCTGGCTCGATATCTGGAAAAAGTGATTCGAAAGCGAAAGTTTCGGGCTTTAAAGCGTTAATTTTGTGAGTCTTTGAAAAACAATGTGCGTTTTGTTTTTGCAATGAGTTTATATTCTTGCGCGCGCATGAACCGATAAATTTGTGATGCATGTAGGGCGTTAAAATCGATCTCTTCTTCCACCAATACAAATTGAGGTCGAAACCGTTCCCAATCATTTGATTGGAGTACGATTAAATCAAACCCCTCGGCGTCGACTGACATGAAATCGATATGGATGTCCCGAGGAAGGTTGTTTTTGAGTATATCTCGTAGAGGAAGCGTGGGAATTGGAATCGTCTTAATCAAGTGGTACCGCGAGTGAAGGCCGTCTCTTTTTCTTGAGACCTCCTGACAAAATCCGTTGAGCGCAGGTTCATTGAAACAGTAATAGGTAAGCGTTTGTGGTTGCGCACTAACGCCCAAGTTTAGATTGGTGTCGTTTTTTCGAAACAGCTGAAACCACTTCATGGCGTGAGGTGAAGGCTCAATGTTAATCCCCCTCCAACCTTTCTGGTAAAAGTACATCGTATTGGAAAACCGGTACGGGTGGTGGGCGCCCACGTCGATATAGAATCCTCTGTATCGCTTTTTTCCCTCGTAAAATCCCCGGAGAACCATATCTTCACCTTCTTGCGAATACGAATACGCGTGTCGGAACTTGTCGATAGGTAGATACTTCAGAATGAGCTGTTTAATCTTGGTCAGCTTGCTCATGGTTTATTTATCTTGATGTATCAAACGGTGTAGTGCAAAAAAAATGCCGGTTTAAAAAATGGATGGATCTGACCTGGAGCGCAACGGGTGTTCCGATTATCACCGGTGAATTAATAGTTACCCATAGTGGTTATTGTCAGTTATTCGCTATTTTTGCGGTTGCAATGAATTCAAAACCCCGCAGTGCACAATGTCCGAGAGTCTCGATTATTACCGTAGTGTATAATAATGAGGCGGATATTCGCTATACTTTAGACTCAGTCGCAAAGCAAACCTACGCCGATAAAGAATATATCGTGATTGACGGCGGATCAACCGATGGTACATTACCATTAATAGAGCGTTATGGTAACGCCATAACACGGTTGGTGTCGGAACCTGATCGTGGGATTTACGACGCGATGAATAAGGGATTGGCTTTGGCGCGTGGTGAATATGTGTTGTTTCTGAATTCGGGGGATGAATTTTTTGACGAGGGAACCTTGGCACATATTTTTACTCGAACCGATAATGCCGATATCTATTATGGAGAAACTAAACTTGTTGACTCACATAGAAAGATTATTGGAGATCGCCGGCACGCTGCACCTGCGACGTTTAATTGGAAATCGTTCAAATATGGGATGAATATTTGTCATCAGGCCATTTATGTTAAGAGAGCCATTGCAGAGCCTTACGATCTTCAATATCAACTTAGTGCGGATATCGATTGGGTGATTCGAGCGGCTAAGAAGGCAAGCACGATTGTCAATGTCGATGCTTACGTGGCTAAATACCTCGTGGGAGGGGTTTCTCAAAAAAGGTTGAGACAAAGCCTTAAAGAAAGATATCGTATCCTGAGTACCTATTACGGCGTACTGCCGAACTTGTTTAATCATTTAGTGATGGCTTGGAGACTGGTGAACTACCGACTACGACATGGGAAAACAAGAGACTGATTTTTTTGATCCGCACGTACTCATCGAGGTAGCGAATTATCGGATGCCCTTTGGGAAATATAAAGGAATTCGCTTATGCCATTTGCCCGAATCTTATTTGGTCTGGTTTCGTTCAAAAGGATTCCCGCCAGGGAAGCTTGGCTCTTTGCTGGAACTGATCTATGAAATCAAACTGAATGGTCTTGAGCACTTGTTGTATCCATTAATGAAAAAATAAGTCACCCACCATTCTACGGTCGATTTTTTTTATATTTGCCAAATATTTTAACATTAAACGCCGTTTGCAGCGGTATCAATGATATGAAAACATTTCAAACTCTGCTGTACTATTGCTACAGCCCTATCGATAATGCAGAGAAATTTGCAGAAGATCATCTCGCATTTTGTAAATCACTAGGTCTTGTCGGGCGTATTATTGTGGCGGAGGAAGGCCTCAATGGGACTGTCTCAGGCACAAAGGAAGCTTGTCAGGATTATATGAATGCCATACACGCCGACCCGCGATTCGCAAAGACAGATTTTAAGATTGATGAGGTAGAAGAACCATCGTTTATTAAAATGCATTGCCGGTATAAGGCAGAAATTGTGCATTCGGGCCTTCGCGATCCCTCGCTAATTGACCCCACTCGTGAAACAGGTGTTCACCTGGAGCCTGAAGAGTTCCTAAAGATGAAAGACCAAGAAGATGTCGTAGTTTTAGATGTGCGTTCTAACTACGAACATAGTGTGGGCCGATTCAAAAATGCGTTAACATTGGATATAGAGAACTTTCGGGAGTTCCCTGAAAAAGTGAAAGAATTGGAGTCCTTAAAAGGAAAGAAGATTCTAACCTATTGCACAGGAGGTATCAAATGTGAAAAAGCATCCGCATTGCTCTTGAAAGAAGGGTTCAAAGAGGTGTATCAATTGCACGGAGGTATTATTAAGTACGGTAAAGAAGTTGGGGGAAAGGATTTTGAAGGGGACTGTTACGTATTTGATAATCGGGTCACAGTGCCCGTGAATGCGGTGAACCCGACCGTTATCTCTACGTGTAGAAACTGTGGCAAAGTGACCGCTAAAATGATCAATTGCGCTAATCCTGTTTGTAATGAGCATTTCACCCAATGCGATGAATGTGGACAGCAGATGGATGGCTGTTGTTCCGCAGCTTGTATGGAGCATCCGCGTAAGCGTGTCTACGACGGGACCGGCTATTATGTGAAAGTTCCTCAACCGGTAAATGTGGAAAAGATTTCCAAGCGCAAGCATAAAAAAATGGTAAAAAATTAACATTTGATTGAAAATCGATTGAAAAGCACTTATCTTGGTTGTAGATAAGTGCTTTTTTTCTTTAATCCCCCAGCCAATGGAAAACCAAAGAGTGGATATGTTTCTCATGTCCCACAGTCGATATTTTGAATCCTATCAATTGATGGAAATCAGAAACTTGCTCATGCAGGCCGAAGACGAAAAAATGACGCAGATCCATTTGCAATCGTATAAGGATCCTACCACGATGCTGATTGTGTCTTTGATAGCGGGCACGCTTGGCGTAGACCGTTTTTTAATCGGGCAGACCGGGTTGGGTATCTTAAAACTTGTTACAATTGGTGGATTAGGGATTTGGACCGTCATCGACTGGTTTTTGATCATGGGAATCACCAAACGTCGTAACTTTAAACGCCTAATCGACGGGTTAAGGTATTAGTTTGGAATCGTGTTTGAGATCAACGACCCCGACGGCCATGCCTACCGTCTCCCATTGAACCACTTTGATTGCCTCTCTGTCCTCCGAAACTTCTGATTTGGTAGCTTAGATTAAGTAAAAAATACCGGTTGAGCGTATTAGACTGAACGTCAGAAATAGCATATTCACTGACCTGCCTGTTGATGTTGGATGCGTTGTTAAACAAATCAAAAGCTTTTATAGAAATCTCTGCGCTTCTGTTTTTCAAAATTTTATAGCCGACTGAGGCATTCATTAACGTTGTTGATGTGCCTGGGTTTCCCATTACTCCGCCATTACGGATATACGTGAGATTCGTTCCGAATGTGAAGTTTTTGAACAGCTCAAGATGTGTGGTATTGGCGACGCGGTGGTTGCTAACCGTATAATTCCTTACCTCCTCAGTTGGGTTGTGAGTAAAGCGCATATCGATATGATAATGTAGCCCGAAAATTAATTTGTCGCTAAACGTGCTGAACGCTCCGATACGTTGGCTGAACCCATAGGTATGGTTTGGAATTAATGCATTATTTAGTAAGGCGAAGTTTCGGTTATAGTACAGGTGGTTGTCTAGATTAAGATTGATACCGAGACGTTTGATCGGTTTGCCGTAGTTACTGCTGGATCGAAAAGAGAATACCCCATCGATGTTTTCCGGCACAACATATTGTCCCCCCGCTCCCAAGATGATATCCTCAAATAGCCTGATCGTCGTGTCGGTAGTGAAGGTGGAGTTGATAATTTTGTCATTGATGAGATTCAAGTGCAACTGGGTGTTGAAGCTACGGCCACTTTGGCGATCGATGTCTCGGTATTGCAGCCGAAAACCATGGTTGTACTCTTGATCTAAATTGGGGTTCCCGTTTCGGATATAGAGTTCATTCGTGTTGTCTATATAATCCTGGAGCTGATCGATATTGGGTGTGTTGGTCGACGCATGGTAATTGAATTCGATACTTCGGTCTTTATCGAAATAATAGGCGGTCGTCAAAGACGGGAGGATGCTGTAAAAATTCGCCGTTGTTTTCAATGGTATGGGCACCGTTCTGTTATTTAGACGAACACCATGTTCGTACGCTAATCCAACTTGAACCCGCAGTGTGTCCTGTCGATTATAGGCGTAGTGCATACCGGTTGAGCCGTGATTGAAGTCGTTTCTAAATTCATTGGAAAGACGTTCGTTTAGCTCCTCATATTGGCCAGTTTCGGCTAAAAAGTCCATGGTTTGCCGGTCCGAGTAATTACTTGTATTTCGCCAGCCCACATGAGCTTGTAGACGCGATAATCGAGAAAGATTATGGGTATAAGAAAGACGACTATTGATGCCTGAGCCGTATCCATAGGTGGTGTTCTCTCGGTTGTTGGTGTCGATTCTCTCCAATAGCGCATCTTTGTAATATTCGTTGAACGCAAGCGTTTTACCGAGATCGTTGTTGCTGTTCTTGTTCGCATCGAGACTCAAGGAAAGAGTCTGACCGGGCTTACGAAGGCGGTGCATATAAGTCATGGCAATTCCATAACTATAGTTTGTGTTCTCGTTTTCGGTGTTTCTATCTATTGCATTTAATAGTTCTGTCGGCCCCTTGGTCATTTCACTCCACATAGCATGGGAACGAATTCCAGTCGTGTAGTTGAAGTGGGGACGGAGATCAAGACGCTTCGTTGAATCGATGTCCCATTCTAGCCGGCCGCCGAAGCGGTGGTTGGCGTTTCCTACTGAGCCGTCTTGTCGCTGATTTTGAAACTGGTCAGCACGGCTCCCCGTTATGTATTCGACCGCAGAACTCGACTGGGTGAACGTTTCGTTTTTTTGGAAGCGATAGTTTGCATTGACTTCCATTTTATCCTCTAAGAACGAATTGCTGTAATTCGCCGCACCAGCGTATGTGTCCGCGAGTCCCCGATCTACATTGCTGTTTCCCCGTCGGCGGCCACCTCGACCTTGTTCGCCAAAATTTGTCTCATTAATATTGTTCGCCATGACATTAAAGGCAATGCGTTGATTCCCACGAAAGGCATTTATCGCGGTATTGACTGTATATTTGTCCTCATCTCCCTTTCCCGCATTCACCCGACCCATATATCCCTTTCGTTTTTCCGGCTTGGTGACAATGTTGATGACTTTTGTTCTTTGCCCATCGTCAAATCCCGAAAAACGTGCTTGTTCCGATTTTTCATCAATGATCTGAAGTTTTTCGATTGCCTCAGCAGGTAGCGTTTTTAATGCGACTTTGGGATCGGAACTAAAAAATTCTTTGCCATCTACTAAAATGCGTTGCACTTCTTCTCCATGAGCGGACACGTTACCTTCTTCGTCGATGCTGACCCCGGGCACTTGGGCAACCAGTTCATCGGCATCAGCATGTGCTCGTGTTTTGTAATTGTCAGCGTTAAATTCAACCGTATCGCCACGCACTGATACAGCCGGTCTAACAGTAACGTGCACCTCTTCGATCTGGATGTCAGCCGGCTTAATAGACATCAATACTCTTATGGCGCTACCCTCTAGACGCAGCTGTTTCACGCGGGGTTCGTATCCCAATAGACTGGTGCGAATTTGGTAATCTCCTGTAGGTATTCTAGAGAAGGAAAAATCACCCTTTGTGTTGGTTTTTTGCGACTGCAGAATTGAGTCTTGCGAGTCGATCAGATGGACACTAACATTGTTTAGCACACTGTCATTGGTTTGATCAACCACCTTTCCTGTAATTGATATTTGCGCAGAGAGGTAGGGACTGCACAAGATAAAAATCAAGAAAATATACAATGGTTTCATGAGGTTCGGCATGCTGGTTGAACCAATATTATGATTTTTCTATGAAACCGCCTCTGGAATCACAGAAATGATACAGACCGCCAATGTTTTGCGCGAGATAGAGTTTAAACTATACGGGGTACTGTTTTTAGGTGTTGTGAAGAGGTCTCGTTACGAAAATGATGTTCCGGAAAAATGGTATATTTGTCAAGTATAAGTTCATGAAAGAAACCGTGTTAAGTAGGAAAGAGAAGATTTTGCAAACTGCACTGCAATTGTTCGCTAACAAAGGCTATTTGGATACATCTACCAAAGAGATTGCAGCAAAAGCAGAAGTTTCTGAAGCGCTTATTTTTAGGCATTTTGGCAATAAAGATGCCTTGTTGGTGCACATCATTAAATCCGGATATCGCAAGGTGCTGCTGCATCATAAAGGGATGATGAGCTATGTAAGTGCGAAAGATTTTTTAAAAAAGATGATCCAACTCCCCAGTAAACTGGTCGCCGATGAACCCCTATTTTGGAAACTGCAGGAACGGTTATCTCACCACAGTTTCTCTCGTTCGCAACATGAACAATTTATTAAGCCTGTTCAACCTGTTTTGCTACGCGCATTTCAGGAATTAGCGTACCCAGAACCAGAATTAGAAACTCAGTTTTTGATGTTGGTAATTGACATGCTATGGAAAAGAGAAGCATGTGGGGATATCAAGAACGCATCAGAATTAGCCCGTCTGGTGGAGGAAAAGTACGGCTTATAGCGAATGCGTGTTTGTGCGCTTTTTTTTCGCAACCCAGCAGAAAAATTTCTAATAGATAGAAAAATTTCCGTATTTCGTGATATATACAGCGCCTCATGCTACCTAAACTTCTAGGGTGCGTAGGGACAGCTCCGATAGGGCTCGCGTGTGAAGAAGCGACCCATGAAAATGAATTATGGTAAACAAGAAGATATTTATTTCCACACTAATTGCACTGCTTTCCCTGGGGGTAGGCGTTGCTCAGAAGAAAGCGGATCCCGTGACCTTCATTAACCAGCCACACGACTGGGTTGATTCAGTGTTTAATATTTTAACTCCTAAAGAGCGTATTGCGCAGCTCTTCTTAGTACGTGCACACACAAATTTGGGCGAGCGCTATATCGACTCGGTCCAACGTGTTATCGAAAAAGAACAGCTAGGCGGCTTGGTGGTTTTTCAGGGCGGTCCCGTGCGGCATGTTCATATGTTTAACCGCTACCAACAAGCGAGTAAAGTACCGCTGCTGATTACATTCGATGGTGAGTGGGGATTAGGAATGCGTATGCCCGATTCCACCATATCCTATCCCTATCAAATGACACTAGGTGCCATTGAAAATGATAATCTCATCTATCAGATGGGCAGGCAAGTGGCGCGTGATTTCAAACGGATTGGCATGCACTTTAATTTTGCACCTGTAGTCGACATCAACAACAATCCAGATAATCCGGTTATTAATTTTCGTTCGTTTGGTGATGATAAAATTCGTGTGACGGAAAAAGGAAAAGCCTATATGCAGGGCATGATAGATGGTGGAATTTTTGCTTCATTGAAACATTTTCCAGGGCATGGTGACACGGATGTCGATTCCCACCATGATCTGCCCCAATTACCATTCGATCGCACTCGATTAGACACATTGGAAATGTATCCGTTTAAAGAACTGATACGTGCTGGAGCACCAGCGGTGATGGTGGCACATATGAATATTCCCGCACTAGACGATACGCCTCATATACCCTCTTCTATTTCTCCGAAAATCGTAACCGGTATCTTGCGAAATGAAATGGGTTTTAAAGGGTTGTCGGTGACCGATGCGATGGATATGAAAGGAGTTAAAAAGTTTTTTCCATCCGGGCAAGCGGATGTGATGGCGATTTTGGCGGGGAATGACCTATTAGAGATATCTGAAAATAGTGAAAGAGCAATCCGCTTGGTGGAGGAGGCCATTGAAGAGGGGAAAATCAATCAAGAGGATATCGATGCTCGAGTTAAACGAGTTTTAGCTGCGAAATTGTGGTTGGGATTGGATAAAGGTCGACACACGAATCCGAATCGCCTTTATGAGGATTTAAATGGACCTGGTGCGAAAACCTTGGTACAGCGTATTGCTGACGCTGCGGTCACCTTAGTTAAATCGGATCGTGGATTGCGGAGATTTGATCGCACGCAAGAAACGGCGATCGTTAGCATCGGCGTGCAGGAACCACAAGAGTTCGAAAAGGGATTGGCGCGGCAGCTCAGTTCCTATACGCAGTATGTGGTGGCTGGAAACGAATCGGAAGAAACACTTAAAGAAGTCTTGAAGGCGGCGCGAGGGCATCGACAGGTTATATTGGCGATTCACGATAATCGCGCTCGGCCGAGAAGTGAGCTGGACTTCAATGCGGAAACAAAAGATTTGATTGACCGTTTAGCGGGTAGAAGGACCGTTACGTTAATGTTTACCAACCCCTATGCGCTCAATTCGGTGGACATCATGAGGAGTTCGTCCATTTTGGTTGGATATCAAAATGACGATTTTATGCAGAAAGCGCTTCTGAAAGCACTTTTAGGACAGATTATACCTTCGGGGAAACTCCCAGTTACCGTTTCTGATCAATTGCCCACAGGAAGCGGTATCTAATCCGCTACAAAACTTCAAAATTTTGACAGCCGGCAGATCTTGCCGGCTTTTTTATTCGGCTTTTTACCTCTACTTTTGCACATATACTTCCGTCGTCGCCCGATCGGTATATTCCGGGCTAGGGGACCTTTTTGTGATATCATGGCAAAAGAGCAAATTTCTATTTTCGACATGTTTAAAATTGGAATTGGACCGTCCAGTTCCCATACATTAGGCCCTTGGAGGGCTGCGCAGCGTTTCATCTCTGATTTAGAGAAGCAAGTCCCATTGGATCGAGTCGCGGAAATGAAAGTGTTACTTTACGGCTCATTAGCAAAAACTGGGGTTGGCCATGGTACGGACATCGCTGTTTTGTTGGGTTTGAGTGGAGAAGATCCGGTTACGATCCCGGTAGACGAGGTATTGCCAACTGCTGACCGAATCAAATTAACGCAGAAGCTGGTGTTAGGCGGAAAGCAGGAGATTCGTTTTAGCTATGAAGAAGACCTACTGTTCTTGTTTGAACAAAGCCTACCGTTCCATCCTAATGCGGTAACCTTTCAGGCGCTATTGAGTAATGGACGAGCCATCAGTGAAACGTACTATTCAATTGGTGGCGGATTTGTCGTGCAGGAAAACGATACCCAAAGCGTGTTGTCTGAAATCGATCTGCCGTTTCCAATCGAATCGGCTCAAGAGCTGGTGGTTTCGTGTATGCGTACGGGACTTAAGATCTCAGAACTTGTTTTAGAGAATGAATGCGCGTGGCGATCGGAGAGTGAGACGCGATCAGGTGTGTTGACGATTTTCGACACGATCAAAGAGTGTGTATACAAAGGTTGTCATACTGAGGGGGTACTTCCAGGAGGACTGCACGTAGAGCGTCGTGCTGCGCGGATGAACAAAAGACTCTTGAAGGATCGGGATTACCACGATTATGCGTCCTGGGTACAGGCCATTCGTCAAGGTGGGACAGATTTTGGTTATATTTTAGACTGGGTCAGTTGTTTTGCTTTAGCGGTTAACGAAGAGAATGCGTCTTTCGGCCGTGTAGTGACAGCGCCCACAAATGGCGCTGCCGGTGTAATCCCAGCAGTGTTGCAATATTTTATTGTTTTCCACGATGGGTTCACTGACGATAAAATCATTCAGTTTATCGCTACCGCGTCGGAGATTGGATCTATTTTTAAAAAGGGAGCGACTATCTCTGCTGCAATGGGGGGGTGCCAGGCTGAAATCGGTGTATCCTCAGCGATGGCTGCCGCTGCCTTAACAGAAGCGCTGGGAGGTTCTCAGCGCCAAGCGTTAATGGCCTCAGAAATTGCTATGGAGCATCATTTAGGTTTGACGTGTGATCCGATAGGTGGGCTGGTTCAGATTCCCTGTATCGAACGAAATACGATGGGGGCAATCAAAGCCATCACGGCATCTCAATTGGCTTTACGTTCTAACCCTGATAAAGCAAAAGTGAGTTTGGATGCCGTAGTAAGTACCATGTGGGACACGGCTCAAGACATGAATGTTAAATACAAAGAAACGGCTGATGGAGGCCTCGCTATAAAAGTCCCATTGAGCTTGCCAGAATGTTAATTTGAATGCTCAGATTGGTTATGGCTTTTCGGGGGATTCTCACAAGCAGTTGATTAATAACTTTACAATATGGTTCGGTATTGCGCGTTGGCATCAGGCAGTAATGGGAATAGTTACTTTATAGAAAAGGGAGACACCGCTATACTGGTAGATGTGGGGATTAGCTGCAAACAGCTTCAAATGCGTATGCGCGAACGTAACATCGAACCGGACGCAATCGCAGGGGTGTTTATTACTCATGAACACACTGATCATATCAAGGGGTTATCGGTATTCGTACGGCGCTATCGGATTCCCGTGTATTTAACCCGTGGCACCTATGCGGGTATGCGCTGTGATTTACCTCCGGAGTTATTGAGGTTTATCGACGTGAACGATAGGACCACTCTTGGCGGATTACAGATTTATAGTGTGCCGAAGTATCACGATGCGGGTGAGCCATGTAGTTTTTTTATTTCGGATGGTAAGTCGAATATTGCTGTGTTGACCGACATAGGTCGAATTTGTGATAATGTAAAGAGAGCGATTGCCAACTCAGACGTGCTCATTTTGGAAGCCAATTATGATGACCAGTTATTGACCTCAGGTCGATATCCTGCTTTTTTAAAAAATCGAATATCAGGAGGTTGGGGGCATCTGTCTAATGTAGTAGCTCTAGATGCTTATTTGCAACATCGTTCTACACGTTTGAAGCATCTCATTTTAGGACACCTATCCGCAGAAAATAATTCGGAAGAACGTGTGCGTTCACTTTTTGAACCCCACTGTCAATCGGGCACGCAGTTATCGATTGCCAAGCGAACTGAAGCCACCGAAATGTTTCATTTTGGCCCCGCTAAAGTCAATCTCCAAACCTCGTTATTTGCAGAATCCGACTTCTAGACTATGTTGAAGTCGATTCGAAAAACTCCATTCCAAACAACGTTCCAATATGTGTTTTGAGTCGCGCTTTCACTTCTTCGATGTTGACTGGGTGTCCCAATTCTTTTTGTAATGATGTCACATCTTTGTCGTCAATACCGCAGGGCACAATGTGCTCAAAATAGCTCAAATCGCTATTGACATTGAACGCAAATCCATGCATGGTTACCCAACGCGACGCTCGCACACCCATCGCACAGATCTTACGCGCTTTTTCATTATCCGAGTCTAACCAGACTCCGGTGAAACCATCAAAGCGACCTGCTGCAACGCCATAGTCTTGAAGAGTCAGAATGACAGCCTCTTCCAAGGTCCTTAAATACAAGTGAATGTCGGTGAAGAAATTATCTAAATCCAGTATGGGGTAACCCACGATCTGCCCAGGTCCGTGATAGGTAATGTCGCCTCCTCGGTTTATTTTGTAAAACGATGCTTGATGTGCTTTTAAGCCTTCCTCATCAAGCAACAGATATTCAATGTGTCCGCTTTTACCTAGGGTATAGACATGCGGATGCGCTGTGAAAATTAGGTGGTTTGGCGTGGGATGTTGTTCCGTGTTTCCACGATTAGCTTGTTTTATAGCGACGGTTTTAGCAAATAATTCCTCCTGCTTGTCCCATGCTTCTTGGTAATCGGTTATCCCCCAGTCACTAAACTGAACACGCTTGTTTTGCATCATTTTGTTAATAAAGTAGATTGTTATAGGGGTATCGTGCAGTATGCATTTTTATGACAATATCGTACAGTATTTTCCTAAATTCCTCGACATTCATGCGGTCAGTTGCCGAGATGAAAACTGCAGGGTCCGCATTTTTTGCCATCCATGAGTTTTTAAATTCCTTTAAAGTGGGTTGAGCAACCGGTACATCCAGCTCGCTTTCGGTGGTTTCCGCCGGTTCGCTATAGGCGTCAATTTTGTTAAACACCGTGATGGTTGGTTTATCTGCAGCGCCGATATCCCGTAGCGTTTCATTCACCGCTACGATGTGGTCTTCAAAATAAGGGTGCGAGATGTCGACGACGTGAATCAATACATCCGCTTCGCGAACCTCATCCAATGTGGACTTGAAACATTCCACTAAATGATGAGGAAGCTTCCTGATGAAGCCCACCGTATCCGATAGTAAAAATGGCAAATTATCAATCACGACTTTCCGAACGGTCGTGTCCAGTGTAGCGAAGAGTTTGTTTTCAATCAACACATCGGATTTGGAAATCAAGTTCATGATTGTCGATTTGCCCACGTTGGTATAGCCTACTAAGGCGACTCGAATCAAATCCCCACGGTTCTTTCGCTGCGTTTCACTTTGACGATCAATACTTTCTAATCTGTCCTTCAGTTGCGAAATTTTATTCAGAATCATTCGTCGATCACTTTCGATTTGAGTTTCACCCGGGCCACGCATACCGATACCACCTCGTTGTCGCTCTAAGTGTGTCCACATCCGCGTCAATCGCGGTAAAAGATATTGTAATTGTGCCAATTCAACCTGCGTTTTCGCCTGTGCCGTTTTCGCATGTTTTGCAAAAATATCTAGAATCAAATTGGATCGATCGAGTATCTTGACATTGAAGAACTTCTCCACGTTCCGTAACTGCGAAGGAGAAAGCTCATCATCAAATACGACGATGTCTATTTCTTCTGCTTGGATGAATTCCTTTATTTCGTCCAGTTTTCCCGAGCCCACAAACGTAGCTCGATCGGGTGAGGTAAGCTTTTGAGTAAAAATTCCTTTGGTTATGCCGCCCGCAGTGGATACCAGGAATTCCAATTCTTCTAAATATTCTGTTGCGGTCTCGTCAGAAACACCAGGCGTAATCACACTTACTAAAACGGCTGTTTCGGGTTTGATCGCTGTATCGTAAATCTTATTTTTTGCCATTAAAATGCATTTAATATTTTTTTACTGCAGCTGGTGCTCGTTGGTAAACAACAGCAATACAAAGGTAAGGTTTTAAGAAATTTTATCCCAAGAAATTACCGGTCCACCTTGATTTTCAAGAAACCGGGCCAACGGACGGTTTTTTTCCATTTCTAGATTGGGGTCTTCATGGAAGACAGCAATGACTTGTTCTCTGGCTTGCGCCAATAGCTGCTGATCGCGTGCTAGATCGGCGATTTTCATATCCAGTATGCCAGATTGTTGTGTGCCCGATAAGTCTCCTGGCCCTCGCAACTGAAGATCTACTTCTGCAATTTCGAAGCCATCATGCGTGCGTACCATCGTCTCCAATCGGGTTCGGCCATCCTTGCTGAGTTTGTTGCCGGAAATGAGGATGCAATAAGACTGCTCAGCACCTCGGCCTACTCGGCCACGAAGTTGGTGCAACTGGGAGAGTCCGAATCGCTCAGCATTTTCGATAATCATGACCGACGCATTAGGAACATTTACACCGACCTCAATAACGGTAGTTGCTACCATGATTTGTGTCTCCCCTTTTATAAAGCGCTGCATTTCAAAGTCCTTATCTTTTACAGGCATCTGTCCATGAACAATGCTGATTTTATACTGTGGAAGTGGAAATTCTTGCGCTAGGCTTTCTAAACCGGCTTCCAAATGCAAAAGATCCATTTTTTCGCTTTCCTTTATCAACGGGTAGACAATGTAAATTTGCCGTCCTTTTGCAATCTCCTCTCGCATAAAGCCGAATACTCGGAGCCGTTGGTTTTCGAAGAAATGCACGGTCTTAATCGGCTTTCTACCCGCAGGAAGCTCGTCGATCAGGGAGATGTCCAGATCTCCATACATGGTCATCGCCAGTGTTCGGGGAATCGGTGTGGCGGTCATCACCAACATATGTGGAGGAATCGCGTTTTTTCGCCAAAGCTTGGCTCTCTGTTCCACACCAAAACGGTGTTGCTCGTCAATTACCACAAGTCCAATGTTTTTGAATTTAACCTTGTCCTCGATCAACGCGTGGGTGCCGATTAGAATATCTAACGTTCCATTTTCTAATGCGGCATGGATTAGTTTTCGCTCTTTACTACTTGTAGAACCCGTTAGCAGTTGTATCCGGCACCTGTTTTCACCCAACAGCTCGGCGACGCTCTGGTAGTGTTGGGAAGCTAAAATTTCTGTCGGGGCCATCATGCAGGCCTGGTATCCATTGTCGATGGCTAAGAGCATACTCATTAAGGCCACTACAGTTTTCCCGGAGCCCACATCACCTTGTACGAGTCTGTTCATCTGTGCACCTGTATTGCAATCCGAACGGATTTCTCGAATCACACGTTTTTGTGCATTCGTTAATGGAAAGGGGAGACGATTATGGTAAAAGTCGTTAAATTTTTCACCCACATGACGAAGTCGATGCCCTGCATATTTCTGAGTGTTCAGCTGTTTATTTCGAAGCAATCGGAGTTGTATAAAAAACAATTCCTCAAATTTCAATCGCTGACGTGCCGCATGGGCTAGTTTGGCCGTCTGTGGAAAATGCACATTTAATAAAGCGTCAGCAAACCCCATCAAGCCAAAATCTCGCAAAATATAATCAGGCAACGGCTCTTCTAGGGAGGAGAAGCAAGCAGCTAATGCAGCCTGCTGTAAACGTTGAATGCCCTTACTATCCAAGTTAAATTTCTTAAGCTTCTCCGTTGAGGAATATACCGGCTGTAAGCTTAGGTTTCCTGTTTTTTTTGCCTGGGGTTGGTAGAGCTCCATTTCAGGATGGGTAATCGAAAATATCCCATTGAAAACGGTCGGTTTACCATAAATGATGTAGGGACTACCCACTTTTAAACCTTTTCGCACCCAAGATATGCTTTGAAACCAAACCAACTCCATACTGCCTGTATCGTCTTTGAAAACACCAATAAGACGCTTGCTACGTTTTTCTCCGGATTCTTTTAATTGGACCAAGCGACCTAATATCTGCGCCGCAGGGAGTTCGGATGTGAGCTGACCGATTTTATGAAATTGTGTGCGGTCTATATATCGAAATGGGTAATGTTGAAGCAGGTCGCCCAGCGTGAATATTTGTAACTCCTTACGGAGTACTTCCCCTTTTTGGGGACCTACCCCCTTGAGGTATTCTATTGGTGTTATAAGTTTCAGATCCGCCATAGAGTCAGTCGCACTAAAGTACTAATTTTGGCGAACGATTCCGAACTTAATCAGGGAAGACAATACTAAAACACCGCTTTTAGTCGGGTTTAGCCGGCGAAGAAATCTTAGCATAAATGAGCTTGGGTTTGCCATCTTCACAGACCACATCCGTAGGTGGCGCAACGACGTCGCACGTAGAGATGATTTTATACGCTACGTTATAGTCCTGTTCGGCCTTCGTGTATCGGCGTACCTGGTCCATGAATTTGCCGGTATCAATAGCTAGGGGAACCGCGATATAGGATTGGGGGCCACCGCAGGCTTTGCTACCGATTGCGGTAAACTCCCAGTCGGCGGAATCCTCACAGTCGACCGAATCGACAATATTATGAATATCCCGCAACATGTCTTCAAGCCGTTGTTTATCGCGCTCTTGTGGATCCTTTAGCTCGCTTTTAGTACATGAAATTAAGGCAATAATACTGGCGAGAATTATGGTGATTCGTTTCATTTTCTTTTCATTTTACGGTTACAGTTGCTTTTACAAACGATTAAGTCAGCTGAAATGCTACAATCGTAAATAAAAAGATCGGTGGATGGCTCTTGTATTTGTTCCTTATAACGAAGCCTTCAGAACAGCCATTAGGCCTTCCAAGCAATGACGGAGATTTCTACATTTACCTCTTTGGGAAGAGTCTTGACGGCGACACATTCTCGTGCTGGCTGGTTCTCCTTGAAGTATTCTGCATAGACTTCGTTCACGGTACTAAAATAATCCATACTACTCAAAAAGATGCTTGTTTTTACAACGTCACTATAGTCGTATCCAGCGTGTGAAAGAATAGCACCGATATTTTTTAAGACTTGATGGGTTTCGTCCTGAACTCCTGTGCTAATTAGTTCCATAGTTTCCGCTACTAATGGAATCTGGCCAGATACATATAAGGTTTTCTCTACTTTTACCGCTTGATTGTAGGGGCCAATTGCTGCTGGTGCTTGATCTGTGTTGATGATGGTTTTTTGTTGTGACATGCTGCTTTTTTATTTTATGCGTTATATAAGTGGGCGCGTGTTTTTAGTCTTTGCTCCACGGGGTTTAGCGAATATACAACTCGATATCGGTATTTTCAACAGCGATAAAATTAATTAACTTGCGAAAATGAAAAGAAAACAAGCCTTAATAAATGGCACTATTTTTACCGGTTATCAGCAGTACTCGCAGCACGTGTTATTGCTAGACGGCGATAGAATTGCAGGAGTAGTATCCGGCGGTGAGATCCCCTCTTGTTATCATCAGGTTGACTTAGCGGGCGCTTATGTGTCGCCTGGACTTGTTGATCTGCAGATATATGGGGCTGCAGATCGTCTCTTTTCCCAGGAACTTACGGTCGCAGCTCTCCAAGAAATCGAAAAAAGCCTCCTTCGACAAGGTTGTACATCATTTAACCTAACCCTGGCGACCAATACATTGGATGTCTTCACCCAAGCGATCGAGATCTTTAGGGAGGCCCAGCCCCGTGTGGCGTTAGGGCTTCATTTGGAGGGGCCCTTTTTAAATGTGGAAAAAAGAGGTGCTCATCCCGCGGAATTAGTGAAACCGGTGAAAGTAGAACTTCTGGAAAATCTACTTCAGGATTCAGATGAGATCGTGAACATGATGACAGTGGCACCAGAGCTGATGAATACGGAATCTTTGCACTATTTGCAGGAACGAGGGGTTCTTGTTTCTGCAGGCCATAGCAACGCTACCTTCCAAGAATCCATTCGTGCTTTTAATCAAGGAATAGGCGCCGCAACGCATCTATGGAATGCGATGTCGTCACTTCACCATCGTGACTTAGGCTTGCCAGGAGCTGTGATGCAGGATGAACGTGTATCTGCTTCCATCATCGTCGATGGAATTCATGTGAGCTACCCGACAGTCAAACTTTCCAAGGCGTTGATGGGTGAGCGACTATTTTTGATTACCGATGCAGTGACCACATGTCGCAAAGGAATATATCAACATGCCTTCAATGGTGATCATTTTGCGTTGCCGGACGGGACGCTTTCGGGATCTGCCCTTACCATGCTTGGTGCGGTACAGAATTGTGTGGAACAAGTCGGGATTTCCTTGGAAGAAAGTTTGCGGATGGCCACTCTTTATCCCGCTCGTTTGATGAAGAGACGTGATATTGGGAATTTAGAGGCGGGATCTCTAGCAAACATCTTGGCTTTTGATCAACAATTTAAGGTCAAATCGGTATGGTTTGAGGGCGATAAAATTAGCCTTTCGGCGGAATAATTGGAATGGTTTGTGATAAAAAAGTGTAGTTTTAGCGAAAAATAATAGTTGATGATGAGAAATGTATTGCGAATCAGTGTGGTGGTTCTTGGATTATGGATGATGCTGTCCTGTGGGAGTCGAAATCATAAAAACAAAGTGCTTAGACAGCCGACAACAGGAACGACTGAGCAGGTCGATCAGCAACCCCAAACACCAAAGCAGGTTGAAACGCCAGAACGAACCGCCTCGGCAGTTCAAGAGAAGTCCATTGACACACCAAAGGTGCTGGAAAAGCCAGCGTTTCGTGTTGATTTGCCGGACGTTCCACGTGAATTCCGTGCGGCATGGATTGCGACGGTAGCGAATATCAACTGGCCAAGCAAAAATAACTTATCTACTCAGGAGCAACAACGTGAAGCCATCGCTTTATTGGATTTATTGGAGAAAAATAATTTTAATGCGGTTATTTTTCAAGTAAGGCCATCTGCAGATGCGCTATATGACTCCAAGTTAGAACCCTGGTCTTATTTTCTAACTGGAAAAACCGGTACAGCACCTAGTCCGTTCTATGATCCTTTGGAGTTCTGGATTGAAGAAGCACATAAAAGAGGATTGGAATTACACGTTTGGCTGAATCCCTATAGAGCTCATCACTCCAGTGGAGGGGCGGTAAGCAGTCAGTCCATGGCATTGAAAGGTGGCGAGAATGTGGTGAAGCTTCGTAATGGCATGTATTGGTTCGATCCCGCCAGTAAGCAAACGCAGGATCATGCGGCTGCTGTCGTGATGGATATTGTAAAACGTTACGATATCGATGGTGTGCATTTTGATGACTATTTCTATCCTTATGCGTCTTATCATGGTGGCGCAGACTTTCCAGACTATAAAACTTGGTCCGCCTATACCAAAGGTGGAGGAACCTTAAGTAGGGCCGATTGGAGGCGCGACAACGTCAATCAATTTATCAAGCGCGTCTACACTGAGATTAAACAAGAGAAACCAGCTGTTAAATTTGGTTTAAGCCCATTTGGAATTTGGAAGCCGGGATATCCCGCAGGTATTACGGGATCATCGCAATATGACGAATTGTATGCCGATGCAAAATTGTGGCTCAATGAAGGTTGGGTTGATTATTTTACCCCACAATTATATTGGCCCATTGATCCGCCAAAACAGAGTTTTACCAACCTATTGAAATGGTGGCAATCCGAGAACACACACCAACGACATTTGTGGCCGGGGCTAAATACCGTCGCGGTAAGAGCTGCCAATAGAACAACAGAAATCAGTAGGCAAATTGAAGAAACGAGGAAGATTTTACCAAAAAGTATAGGAGCGGTACATTGGAGTATCGCAGGGTTGACTCAAAACCCTACTTTGCTCAAGACTTTGCGAGAGGGGTTGTATTCACAGAAGGCCTTGGTTCCCGAATCCCCATGGCTTCCTGCTAATCCCATATTAAAACCCTCGCTGTTAATTACCGATGAGGAAGGCGGATATTTTGTGAAATGGCTTCATAAACAACCGGAGCAAGTGTTTAAATGGGTAACCTATGCCCGTTATGGAGATGTGTGGGATATTGAGATTTCAGAAGGTAACGTCAATCAGATGACCGTCCCTAAAATAAAGGATGGTCAAAAACTAAATGCGATAGCCGTGAAGCCGATTGATCGGCTTGGAAACGAAGGAGAATACGCCGCGGAACCCATTGAACAGTAAGATTGATGCCGCCGGCATGTTGATGGTCCCTAGTCGCTCGGCGTCTAGGGACCATTAATTTGTTACGGACACACTTGTTTGTAACTGAAATGTTACCCTAAAGTGTTTTTGTCACACTAATCTAGAGCACAACTTAACTTGTTTTGTCACCTAACGTGTTGGTTATCATTCCTTTGCCTTGTTTCTGGATGAGCTTTCCCAGATGCTTGCAATTCTGATTTGTGCAGGTTTCGTCATCTTTGTCGCATGAATCATATCAAACTGCAGTGAAAAATGCTTTATTATGCGGCATTTGTATTATTTTTGAGAAACTTAAGCAATAACCAGTATGATGCCTATTGAAATCCGTATGATAAGAGTTACACTTTTTTCTACACTAATCGCCCTGATGTTGACGAGTTGCGGGATGGCTGGCAAAAAAGAATCAGACAATGGAAACCCGCAGGAAAGCGCAGATTCCGTTTTGCGGACTGGTGCCGATCAAACGGAGGCGTACTTGCCCTTGTTAGAGGGAAAGCGTGTAGGGTTGATGGGGAATCAGACCTCTGTGGTTGGTTCAGATAGTGAACATCTTGTAGATGTGTTGATGGCAAACGATGTGGATTTGCGATTTGGATTTGCGCCCGAGCATGGGTTTCGGGGTGAGATCGAAAGGGGCGAGAAAGTCAGTAATGAAACGGATGAAAAGACGGGTCTGCCGTTATTCACTTTATACGGGGGGAACGAAAAGCAAGACTCCATCGTGCAATCGATTGACGTGATGATATTCGATCTTCAGGATGTGGGTGCGCGTTTTTACACGTATATAACATCGATGCATCGGGTAATGGAGTTATGTGTTAAACACGATAAAGAACTCATCGTGTTAGATCGGCCGAATCCAGCAGGAGACCAAGTGGATGGTCCGGTGCGCCAAGACGACAAATTTAAATCCAATGTCTCTTTTCATAAGATTGCGATGATTCATGGTTTGACCGTGGGGGAGCTTGCGCATATGATCAATGGAGAAGGGTGGTTAGAAGACGGCAAACAATGTAAGCTTACGGTTATTCCGGTGCAGAATTATACGCATGCGATGCGGTATGAATTGCCAGTTGTGCCTTCTCCAAGTCTTCCAAATCATTTGTCAATTCGGCTTTACGGCTCCTTATGCTTGTTTGAGGGTACGGATGTGTCTGTCGGTCGTGGAACCGACTGGCCTTTCCAGGTTGTTGGATATCCAGATCCCGTCTTTGGAGAGTTCTCGTTTACTCCCGGAGAAAAAGCCGGTATGGCGAAACATGTAGAGGGAAAAGGGGAAACCAATTATGGGGTAGACCTGAGGGATCTAAACCCGGATGAGCAACAGTTTACACTAAAATACGTGCTGGATTTTTATCAGAAAATGCCAGATAAGTCGAAATTTTTTACCAGACCAGAATTCTTTGACAAGTTGGCGGGTACCGATCAACTACGTAAACAAATTATAGCGGGGAAAACAGAAGAAGAAATCCGCGAGTCTTGGCGTGCCGATTTGGACGCTTATAAAGAAATGCGGACGAAATATCTGCTGTATCCTGATTTTGAATAACCAATACGAACGGGCTCGATCCTAATTGAGCCCGTTTTATGATTGAATTTAATCAACTGCATTTGCAGTTGGAGTCGGTTAGCCAGTTTGGTTAAAACCGAATTATGATAGATCAATTTATTAATTAACTAAATCTTTAAGCAATGCGAAGACTATTACTCTTTTCTCTCGCTTTCGGATTGACGATGCCTTCGGCATTTGCTGGGAGCGATCTGAGTGTCAGTCCGACAAACTCTGTGGGGTGGATGAACGCGTCATCTGTTTTACAAAATAAAATAAGCGGTAAGGTTATGGGGCCAGATGGTCCAATTAGTGGTGCGACCGTCTCGGTAGTGGGGTCTTCAGCCTCCACGTCAACTGACGATAGTGGGAACTTTTCTATTACAGCTGAGATTGGAGCACGTTTAAGAATCTCTTTTGTAGGTTACGAAACCCGAGAAGTGCCTGTAACGTCGAATAGTATAAGCGTTACTTTAGCATCTACTAGCGACGTGCTGGATGAGGTTGTTGTTGTCGGATACGGTACGCAGCGAAAAGGGAATCTTACTGGCGCTGTTTCGTCAATTAATGTGGAAGACAACTTGCAAGGGCGTCCAATTGCAGATGTCGGAAGGGGAATACAGGGCACAACTCCTGGTCTTACGGTAACCATTCCCAATGGAGAGGTGGGATCAGATCCAAAAATGAAGATTCGAGGCGCTATAGCTTCCATTCAAGCAAGTGGGGATCCATTAATTTTGCTAGATAATGTGGAAATTCCAAGTATCCAATATGTAAATCCTGATGATATTGAGTCGATTACAGTCCTTAAGGATGCAGCATCTTCATCCATATATGGCGCGAAGGCAGCATTCGGTGTGATTTTAATCACGACAAAAACAGGTTCGAATACAGAAAAGACGGACATCAGCTATTCCAATAACTTCGCTTTTCAAAACCCGTTTAAGAAGTATGAAATGGGAAGATTGGATGCATTGAAATATACCAAAGATGCGATGGAGCGTGTGGGTTCGAATATTAGTGGAGCGTTTTATTATGTAACGCCGGAGAGTTATGAAATGGCTAAGGAGTGGGACGAAAAGTATGGGGCATCGTTAGGTCCGAACGATCCTACTTTATACGGAAGAGATTGGATTGTCGACCCCACAAATACGAGTAGAAAGCTCGGCTTACGGACATATGATCCTTACGAATATATGGTTAGAGAATGGGCGCCAACGATCACTAATAATGCTTCCTTAAATGGTAGTATTGGGAAAACAAAGTATACGGCTACGTTTGGTCACCTATCTCAAAGCGGTATGCTCAAACCGGGAGATTCGGATAAATTCAAAAGGATTAATGGTGCGGTTCGCATTTCTACCGATTTAAACGACTATGTGACGCTTAGAGCAGGAGCGATGTTCGCACAACGGAATAAGCAATATCCTTACGCGAGTAATTCTACCACAGCGGATCCCTGGTATTATATGTATAGATGGAGCTCCATATACCCCATGGGAGCGGATGAAACAGGAGCCGATATTAGAAGTCCATGGAGCGAGTATAAAGCCTCAAATGAAGCGTCTATGAAGCGGAACTATATCAACTTGAATGCCGGAGCAACGGTAAATATTTCTGATAACTGGTCCGTTGATGTGGACTATAATTTTACAAATGAGGACTACGATTGGTTCCGTCCGGGAACGAGATTCACGGGAGCTGATAGTTGGATTGCTCCAGTACAGCGATTTGACGAAAATGGAAATCCTGTATATGTAGATGCTACCGGTGCAGTTGTTTCTGCAGGTACAGAGGGAGCGATGCCGGCTTGGGGATTAAATACACATCAATATACTGCACCGGGAGCGAATCCTGATCATGTTTATGCGAGAGCAGCCTATGAATATAAACATACTTTAAATGCGTTTTCTACGTACAACTTGAACTTGGAGGACGGTCATGACTTTAAATTTATGGTCGGGTCGAATATCGTTTCGGATTATGGGAAGTATAATTGGACACAAAAGACAAATTTACTTGATTTAAGGAATCCTCAATTTGATCTTGCGTCTGGGACTGTGACCGGAAGTGGAGGTACCTATTGGACGAGTCAAGCTGGTTTCTTTGGTCGAGTGAATTATGCGTATAAAAACAAATACTTGTTTGAAGCCAACGCCCGTTACGATGGGTCTTCAAAATTTGTCGACGATTTGGTTTGGCGATGGTTTACTTCTGCGTCGGCCGGATGGGTGGCCTCGGAGGAGAGTTTTATGGAGTGGGCCAAACCTGCTCTTTCGCATCTGAAATTTAGAGCCTCATATGGAGTGATTGGTAATCAGGCAGTCGACCCTGGATTGTATTCTCCTACCATGGAGGCTTATGAGTCTACTTGGGTCGGAGGGTCGAATAAATTTTATGCGGTAAGGGTTCCGAAGTATAGTCTTCGTGACATTACTTGGGAAGATTTGGAGACGACCGATTTTGGTATTGATGCACGCTTTTTAGATAATCGTTTAGGTTTGGTTTTTGACTATTACATCCGAACTACGAAAAATATGTTCGCTCCTTTCGAAGGGACTACTTGGACAATTGGTGGAGATGCCCCCTTGGGGAACTTCGGAGAATTGAAAACTAAAGGATATGAAATAGCTATCGACTTTAATCATCGTTTCGACAACGGTCTTGGTATAAATTTGAGAGCAAACTTTGACGATGCAGTTTCTCGTTTTTATAACTACACTTCTTCTCGTTTGACCTCTGTCAACTACGATGGGCGAGCGCACGGCGACATCTGGGGATATGAAACAGACCGTTTGTATCAACTTGATGACTTCGTGTTGGACGCGAATGGGAATCCGCAATTGGTAGATTTAACCGAGGATATGTCAAAATACTATACAGATGGACAAGGACAAACCTATTTGCAAAAAGACGGTCCCAATGGGCAGTCGCCTGTGTATCAGCCTCGATTAGAAAATAGCTCGACTTTTAATTTTGGGCCTGGTGACGTCAAATTCAAGGATCTAAATGGTGACGGAGAAATTGACAATGGCGACGGTACAATTGATAATCCTGGAGATATGCGTGTGATCGGGAACTTTACCCCTCGCTACAACTATGGTTTCCGTGTAGGGGCCGATTATAAGGGATTCGATTTTTCAGTTTTTGTTCAAGGAGTAGGCCAACGTGCATTATGGGGAAATGGCGCTTTGGCTATTGCTGGATTTAACACCGGTGACGGAGCTATGCCTGCAGCGATCGTTGGTGACTATTGGACGCCGGATAATACTAGTGCATTTTATCCTGCAGCATATAACAACGCGGGAAGTAATACCACGAACAATATGCAGGTGCAGTCACGATATCTATTAGATCTATCTTATACACGCATTAAGAATATCACCTTAGGGTATACATTACCGCAAAGTTTTATTGCGCCGGCTAAGCTCAATAATGTACGAGTCTATGTGGCGTTAGAGAATTTCTTTACATGGGACAAGCTGAACGGACTGCCGATCGATCCGGAGGTGGAGAATGGGTATTCCATGTATAATGAAACTAATTATAATAGTGGCCGTACAGGAGTTGGTACGCCAACCTTCAAAAGTGCTTCGTTTGGTCTTCAGTTGAACTTCTAATTTTAACACAATGAAAACATTATCATATTTGATACTCGGTTCGGCTCTTTTGTTCTCCAGTTGTGAGACATTCTTAGATAGGCCAGACCTGAACTCCATGGTTGATTCAGAAGATACTTATTGGAGAAATGAAAATGATTTACGCTTATTCGCTAATGATTTTTATAGCAATTATTTTGTCGGCTATAACGTGGGGTTTGGTACGGCCTATGCGCCTCTTAGAGGATACGGATTTTCCGATGATTTGACTTCGGAGAATCAACAACTCGCATTTCTAGGCTCAGTGCCTACAGATGGGGGAGGTTCCTCTTCCCTGTTAACAACCGTACTTCGATCAGAACATCCTGGCCCGAACTGGAATTTCTATTGGGTCCGCAAATCGAATTTAATGATCGATCGGATAGAAAACTTCTCTAAGGATAAAATAAGCGAAGAGGAGTATCAACACTGGTCCGCAGTGGGTCGGTTTTTTCGAGGATTTGAGTACGCCCGACTGGTGAGTGTATTCGGTGACGTGCCATATTATGGCGCTCCGATTGAGCCCGATGACTTCGATGAACAATATAAAGATCGGGACGACCGTGGCGAGGTTATGGATCATGTAGCTGAAGATTTTCGCTACGTAATGGATAATTTGAGAGAGGATGACGGCGAGGGGTATGTAAACCGTTATGCGGCAGCTAGTCTAATTTCTAACATGATGTTGTTCGAGGGCTCATGGCAGCATTACCACCAACTTGACAAATCGAGAGCACAAGCCTACTTAGAACTAGCGAGAGATGCTGCTGAATATGTGATGGAAAGTGGATTATTCACCTTTGGCTCGGATTATAAAAGCCTTTTTGCATCAGAGAGTCTTTCCAGTAATCCAGAGGTGATTTTCTACCGCGCTTATGACGATGCGTTAGCGATCCGGCACGCAATCGGTTCGTATAGTAACGGTACAGAGAATCAACCCAGTTCTGCAAACTTGAATTTAATTCAAGCGTTTATTTGTAACGACGGTGACGTGTTCCAACATTCTTCGGTTGAAAATGCAGAGAATTTTAGACTGCAGGACTTAGTACAAACTAGAGATCCGCGTTTTGAAGCGACATTTATGGATACCGTAAACGCTCCTGCAATAGGCACGCTGGTGTACGCGCATAAGTTTGCCGGTAGAGAGGCGTTGGATTATCTAAACTCTGGTGAAGCTTATCCACCTAAATGGGCATCAAGTACCAATACAAATGACGCACCCGTTGCACGTTTGGCTGAAGTGGTGTTGAATTGGATAGAGGCGAAACAAATTTTAGCTGAATTTTACGGAGGCTCCCCGGTCACCCAGGCAGATATTGACCAATCTATTAACGCGATTCGTTCGCGGCCTTTGGATGCTGCTGCTGAAGGTAAAGGAGTGAAGCAAACCGAACCGCTTTCTTTAGCCTCATTACCAAATGATCCAAATCGCGACTCAGACGTATCACCTTTAATGTGGGAAATTCGTCGTGAGCGCAGAATGGAATTTGTCTTTGAATATGCGAGAATTCAGGATCTTCGTCGCTGGAAAAAACTCGAGAAAATGAACTTTAATGACGAAAGTTATAAATTAGGATCATGGGTCATCGGACTAAAAGATTTTGGAGACAAATCAAATCCTGGTAAAATTCTCGCAAGTTTTAAAGATCGATTACAAGTCAAGAAGTTAGATGGGTCAATAGTGACTTACAATGGAAATAATGACTCGGAAATGGAAGGCTTTTATGTCGTAAGGAATTTTGCCAATCGACCAGCCGTCCAACAAAGGAATTATTTATCCCCGATAAGTATCGCTCTGATTCAAACTTATGAAGAACGAGGATATACGCTGGCTCAAACTCCTGGGTGGTAGTTTTGTTGCTACAAAAATTTATTGAGCGAAAGATCACCGTCGGTCTTTCGCTTTTACTCTGCTTTATGAAAGAACTGTTTATCCTTTTTCTGATATTATCACCCATTTTTTGTTACTCGCAATCCTTTAAGTTTGCTCAGGTAACAGATACTCATGTGGGTGGTGCAACCGGCGCTGAAGACCTTTGGAGAACGGTAAAAGACCTTAATCAACAGCAATATCTTGATTTCGTAATCTTGTCAGGCGACGTAACTGAATTTGGATCAGATGACGAGTTAGCTCTTGCAAAACAAATCTTAGACAGCTTGACGCTTCCATTGTATGTCGTGCCTGGAAATCATGATAGTAATTGGTCTGAAAGCGGAGCAAATAGTTTTCGGGAAGTTTTCGGAGCAGAAACCTTCTTTTTTGAACACAAAGGCTACCAGTTCATCGGTACTACTTCCGGCCCCAATATGCGGATGAGTCCGGGACAGATTCCACGAGAAAATTTAGTGTGGATGGATTCAGTTTTCGCTGCACACCCCAATCAGAGCACCCCGTTAATTGCAATCAACCACTACCCGCTAGATTCTTCTTTGAACAATTGGTATGAGAGTATAGATCGGCTTAAAACCAGAAACGTGCAGTTGGCCCTGTGTGGCCATGGGCATATTAATAAACATTTTGATTGGGAAGGGATTCCTGGAGTAATGGTGCGCTCCAATCTACGGGGAAATGATACGGTTGGGGGATATAATATTATTACGGTCGCGAACGATTCTGCTGTTTTTCGTGTACGACATCCGTTAAGAGGAACTGATGACCCCTGGCTTTCAATCGCTTTAAAAACTGTCAATCGAAATGGTGCTCAGCACGTTAAGAGACCAGATTTCTCAGTTAATCAACGAACCCCAGCCACGGAAGTGTGGACGTATGAAGATCATGGAGATATCGGAGCCGGTATTGGTTCTGATGGTAAGTTGATATTTACTGCCAATACGGTCGGAGAGGTATACGCTTTGGATTTGAAGACTGGTGAAAAAAAATGGACCTATAAAACCGGAGGCAAGGTGTATTCGACACCGGGGGTGGCAAACGGGGTGGTGGTAGTAGGTTCTTCGGATCATTTTATCTATGGTATTAATGCGGTTGACGGAAGTTTACGCTGGAAAGTTGAAACAAATAAAGCCGTGCTGGGGTCAGCGGCTATTCACAAAGGGAAGGCATATATCGGCGGATCAGATGGCATCTTCCGATGCATCCGTGTGCGGGATGGTAAGCTGTTGTGGACCTTTGATGGGGTGGCGGGGTATGTGTCTACTTTACCGACCCTGACAAAAGGGAAGGTGATTTTCGGAAGTTGGGGGAACGGATTTTACGCTTTAAATCAGAGAAATGGTGCGCTCGAATGGGCATGGGATAACGGTCACAAAAATCGAATGTTTTCAGCCGCGGCTTGCTATCCAGTGGTGTATGGTGATCGGGTCTTTATTGTGGCGCCGGATCGCTATATGACAGCTATCGATCTTAAAACCGGAGCAACCATTTGGCGAGAAAATCATAAAGAACATCGTGTAAGGGAATCCATAGGCTATGCGAATGAGCTTGTTCTAGCTAAAACAATGGATGGTGAAGTTGTGGGGGTTTCCGTATTCAGTGATCACTTCGACGTTTCATGGAAAGCTGACCTTAAGTTACCTTACGAGCTAGCACCAACCGCTATATACAGTAATAAAAAACTGGCGTTTATCCCCAGCGATAAGGGCTTGTTAAGTGCGGTGGATTTAGACACAGGAAAGACCGTATGGCAATATAAGATTTCGAACGCAATGATTAATCCCCCCTTGGTGTTAAAAGATCGGATTGTGGTGAGTACGATGGATGGGAAAATCACTATGTTAACCTATTAAAAACGAGTTATGCAAAAAATACTTTTTTTACTCTTTGGTTTGATTTTCTCTGTATCGCTACAGGCTGAACAGCGCAGTTGGATTCGAATTAACCAGTTGGGGTATTTGCCAAACCACAGTAAAGTCGCGGTCTGGGTCAGTAAAGATCCCGTGAAAGTCAAACGGTTTTCGTTACATGATAGCCAAACTGATGAAGTTGTTTTTCGAGGAAAAGCGGGAAAAGCTTTTGGGGAGTACGGACCATTTGCCAGAGGCTATAGGCTTGATTTTACGAAAATCGAAACGAGGGGTACTTACTATATCAAGTCTGACGATGGTACGCGCTCACCCAGCTTCCGAATCGACGCAGATGTATATGAGGGTGCGGCGGATTTTGCATTAAGATATATGCGTCAACAGCGAACATTATTCAATCCTTACCTTCAAGACAGCTGTCATACAGAAGACGGCTTTACTTTATATGCCGGTTCTGTTGGCCTACCCGATAGCACCCGGATAGATGTAGGAGGCGGTTGGCATGATGCATCCGATTACTTGCAATATGCCACGACCTCTGCTAATGCAACATACCATATGCTGATGGCCTATCGTGATTTTCCGAGTGTGTTCTCCGATCAGAAGCAGGCGAATGGATTAGACGGCGCAAACGGCGTTGCTGATGTGCTGGATGAAGCCATTTGGGGCTTGGATTGGTTGTTGAAAATGCACCCTAAACCCAATATGATGTTTAATCAAATTGCGGACGACCGGGATCACGCGAGTATGCGACTACCCGGACTGGACTCCTTATACGGACGAGGGCATGAACGCCCCGTTTATTTCATTGATGGAGAGCGCCAGCAAAGGGGAGAGTTTTTGAACAATACTACTGGCACGAGCTCAACGGCAGCTAAATTTGTTGCTGCTTTTAGTTTAGGCTCTAAGTTGCTAGCGCAGGATCGCCGAGACTACGCTGATAGTTTATGGAGTCGTGCACAAAGTGCGTATGATTATGCGCACATTAAACCGGGAGTTACGCAAACCGTGTCGGTTAAGTCCCCTTATATTTATGCCGAGGACAATTGGGTAGACGATATGGAGTTGGCTGAAGCGTTCATGTATCAGCTGAATGGAGAGGCTATTCACCTGAATAAGGCGATGGACTATGCTAGGAAAGAGCCCATTACTCCTTGGATGATACGAGATACGGCTAATCATTATCAATATTATCCATTTATCAATTTGGGGCATGTTGAGATGGTTAAGCACGGGTCTGAAGAAATGAAGGATGAGGTGCTCGGGTATTACAAAAACGGAATACAAACAGTTTATGATCGCGCTAAAAAGAATGTGTTTCTTCGCGGTGTGCCGTTCATTTGGTGTAGCAATAATTTGACTACCGCTTTTGCCATTCAATGCTTGTGGTATCGCGAGCTCTCCGGTGATGCGCAGTTTAAAGAATTCGAACAAGCGAATATTGATTGGCTTTTTGGGGTGAATCCGTGGGGAACAAGTATGGTGTATGGTCTACCGGAAGACGGGGACACACCCTCTGATCCGCACTCTGCTTTCACTTATTTACATGGATATCCCATTGACGGGGGATTAGTTGATGGACCGGTTTACTCCTCTATTTTTAACAATCTGATTGGCATCCAACTGTATAAAGAGGATGGGTATCAAGAGTTTCAGAGTGATTTGGTTGTGTATCACGATGACTTTGGAGACTATAGTACCAACGAACCGACGATGGACGGTACGGCATCATTGATTTATCTTTTGGCAGCGAAAGAAAACGAGTCAAAAAAAAAACCGTAGACTCGTTTGGAGCGATTATACGAGGGGATACGACTAAGAAACAAATCAGCTTAGTATTCACCGGTGACGAGTATCGGGAGGGCCTTGAGCCTATTCAATCGATTTTGAGGGCACGAGGGATTTTAGGAAGCTTTTTTGTTACCGGGCGATTTTTAGAGGATAAAAAAGCACGCGGAATTATCCGGAGTTTACACAAACAGGGGCATTACATTGGACCGCACTCTGATGCTCACTTGTTGTATATGCCTTGGGAGGACCGCAGTAGGCTACTGGTTACCGAAGATGAATTCAAGGACGACCTTAAAGCGAATATAGTCAAGCTTCAACGGTTAGGTATCGCTAGGATGGATAAGTTTATTGCGCCATACGAATGGTATAATCGACAAATCGTCAATTGGACAACAGATCTAGGCCTTACGCTATATAACTTTACTCCGGGCTTACGAACCGCAGCCGATTACAGTTTTCCGGAAATGGGAGAGCGATACATGGACTCGAAGGCTATTTCAGAACAGCTGTTTGATTTCGAAGTAAAACAAGGTTTAAACGGATATATTGTTCTCGTCCACTTAGGATCGGATGAAAGACGAACAGACAAATTCTTCTACATACTTGATGAGATAATTGATCGGTTAAAAGATAAAAATTATAAATTCGTCGGGTTAGACGAAATATGATTCATGCGTGTTCTTGCGTTTTTTGTTAAAATGTCGCATATTTACGAAAATTGACTATTGTTTGGAAAGCTAATGAGTGCTATGATAAATACAACGGAAAAAGATTCTAATTATCAAGATCTTGATAAAATGACCGTAAACGAGATTCTCTCAAATATCAATAAAGAAGATCAAACCGTTCCGTTGGCGGTTGAGAAAGTGATTCCGCAGATCGAAGCTTTGGTCGATGTTGTTGTAGAGCGAATGCAATCAGGAGGGCGCTTATTTTATATTGGTGCTGGGACGTCGGGAAGACTAGGTATTTTGGATGCATCAGAATGTCCACCCACGTATGGGGTGCCGTTCGACTGGGTAATTGGATTAATTGCGGGAGGGGATTCTGCCATCCGCAAGGCTGTCGAATTTGCCGAAGATGATATTCAACAAGCTTGGCTTGATTTGGAAGAATATGCGATTAATGATCGTGATTTTGTCTTGGGAATAGCAGCCTCAGGTACGACACCCTATGTCATCGGGGGACTGGAGAAGGCGAATGAAAACGGGATCGCTACCGGGTGTCTGGTTTGCAATAGTAATTCTCCGGTAGCCAAGAAAGCGAAATATCCTATAGAGGTTATCGTTGGGCCGGAGTTTGTTACCGGTTCAACACGTATGAAAGCCGGTACCGGACAAAAACTAGTGCTCAACATGATTAGCACCGCGGTGATGATTAAGTTGGGCCGGGTAAAAGGAAATAAGATGGTGGACATGCAGCTGTCTAATCATAAACTCGTAGGACGTGGCGTACGCATGGTAATGACCGAGACGGGAGTGGATGAAGAAACGGCTTCAGCGTTGATTGAGAAATTCGGGAACGTCCGTAAAGCCATAGAAAACTATAATCAGAACAACCATTAAACCACGCTTATTATGAGTCCAGCCGTTCTTTTAGCGTTTATTGTAGTTTATTTTGGGTTGCTGTTGACGGTCGCCTATTTCACCTCCAGAAAATCATCCGATAACGCTGCTTTTTTTGTGGCCAATCGGAACTCTAAATGGTATCTGGTTGCCTTTGGGATGATTGGTACGGCATTATCTGGGGTAACTTTCATATCTGTTCCTGGTGACATTGGAAATGTGCCCGCGGGGTTAACCGAGCCCAATAATTTTAGCTACTTCCAGTTTGTTCTGGGGAACGCAATAGGTTTTGTGGTCATCGCTTATGTGCTGTTACCGCTGTATTATAGGATGCAGTTGACCTCCATCTATACGTATTTGGAAGAACGGTTAGGCCATAAAAGCTATAAGTCGGGAGCGATGATCTTCTTAATATCCAGGACGATTGGTTCCGCTTTTCGACTCTATTTAGTTGCGATCGTATTACAACGTTACATCTTTGATGCTTGGGATATCCCATTTATTTTAACCGTGTCGATCTGTTTAATATTAATTTGGCTCTACACCAATAAGGGAGGATTAAAGACGATTATTATTACCGATACGCTGCAAACAACCTTTCTCTTGTTAGCTGTGGTATTGTCTATCTATTTCATGGCCGACGGTTTAGGGATAAGTGTTCTTGAAGCCTTTGAAGCGGTAAAAGACAGTTCCTATTC
>DXCW01000174.1 GCA_019115805.1 Candidatus Sphingobacterium stercorigallinarum
TGTAAAACAGCCGACCGCTCTGGATACTACAGCCATACAGAAGTGCATGCTCTTATCGCGCGCGAGACTCGCCCACCAATGTTGCGGGTTTCTAATTGATTACTTGGTTTTTCGTGTCTTGAAACGATACACAAAAACACCTACGCCGATAAGAAATACGATACCAAAAAATATAGCAAAAAACATAGGTTCTGTTTTATAAGTGAAAAAATAAAATCATGGTGGTGGTGATTGAAACGGGGTATTCGCAGTGCCTAGTAACGGGACGTTCCACTCAAGTCCCTTGCGAACAAACGGACCGCACGATTGAAACATGGTGGATCGGGCGTCCATTCCACTTGGCAAATGGTGAGTGGGAGGCGATCGATTGATGCGTGCCGGCCGGCTCAGGGGGGCGATGATAATAGATGGTCTCATATTCGTAGAGTGTTATTCCCTGCATTTATCTCTTAGAACACGTTCAGGCCGCTAATCGTTGGGATAAAGCTCAAAAACGGCGGTGCGTGTTGTTCAATGGGAATGCTACAAGTGTATTCGTTCGCACCCACAGCGTCATCCCTTGGTGTTCAGCGGACCTGAGCACCCAAAAAAGGACGTTCGCGTCTGCACGTCTTTTCCTCCATTATAATGTTACAAAGCGTGCAATCGATTGTTTGTTGTAAGAAAGACGGCCGCAACGTTTTCTATGTTCTTTAACCGATTCATGTATACCGGAAAACGCTATATTTAGAATCGAACAATTAAACCAGAACATGAAACAAATCATTTTTTCACTGGTCGTGCTGTGTGGCATCTCCACGATGAGTTGCGCGCAATCGGCCGATGATGTCAAACACATTTATCAAGACCTCGAGGTTTTTGAAGATGCCATGGCTACCCGTCTGAAACAAGGAATAAAACGCGAAGATCTTGCACAGATCGAGCATCCGGCGATTAAAGAATTGGCGCTTGCTGTATGGGAGGACCGCTATGTAGATCGATATCGACTAGCTTCTTATGCGGCGCTTTTGTCGCCCACCACACTTGGGATTCAACTGAGCATTGGTGATGGGTACAGTCGATACGAAAATGTGACTGGTGTATACCTTCCCGAGGGAAAACATGTGGTCATTGTAGACGGAATTCGTCCTGGGAAAGAGGTGAGTCTGTTGATTCCGAACTGGCTGCGCAAGGCGCCAGATCCGGAGAATCCAACGAAAGACCCCAAAGGCTGGGGACTCGAGAAAAAAGAATTTAGGTTGACAAACGGCGTTAACATCATTGAATTGGACGATTTTGGCAGTTTAGCCTATATCAACTACTTTTCCGATGCGCCTGAAAAGGAGCAGCCCATTCAAGTTCATTTTGTAAGCGGCCAGGTCAACGGCTATTTTGACATTGCTGAACACAACAATCAAGATTGGGATACTTTATTGGGTGATGCCGTTTTTCCTATACTGGATGCGAAAGGAAAACATATCCAGACCGCATATCCGGTAGACGCTATGCAGAAATATGCTGGCGGTCGTGGGGTAGAGCTGATTAGCAATTACGATTCATTGATCGCACGGCAGCACCAACTTATGGGCTTAACAAAATATAATAAAGTGCCCGAGAATAGGATACTTGCCCGAGTAAACTACAATTACTATATGTTTAGAGATCGGGACGGGGTTGCTTATATGGGCGATAAGGTAGGCTACGCGATGGCTATGGTAGTTGACCCGGAATCGGTGATCAGTGGCGATCCCTGCTGGGGCTTTAGTCACGAGGTGGGACACGTGCATCAGACCCGACCGATGTTTAATTGGGGTGGACTAGGTGAGGTGAGTAATAACCTGTTTTCATTGTATGTCATGCGCTCTTTTGGAAATGATTCTCGTATTAAAGCGCAGGGTAACTTTGAGAAGGCGAGAGCAACCATCATCGATAGCGGTATCTCGTATTTAGCAGATCCTGATGTGTTCAACCGTTTGGTCCCTTTTTGGCAATTGCAATTGTATTTCGAGGGACCCGGTGACCATCCCGATTTTTATCCCGATTTATTTGAAGCCTTTCGATTACAGGCATCCCGTAAACGCGGAACCCGATCTTCACGCGCGAGCGATTGGCGGGATCGCAGTGGTGAGCAAAATCCAGCCGTGCACCAGCTCAATTTCATAAAAACAGCTTGTGAGGTTTCCAAAACCGATTTGACTGCCTTTTTTGACCAATACGGATTTTTTTACGTGGGTGAGTTAAGCTATGACGATTATGGCGATTATACCTATCAAATGACTCAGGAAATGGTGGATCAGTGCAAAAAAGAAATTAAGGCGATGAATTTGGCTGCCCCTAAAGTGGACATTACGACATTAGCCGATTAGAGCAACCGGACCCATCGCGAAATGACGATAAAAAAAAGCTCCCCGAATGCGCTTGTAGCGGAATCGGGGAGCAAATTATCAGATGAGAACAGCGGAGCGTCCTTACGGTCGGCTATAGCGCAAGTATGTGATCCATCTGCTGGGAAATTTTAGCGAGCGCTTGTCGATCACCTCCGCCAAGTTCTACGGTCAACCATTCCCCTTTATAAGGCACATCACGTAGCGATTGCATGACTTTCGCCCAATCGATATCCCCTTCGGTAAGTTCAACTTCGAATCCTTTCCATAGGCCTTCGTCGTTCATTTTCGCTCGAGAGAATGCTTTCGCATGCAGCTTGACGATACGTGTGTTTAGTGTTTCGATCCAATGCTCAGGCCAGCCATAACGCAGGATATTACCAATATCGAAATACCAACCGATCAAGGGATGATCGATCTCATCGAGAAATGCGGCCGCCTCTACCGGACTCAGAATAAAATTATTCCATACGTTTTCCAAGCCGATTTTTACGCCGGTTTTCTCGACATGAGGGATTAATTGTCGAATCGAATCCAAAGCGTTCTTATAAGCTGTCTGATAGGAAACCTTGTCGTTCACCACACCCGGTACCACCAGTACGGTATCTCCCCCCAATTCTTTTACCTCTTGAAGGGACAGGGCAACTGAATCAATAGTATGCTTGCGCACAGCGGCATCCGGGTCGGAAAGTGGTTTACTCCAATGGTCTTTATTCACGACACTGGGTACCCTGAGATCGGTAGCTTGACACGCTTTAAGGATGTCGCTGATATCCAAATCTAAAGGCGTGTTGAATTCAATCCCATCGTAGCCCAAATCTTTAACGAGCTTAAATTTATCAAGAAGCGACAGATCTTCTTTGATCATGCTGAATCCCAAGCCCTTTTTTAATTTATCGGTTGCATCGGTTGGAGCGAATAAACGTCCAGCTGCTTGTAAAGTAGAACCGCTTAGGGCCGCGCCAGTCATCACCGCTGCTGATTTTATAAAATGCTTTCTGTTCATCTTTTAGGTGATTTTAGTAATGCCTGGAATAGCGACGGGTATCTCGTGTTTGGTGTCCCAATTTACCTGATCGGGGAAATACCGTTCTTGAGACGATAAGGCCTCGTCGATGGTTACTGTTTGCCCGGTGTAGGCCGCCATTCGACCCGCGATCGCGACAATATTGGCTTTAACCATCCAATCGCTGTCATTTTTCGGTTTGTTGTTCCGAATCGATGCAAATAGCTCGTCGTGTTCCTGTTGATACATGCTTCGGGAATTGGACTCTTTATAAGCGTTCTCATCGGTAAATTTGGTTTCGTCCGCATACTCCCAAGCGTTGGCACCACTGATGATATGTTCGCCTGTTCGACAATCCACCAGACATTTGCCTTTTTCACCGATTAATTCGACAGCGTAGGAGGGCGCTGTGTCGTTTTGTTGTCTGGAAGCAAAATAGGTTTTCGCTCCGGAAGGGTATTCGTAAACCAATGCGAAATGATCGTAGATGTTGCCGAATTTTTCATCTGTACGTTTTTGGCGTCCGCCGGATCCGGTTACCCGCAACGGCAATTCATCGCCCATTGCCCATTGTAGCATATCGATACTGTGAATGGCTTGTTCAACGATGTGGTCGCCTGATAGCCAGTTGTAATATAGCCAATTACGAAGTTGGTACTCGAAGTCCGTCCATTCAGATTGGCGTTCCTTGTACCACAGTTCTCCTGTATTGTAGGTGCATTCTGCTGCTAGGATTCCGCCAATTTGCCCATCGAGTACCCGATTAAAGGTTTCTCTTTTCGGCAAATGGTAGCGCCAGCAAAAACCAGCCACCAACGCGAGGTTTTTCGCTTTTGCCTGTTTCGTAGATTCGATCACCCGGCGTAGGCCAGGACCATCTACTGCGAAAGGTTTTTCACAAAAGATGTGCTTGCCGGCTTTTACTGTGGCTTCCAAATGATCCGGTCGAAAAGCCGGTGGAGCAGCCAATAGCACTACGTCGACGTCCTGTGCTAATAATTCTTTATACGCTTCCAAGCCGACAAATTTTTGCGCATCCTGAACCTGTACTTTTTCTCCGAATTCCTTTTTTAGGGTCTTATAGGATTCTTCTAAGTGATCGGAGAAGGCGTCAGCCATGGCATAAAGAACGACGTTGGGATCGGCATTTAGGGCCTCCATTGCGGCGGCAGTCCCGCGGCCGCCACAGCCGATCAACCCGACTTTCAAGGTGTTGGAATTCAGTGACCACATCCCTTCCGATGCCCATGCACTTTGTCCAAGTACCAGTCCAGATACGGAGGTGATACCTGCTGCTTTTAAAAATTTTCTTCTTGAAAAATTCATATGTTATGGTTTAATAGTTATTGTAGGATTAAGGGTTTTGAACCAAATTGCTGTTTCTGTTAATTTCTGCCTGTGGGATGTAGAATACTACCCGGTTTGCTGAGGGCTCGACGACCTGCGTAATATCGGTGGTCGGCGTATTGTTTAACGCATGGGTTCCAGGATAATTGCGCTCCAAAGCTTTATTGTTTCGGAACAAATCGTAAGCGCGATGCCCCTCAAAGGCCAATTCTAAAAAGCGCTCTTCTAGGACAATGTCAAGAAGTGATTTTCCGCCGAGATTGGCGGAGGTGTACTGCTCGGCCTGTGTCAACCCCGCGCGCGAACGAATGCGATTGACGTCGGCTAAGGCTTCACTGCTGTTTCCGAGTTTTGCTTGTGCCTCAGCGCGGATCAGATACGTTTCTGCCAACCGCAGATAAATCGGCGAGCTCAAATTGATTTGCCCTTCTTGCAGTGAATACTTATTCACGTAGTACATGGGGGTCACCGGTGTCAGTTTCTGATTGTATTGCAACTCATCGCCAATCAC
>DXCW01000175.1 GCA_019115805.1 Candidatus Sphingobacterium stercorigallinarum
TTCTTCCGTAGAGCCGTCATCGGCAATAAGTACTTCCGCAGGCAGAACAGATTGTCGCATCACGCTCTTCAAGCATAGATTCAAAGCTTCTGGCCAATTGTATGTAGAAATTAAAAGCGAACAGTTTTTTATTGACTTCATGGTTAAAACATCACCCATTAAAAAACCCCATGAAGGGGTCAGTAAAAGTATGAAATTTGTTTCGCTTATTATTCAAGATTCTCTCCGGTCCTACACATCGGCAGGTGTGAAGTGGTATCGACCATCGGAAAACGGATTGATCGTCCGCTATCAGCCGGTCTTTTTTTTTAACCCTTACAATATATTGTTTATTTTCGCACATTAAAGGATCCATGCTAAACATGCCTCACCGATAGAAATGGAGAGAACCGTAACTCTGATTATTGCGACTTACAACTGGCCAGATGCGCTTAGGCTTTGTCTTTTAAGTGTCGAGGCGCAAACGCAATTACCAAATGAGGTGATTATAGCGGACGACGGATCTGGCCCGAAGACCAAAGCGTTAGTTGACTTATTCCAATCCAGTTTTCCTATACCCATCAAACATGTTTGGCAAGAGGACAGCGGCTTTAGAAAATCGAGAATTGTCAATCAAGCATTTGCACTCGCCAGTTTCGAGTATGTCATCCAGGTAGACGGAGACGTTTTTCTTCATCACGATTTTATCAAAGATCATATCCGAGCTGCGAAACCGAACTTCCTTCTACAAGGCAGCCGAGTAATGTTGGGCGCACGGTACTCGGAGAAACTACTGATGTCCGGGATCCCAAAGTTTAACCTATTTGCCGCTGACACCAAACGATTGGAAAATGCTATTCGCTTGCCTTTCCTGTCTGACTACTTATTGCAAAGATATCGAAATCGATATCCAATCTATTTTGCGAGAGGAGCCAATATGTCTTTCTGGAAAGAGGATCTATATGCTGTAAACGGGTACAACGAATCCTATCAGGGTTGGGGGCACGAAGATAGCGATCTCACGCTACGCTTGATGAACTACGGGGTGAGTAAAGCGGTTATAAAATTTGCTGCGATCGTCTACCATCTTCATCACACGGAAATTAAGACCCCAGAGCAGGAATCAAAAAACAAGGCCATCATGGAGCACACATTAAAGCAGAAGATACACTGGACAGAGAATGGAATAAATAAATATCTATAACCTGATGTCGAAAATAAAACCACGTAGTGTTAGCGTGTTAGTTGCCACCTACAATTGGCCACAAGCATTAAGACACGCTATTCATTCTATTTGGAGTCAGGACCGACTCCCAGATGAGATTCTGATCGCGGATGATGGTTCAGGGGACGAGACGCTCGAGCAAATCTCTCAACTGAAAAAAAACTCTCCCATTCCTATTCGGCACATCTGGCATCCTGATGAAGGTTTCCGCTTGGCTGCTATTCGCAACAAGGCAATAGATCAAGCTCAAGGTGAATACATTATTCAGATAGATGGAGATATTATTTTGGATCCTCATTTCATATCCGATCATTTAAAAATGGCCGAACGGGGCGCCTTTTTATGCGGAAGTCGTGTGTGGGTTTCCAAAGCGCAAAGCCTTTCTTTACTCCAGCAACAACCCGGAGCTCGTATTTTAAAAAGGCATCTGCCGCTATCTAGTATCCTCAACAGTCTGCGTAGCTACCCCCTATCCAAACTATTGGCAGATCGCTACAAAAAAAATCGGCCGACCGCACTTCGTGGTTGCAATATGTCTTTTTGGAAATCAGACCTATTAGCTGTTAATGGGTACAACGAAGCCATACAGGGATGGGGAAGCGAGGACGCAGAGTTAGCTATCCGTTTGATCAACCAGGGGGTGAAAAAAAGATTCTTGAAATTTTCCGCCGTTGCCTACCACCTCTATCACCTTGAAAACAGCAAATCCAATTCTCGCCTCAACGAGAAAATATTAAACAAAACAATTGAGCAGCGGGCAACTTGGGCCGATAGTGGTATTCGTTCTCACCCATCAGGTTAAAAACACCGCATCCAACATGCTCATCTCTTTTTCTGGGGAATAGTGGGTTTTGATAAGTTGAATCCCCTCTTTACTTTTCGCATTGTATATGGCCGAATCACTCAGTAACCGATGGATGAAACTTGCAAATTCAGCTGGATTATCGGCGACTAAACATCCGTTATTTGCCTTGTTGTACAATCCGTCCACCCCTCTTCTGGTCGTTACTACTGGCAAACTATGCGCTAAGGATTCCAATACTTTTATTTTTATTCCAGTACCCGACACCATGGGGCAAACCGTAATCCTACTACCGGCATAATGGGCAGAAAGATCGTCTACGATACCAAGCTTACGTAAAGACGGATGATCCGGAAGGAGCCGACATATTTTACCGACAACAGAAATCGCCACATTATTCAACAACGGAAGTACCTCACTCACCAACCAACGCATACTTTTTTCATTGTGGGGATTATCGCTGGCCACGTAAAGGACATCGTGATGTATCGCTCTATCACTCGGCAGGGGTGGAACCGCAATGGAAATAGGCATCAGCTTGACCTTATTATTTAAAAACTGTTCGAAGATATAATGTTCTTCCACGGAATAGCTCCACACTTCATCAAACTCATTCAGAATATTGAGTTCATCACCGAATAGTCGTCCTACTTGATTCGCCTGCTCCTGATGCGTCGTCACATATTGCTTTGTTGCAAAGTCATGGGTATCCAAGATGGAATAATTCGACTTAATAACACGTTGCAGGTCACCCCACCACGCATAGCTTAAAAGTGAAATGTCATATGTTTTATGTCGCGTTATTTCCTTGAGAGACTTTTCGATAAACGGTGTACTGCATCCTAGTGGTGAATCTTTTCCGATCGTTTGACGCACCAATCTCGGCAGCTTATCGTTAAAAAAATAATGAAGATAATTCGCTTTCTTATCTGCATTCCGTGGCAAAAGACACAGCCGGATGGACGGAAATCGTTTATAAAAGGTTTCAACACTACTCTGCTTCCAATTCGCTAATGAAACAAAATCGACCTCAAGATCACTACTGTTGTCCTCAAAATAAGCCAGTAGCTGCGCACAACGAGTGGTATTTCCTGCCATATCCCCAATCGGATCATCTGGCATGAAATAAAGAATTTTCTTTTTGTGTTTATTCATTCTTACCATTTACCTGGAGACACCCTCCACCATGTTCCACTAATTAATACGATAGAAAGTAGCGAAATGTGTCACCTCACCTTAAAAAAAGCGAAGGTATCCTCTTTGTGTGTGAACACATCTACTCTACAGGGTTGATTTCGCGAACCTTATCATCAAAATATCGATTACCTCGTTCTCGACGTACACGTCTTCAATCCGATAAGGACGTAAATTTCACCATCAAAAGCCACCGACGAGATAAACGCTCTAGCCGTAGCAATTCCTCTTGTTCCCACTTCTCAAACGTTCACTAATCCGGGTTGGTGAGGAACTTAAAGAACGATAAAAAGAGCTGATACATTGTAGAGGTTAGCAAATTACCGGCCAAGTACCTGTGACAAAAAGATCGCCGATGACGCACAAGATCAAAGAAGCCCAACCGAGCAGTGCTGTAAGCAACTTTCGGGAATCCCCCATCAATCTTCTCCTGTGAATCCATGAAGCATACTAAAGGAACAATAGATCCTTGTTCTAAAAATAGCGCTCCGCTCCTTCTTTTTCAACGCCTATTTAAGCTTAAACTTTTAATTAAACATGAAAATTCACTAAATTAAAGCAGATCATACAGCTACAACATGAGAACACTCTACCTTGTCCGCCACGCAAAAGCCGAACCCCATAGCTTGTCGAAAAGTGACTTCTATAGAAACCTAATGAGCAACGGTATCGAACGGGCTCGTCGGATCGCCGATCATCTCCAAGCGATGATACACATAGATAAAAAAACTTTAGCCATCACCTCTCCCGCAAATCGGGCTGTTCAAACCGCCGACATATTTTGTGAGGCCCTGCATTATCCCGTCACTTCACTCACCCAAGACAATAGTATTTACGAGGCGCATTTCATGGATCTGCTCGGGGTGATCAACCGAGTACCAGAGTCTTATGAACGGCTCTTATTATTCGGTCATAATCCCGGTCTTTCTGCACTGGTCAATTACTTAAGCCATGCCGATATTCGTTTAGCTACCTCGAATGTGGCCATCATCCAATTTGAAGATGACTTGGCTTTTTCGATGGTTTCCGGTGGAACAGGTCAGTTGGTCGATGTATTGGCCTGATGATACTTACCTGCCCGAGTGGACCAGCCGAGCCATCTGTTTTTAAGGTATTCTACCAAGAATTTCGATCATCTGGTTAAAAATTTTACCTTCGTAATATGGCAAACGATCTCCAAGGGGAAAGCTCCCCTTATCTCCAGCAGCATGCAAACAATCCGGTAAACTGGTTCCCTTGGGGAGATAAAGCTTTGGAGAAGGCGAAGGCCGAGAATAAACTCATCATTGTCAGTATTGGGTACTCGACCTGTCATTGGTGCCACGTTATGGAGCGGGAGAGCTTTGAGAATACCGCGATTGCAGAGACCATGAACAAACTTTTTGTATCGATAAAAGTGGATCGAGAGGAGCGGCCTGATATTGATCAAGTCTACATGATCGCTGTACAATTGATGACCAACTCCGGCGGATGGCCATTAAATTGCATTTGTTTACCGGATGGACGACCGATTTATGGAGGCACTTATTTCAAACCTCAAGATTGGCAAAATATCTTGTTACAAATTGCACAAATGTGGGAAGAACAACCCGAGCTCGCTATAGAATACGCAGAACGGCTTACCCAAGGCATAGCACAAGCCGAAAAGCTCCCCATACAGCCCATTCCTACTCACTATAGGTTTCAAGACGTGTTAGATGTGGTGATGCCGTGGAAAGAGCGATTCGACTTAAAAAATGGCGGCTATCATGGAGCACCCAAATTCCCACTTCCTAACAATTGGTTGTTTTTTCTGCGATACGGGCACTTGGCAAAAGATGAGCAAGCCTTAGCACAAGTCCATCGCACATTGAGGAGCATGTCCTCAGGAGGCATCTATGACCACATCGGAGGCGGCTTCTCTCGTTACTCAGTAGATCCTTTTTGGCATGTCCCTCATTTCGAGAAAATGCTTTATGATAATGCCCAACTCATTAGCTTATATAGTGAAGCCTTCCAACAGCATCGGGATTTGCATTACCGCCAAGTCATTGAGGAGACCATCGAATGGGCAGAGCGCGAACTGCTTGCGCCGAATGGTGGGTTCTACTCGGCACTTGACGCCGACAGTGAAGGAGTAGAAGGAAAATTCTACGTGTTTGACGATCACGAATTCAACTTCCTTAAAGAAGATGCGGAGCTGGCACGTCTTTACTTTCAAATCACAGCAGACGGCAATTGGAGCGAAGAACAAACCAATGTTCCAAGAATCAATCTAGATGATGATCACCTCATTCAACAGGCCGGCTTTAGCGAAAAAGAATGGGACGACTACCTTCATGAATTGAAAAGCAAGTTGTTAGCATACCGGGAGAAACGTGTCCGTCCGAGCTTAGACAACAAGCAGTTGACCGCTTGGAATGCGTTAATGATCAAAGGCTTAGTTGACGCGTTTCTCGCTCTTGATCACGAAGATTATTTACATCGCGCACATCAGGTAGCGAAATTCCTTGATGAACAGTGCACGCATCACGGCCGTCTTTTACATCAGCCCGCAGACCACAATCGACATATCTACGGATTCTTAGACGATTACGCATTTTGCATCGAGGCCTACCTTTCCCTCTATGAGGCTACATTTGATGAGCAGTGGTGCCTTAAAGCAAAAAACCTTGCAGATCAGGCCATCGAGTTGTTTTATGATAAGCAGGAATGCGTATTCCACTATAGCAGCCACGACTCAGAGGTTGTAGTCGCCCGCAAAAGTGAGGTGATGGACAACGTCATACCGTCCTCATCTTCCGTAATGGTCCGGCAATTGCATCGATTAGGGCTCCTATATGATAACCAGGCCTATGCCGAAATAGCCGAACAGCTTTTTGCGAACGTATTTCCACAAATCAAAACCTATGGATCCGCATACTCCAATTGGGCTATTCATTTATTGGAAATGCACTATGGCATCTGGGAGATTGTCCTTTCCGGAGAGAAAAATAAGGAGTGGCAACGCGAGGTCAATCGACAATACATTCCTAATAAAATCACATTGGGAGGAACAAAAACAGTCATCCCATTGTTAGAGCATAAAGTGGGTTTGGAATCAAAAGCCTACCTTTGTAAAGATAAAACCTGTAGTCTACCTTTAGATTCGACTGCAGAATTATTCAATTTAATAAATATAGAACAGGGAAAAACTCCCAAAAACTAACAAGAATGGCAGTAGAAAACAACAACGTTGTCACATTGAATTACACGCTTCACACTGTTGATGAGGGTGGGGAAAAGACATTTGTGGAAGAAACAACGACTGAGAACCCATTAACTTTCCTATATGGTGCAGGTATGATGTTACCTAAATTCGAAGAGCACATCTCTGGTTTGAACGCTGGTGATAAAAAGAATTTTGATTTAGAAGCAGCCGAAGCATATGGCGAGCGAGACGATCGAGCTATTGCTCAATTACCAGCAGACATGTTCCAAGAAACAGGACTGCCTCCCGTTGGAGAGGTGCTTCCGCTTCAAGATAATCAAGGTAATCAATTTCGGGCAGTAGTGGTAGAGGTCACTCCAGAAGCCGTCGTTGCCGATCTGAATCACCCTATGGCTGGAAAAAAACTAAACTTTGACATTGAAATCATTGACACCAGAGAAGCAACAGCTGAAGAACTTTCACACGGTCACGCACATGGTGCTGATGGAAGTGAAACACATTAACTAACAGCTTAAAATTCAAAACACGTAACAGAGGTATCGGTGGTAAATTCGATGCTTCTGTTATTTAGAAACAGATCACATCTTCCCTACTGCTCGTTTGACAGCGCGCAACATCTCCCTCTTCCCCGGTGCACCCGGCACTTTTTCGATATCGAATCCCAATGACCGCATGGCTCTTTTTAAGTTCCCTGTAATGGCATAGGTAACGAATACACCGCCCGGATTCAATAAATCAGCAACATGAGCGAGCGTCTCCATTGACCACATTTCGGGTTGATGAATTTCCGCGAATGCATCAAAAAACACCACGTCAAATTTTTCCGACGCGGTATAAGCTAAAATGGGATTACATGCCACCCGGTAGCTCACCAGGTCGTTCAGTTGGGACCCTTCCGATAATGCCTGTTGGTAACCGGTTAAAAACCCTTCCCAGATTCGGTCAGCGACGTAGGCGTTGTACCCAGATTGCTTTAACAAAGTAAGTGGTAAAGGCTCCGTTTCTACGCCCACATAGTTAAATTTTAGCGCCTTTTGTGTACACCAGTCCGCTGCGATTAAAAAGTTCAGCCCAGTACCAAATCCTACCTCCAGTACCGAGACTTCGTCTTGTTGATTCCGATCTACGTAATATTGTAATCCCGCAGTTAAAAAAACATGCTTGCTTTCGACAACAGCACCATGCTTAGAATGATAATGTTCACCCACCTTTTCTTGGAACAATGTTTTCGATCCATCTGACGTGTTAACGAATTCCATACGCTATTTTTAACAAAAGTAGATAAAAACAACTATTTTAGCTTGAAGAATTTAGTTCGATGCATAGAATCATAAAAAATTACGGAAGCATTTTACTCCTGCTGTTTGGAATCCTCTTGGGGAGCTTGGCGGGTGTGTTTATCCCCGAATCGGTTGATATACTGAAACCGATTGGTGACATCTTCTTAAATTTACTTTTTGTTTCCGTTATTCCCTTGCTTTTTTTTGCTATTGCTTCGTCATTAGCCAATATCCAGGACAGTAAGAAGCTGGGCAAAACCATCGGCGTGATGACGGTTGTCTTTATCATCACTATTGTTTTAGCTGCCGTCGCCACCATTGGGGGACTCTGGCTGTTTCCTGTCACCGCCACAAGTGATGGAGCATTGCTAACGGATGCTTTTGCAAATACACCGGACGAAACCTGGGGGGATCGTATTGTACGGTTTCTAAGTGTGGATGAATTCGCAAACCTATTGTCCCGAAAAAATATCCTCGCATTTGTTATTTTTTCATTTTTGGTCGGCATAGCGACACGTAGAGCCGGCAAAGACGGCAGTAAGTTTACTGAATTTTTAAATGCGGGCAATAAAGTGATGGAACATCTTTTGGTGATCGTGATGAAAGCTGGACCAATAGGTCTCGGTGCTTATTTTGCCTATCAGGTAAAAACACTTGGACCAGAGCTCTTCGGTTTCTACGCCAAACCACTGGCCTTCTATTATATTTTCGGCACCTGTTTCTTTTTTATCGCATACACTTGTTATGCCTTTATCGCGAGAGGCGGCTTAGGGGTTCGCTATTTTTGGAAACATAATGTCGCCCCATCGCTAACCGCGCTCAGCACTTGCAGCAGCTTAGCGACGCTACCGGTTAACTTATTAGCTGCAAACAAAATGGGGATACCTAAAGGCATTTCTAGTGTCGTTATTCCCCTAGGGAACACGCTGTATAAGAACGGATCATCCATTTCTTCTATTCTTAAGATATACGTCGCCTTCTCTATTTTGGGATGGAACTTCTTTGAACCCGCTACTTTAATCACCGCTGTGGGGATTACGATTTTAGTTTCCATGGTTGCTGGTGGAATACCGAATGGCGGTTTTATCGGCGAAATGTTAATGATTTCTATATACGGCATTCCGAATGAAGCCGTACCGTCGATATTGATTATAGGTGCTTTGGTCGATCCGTTGGCTACCGTTTTGAACGCTACTGGAGACAATGTTGCAGCGATGTTAGTCGCTCGATTTTCGAATGAAAAGTTCGTTTCCGATCAAATCAATGTAGACCTCAGCAATCGCGGAAAACTATAGTTTGAGCGACTAAGCGTCCGCATCTATTTTGACCTGTCACAGACATTTGACGATTTTACGGGATATACCACCCTCCACTAACCGGATCGCAAGTAACTGTTAAACAAACACCTACGGCCTAAAAAAAGAGGAACATAGAACGATTCTAAATAATCTCATTTTTTTGGCAAATTCATTCCTTGAGATTGGATTTTGTAATTTTGTAGCCAGTTGATTTTATTTGAGGTGAAACATGAAAAAAAGTTCGATTATTTTAATTGTCGTTATTGCCGTTGCTATCGCAATGATCATGGTCATTTATACCGATTCTAGCACGTACTCCACTTTTACGGAAGCCAAAGGGAAACAAACCGAGCTGTACGTCGTTGGTGTATTAAATAAGGAAAAAGATTTATTATACGATCCGGTAACCGATGCCAACCACTTTTCTTTTTATATGTACGACAACGACAGTACGGAATGTCAGGTGGTTTTTAATGGCTCCAAACCGCAAGATATAGAACGTTCAGAGCAAATTGTGTTGACAGGGAAGATGGAAGGCGATGTATTCCATGCCAGTAAAATCCTAATGAAGTGCCCTTCTAAATACAACCAAGATGAGGTGGAGGTTATTGAAATGGAATCCACTCCCGTTACTGCATCGTTAAATTAATTCTCAAGTTACCCTGTACTATCTATGGACGTAAATTACGTTGGTGAGAACCTGCTACCCGGTCAAATCGGACAATTCTTTGTTATATTATCATTTGGAGCAGCATTATTATCTTTTGCTTCCTATTTTTTTGCAACCAAAAATCCAGAGGAAAAAAGTTGGCAAAACATAGCACGTGTTGGTTTTTGGCTGAATGCTCTGTCCATTCTGATCATCGGCATGGTGCTTTTTTACATCATTTACAATCATCTATTTGAATATCATTACGCTTACGCTCACTCCTCCACCACCTTACCCACGCACTACATCATTTCTGCATTTTGGGAAGGCCAAGAAGGAAGTTTCTGGCTATGGATGTTCTGGCAAGTCGTGATGGGCATTGTACTGGTATTCAAAGCAAAATCCTGGGAGAACCCGGTCATGACATTTGTTATGTTGTGTCAGGTCTTCCTCGCTTCGATGTTATTAGGAGTAGAAGTTTTCGGGTCGCGCATTGGTAGTTCACCTTTTATTTTGTTACGAGATGCACTTCAGGCCCCGATCTTCAGTGATCCTAATTATCTATCCATGATTAGAGACGGAAGAGGGCTTAATCCATTATTGCAAAACTATTGGATGGTCATCCACCCTCCAACGTTATTTTTAGGTTTCGCAGCGATGATTGTTCCTTTTGCTTATGCCGCGGCTGGACTTTGGCAAAAACGCTTCAAGGAATGGATTACCCCCGGTCTACCTTGGGCACTCTTTGCCGTGATGGTTCTCGGAGCGGGTATCATCATGGGATCCTTCTGGGCATATGAAGCGTTGAATTTTGGGGGATTTTGGGCTTGGGACCCAGTCGAAAACGTGTCGATCATTCCTTGGCTCACATTGATCGCCGCCGTACACGTAATGATTGCTTATAAGCATACGGGGCACGCCTACTTCACTGCATGTTTTCTGAGTCTAATTAGTTTCGTATTGGTGATATATGCCTCCTTTTTAACCCGAAGCGGCATTCTAGGAGAAACCTCCGTACACTCGTTTACCAGTCTAGGTATGTCTGGTCAATTGGTGATTTTTAACGTTGCGTTTTTACTGATTATGATATTCCTGCTGGTCGTTCGCAGGAAAGAGATGCCCTCGACGAAAATCGAAGAAGACATTTATTCCCGCGAGTTTTGGTTATTCATCGGCGCATTGGTGTTGACAGTGGCTTGCGTACAAATGATCGCGACCACATCTATACCCGTTTTCAATGCCATCTTTGGCACGAACGTCGCCCCTCCAATTGATCCAATCCCGCATTACAATAAATGGCAAGGAGCCTTTGCTGTCGTGGTGATGCTATTGACAGCGTTTACTCAGTTTTTGAAATTTAAAAGAACAGACGCTAAGAAATTTTGGGCCGCGACTATTGCGTCGTTTGTGCTTGCCATTGTTATTTCAGCGGTGATTATTTACTTCACGCATATTTATACGAACGTGATGTATATGCTCATTACATTGACGTCCGTCTTCTGTATACTGGCTAACCTGCGCATTCTTGGAGATTCGTTCAAAGGTAAATGGCGCCTTTCCGGATCAGCTGTTTCGCACATCGGTTTTGGATTACTGCTTATTGGGGCTCTCATTGCCGCTGCTACAAATGAAGTAATCTCTGTCAACAGTAGTAATTACATCGCTGTCGCTGGATTCGATCAAGTCGAAAAACCAGGTGAAAACCTTTTTCTCACCGAAAACGAGCCCGTACAAATGGGCAAATACCGGATTACCTATGTCGGTGACAGTGTAGCAGCTCCTAACGTATACTACAAAATCAAATACGAAGAGATTAACGAGGAAACGGGCGAGGCAAAGAACGCTTTTATTCTGATGCCATTCGCACAAAACAATCCAGATATGGGAGGATTAATTGGTACACCGGGCACCAAACATTTCCTGACCCACGACATTTACACATTGATTACCGCAGCCGCATCCGACTCACATAAAAGCATCCAAGGGAATGATGAAGATGCTGCGGGATTTGATCAGTATGATGAGCCGGCCACCTACTTAGTGAATATCGGTGATACACTACGTTACCGGAATGGCTTCTATACTATAGAAGGAATCAATCGCAACGCTACCTTAGAAAATATGCCGGTGGCGGCTGACGATATTTTAGTTGGTTTACAAATCAAAGTTTTCGCGAGCGATGGTACCCAGCACAGTGCAGAGCCTGTTTTTCTGATCAAAGGCGGAAACACCTTCGATTTTCATAAGGACGTCGAAGCACAAGGACTTCGCTTTCGATTCACAAAGATTCTACCAGAGGAAAACAAGCTGGAGCTGATGACCTACCAAAAACCTTTACCAGAAAAGAAATGGGTGGTTTTCAAAGCGATCAAGTTCCCTTACATCAATTTCTTCTGGTACGGCACCATCGTGATGACCGTAGGTTTTGGAATGGCCATCTACCGCCGTATAAAAGACGGTCGTGCAACCAGCAAAAGAAACGCGTAGATGAGTATAGTAATGATCGGTAGCGGCAATCTTGCCACACAACTAGCTATTGCGCTACAGAACTCTGGGCACCAAATCACCCAAGTCTGGAGCCGTCAACTCGCACATGCCGAAGATCTCGCACGTCGGTTGTCTACGGAAGCTACAGATCATTGGGAAAACCTCGATAAAAATGCCGACGTTTACGTATTAGCGGTTAGTGACCAAGCAATTACCGAAGTCGCACAAGGATTGATGCTAAACCATCCAGATGCGCTGATTTTACATTGCTCAGGGGCGACGAGTATGGATGTGCTTTCGAGGTTCAAAAATTTCGGAGTACTCTATCCCGTACAGACATTTTCTAAACACATTCCGATTGACTTTGCGCAAATCCCGATCGGAATCGAGGGCAATCGTCCAGAAGCTTATGCAGCACTTGCATCCATCGCCAACGCGCTCTCAGGCCGAGTTTTTGACTGCGACAGTGCACAACGTCTCGCCTTGCACGTCTCCGCGGTTTTTGCTAATAATTTCACCAATGCGCTGTTACTAACAGCGGCTGATATTTTAGCGCAACATCAACTCCCCTTTGACATTTTGACTCCGATCATTGAGGAAACCGTAGAAAAAGCAGTAACGCACCATCCGATTAAGGTACAGACGGGGCCTGCTGTGAGAGATGATCAGGTTACGCTAGAAAAGCATTTAAACTTTCTCAGCATGAATCCCGAATGGCAACTTATTTACCAAAAAATATCCGATCTGATTAAAAAAAGAAAAGAGAACAATTCATAATATTACCAATTCACTAAAACTTCCAACTTCGGGTCAAATGTTTCGTTATCAGTGGTGAACTTCCTAATTTTGCAAGGCAAGTAGCCGATATCGCGGATAGACCTAGTTTATGATTATCCATATGGTGAAGGTTTTGCGATAGATAACAGATAAGACGACATTATGAAAGTAAGAAAACTCATTTTAGGGCTCATTATTTTAATCAACCTAATCATTATTTCTTTCGGGGTCATTTTCACACCAAGTTGGTTTTGGTTGCTCATTCTCCCTTTGCCATTGCTGATCGTTGCCTTATACCATAGCTTTCAGACCAAACACGCTATTTTAAGAAACTATCCGGTGGTGGGCTACTTTCGATATTTCTTCGAATCCATCCGTCCAGAGTTACGACAATATTTCTGGGAATCAGACACCGACGGACGCCCGTTTAATCGGCGTCAACGGTCGATTGTTTACCAACGGGCGAAAAACCAGCGAGAGACTGTCGCTTTCGGAATGCAAACCGATCCGCTATCACCTGGCAACGAGTGGGTGGCACACAGTATATTTCCCGTCCATATCGAAGATCATAACTTAAGAACAACGGTCGGTAATCAGCATTGCAAGCAGCCCTATAGCTTGAGTGTCTTCAACATCTCGGCGATGAGTTATGGAGCGCTGAGTAGAACTGCAATCACGGCACTCAATAAAGGAGCCGCGTTACAAAACTTTGCTCACAATACCGGTGAAGGTGGAATAAGCCAATACCATATTAACGGTGGAGATCTAATTTGGCAAATTGGGACAGGATATTTTGGTTGTCGAGATGAAAATGGATATTTCGATCCCAATCTGTTTCGCGAAAAAGCCACCCGACCCTATGTCAAAATGATTGAATTAAAACTTTCTCAGGGTGCTAAACCAGGTCATGGTGGGATTTTACCAGCGGCTAAAAACACACCTGAAGTCGCTTCTATCCGTCATGTAGTACCGGGCACCGATGTCATGTCTCCGCCTGCACACAGTGCGTTCAAAACACCCCTGGAGATGATGCATTTCATACAGCAGTTACGTGAACTTTCTGATTATAAGCCAGTAGGGTTTAAAATATGCATCGGAGATAAACAGGAGTTCATCGACATTTGCCAGGCCATGCAGGAAAGTCAAATCACGCCTGACTTCATCGCTATTGATGGATCCGAGGGAGGAACCGGTGCTGCACCACTAGAGTTTACCGATAATCTAGGAATGCCCCTGTATGATGCCTTAGCCTTCGTCACCACCACGCTTATACACTTTGGCTTGAAAAAACAAATAAAGCTTATTGTATCCAGCCGAATTGTAACGGGTTTTGACATTCTCAAAGTTATTGCACTGGGTGCAGACGCCTGCTACAGTGCTCGGGGAATGATGTTTGCACTGGGATGTATCCAAGCGCTAAAATGTAACGAGGACGTCTGTCCTGTCGGTGTAGCTACGCAAAGACCCCATTTGTATAAAGGCTTGGATGTAGAAGACAAGTACGTACGGGTGGCTCAATTCCATCGGAATACATTACGAGCCACGGTAGAAATCATGGAAGCCTGTGGTTTTAAAAGTTTAGAAGAAGTATCAGCCGATCGCTTTTTTCGTAAGGTCGATAGCCAATACACATTAAGCTTCCAAGACATCTATTTTAAAGAAACCGGTAAACTGGTCAACAATCGGAGTGATTTCGCTCCCGAAGTATTTGATTAGTCCCAATCTGGAAACATACAGCTGATTCACCCAGGTTAGGACGCCCTTCACTTAATATTAAGAAATACGGTTTCCAGTAATTGCTGCGCTTGATTCATGGATCTGGCATCGATCCCCTGTAGTGCTTCCGAAATTGTCTTTTCTGCTTGCAACATACATCGGGGTTTCATATTGCGCCCCTTAGCTGTCAAATAAATCTTATTGGAGCGCTTATCATTTGGGCAACAAACCCTACGCAAAAAGCCTTGTTTCTCCAAGTTTGAGATGAGTCTCGAGATACTCGGTTTATCCCGATAAGTCAGGGTCGCCAAATTCTGTTGACTGAGGCCTTCTCGTTCCCAAAGGAAATACATCACACTCCACTGCTCGGCCGTAATATCCAGTCCGCTCTCTTTAAAATTTCGCTGTAGTCGCCGCGCGATCGCAGTAGAAACCCTACCAGTCAGAAAATTATAAAATTCGTCGGCAAAATTAGGATCATCAATCATAATTAAAGGTTTTTCAGGCAATTAGTTGTTAATGCAATTAAACCAATAATTTTTAGAATAGCAAACTTATAGGTGGACAAACAAAAGCACTTCCATAAAAATTTACTATTTTAGGCTATGGAAAATCCCTTAGGTGTCATATTATTGGTCGTAGCAGGCATAGCTTACAAGATATACGAAAGCTTTAAAGAGGAACAAGCTAAAGCTAAACAACGAGCCGAAAAATTAAAAAAACGGATGCCAAAAGGTTCTGCTCGGGATATCGTCTTGACGAAGCCCACACGTCCTGTACCCACTAGTCGGCCTCCTATTCTGGAATTTCCAGCAGACGACTTTCCGGAGTTCCAAACCCCCACGCCAACAAGGCAAAACAGCTCATCGGCGGCGCAGACGACTATCAGGAACAGCGCATCTAAAGAACGCGACGTATCTTTAGAAAAACAGTCAGAAATCGCGGCAAGATCACAGGATCACGCTAAAAACGACGGTACTTCAGTGGAGTTTAATCTGCGTGAAGCTGTCATTCAGCAAGCCATTTTAAACAGACCTTATGCCGACTAATTTTTAGAGCAATTTAAAGGCATCCTGGTCGCCTAGAAATGGGAACTGCTGTCTATGCTCTTCTAAATCTTTGGGGTATAGCGTAAACGTGTAAAGATCCTCGTCTTCTGGCTTATAATATACAACGTCTCCATTAGGCGAAATACACATAGAACCACCCGAATAATATACTTCATTACCATCGTGCCCCACTCTATTCACGCCAATCACAAACGCCTGGTTCTCGATGGCCCGTGCGGGAATCAACGCCCTCCAATGTCCCGAACGTTTATCGGGCCAACTGGCCGTATAAACCAACAAATCATACGCGCTGTCTTGGTTGCGTGACCAAGCGGGAAAACGCAGGTCATAACAGGTCATAGGACAGATTTTCCACCCCTTCAATTTAAATATAATTCGGGACTTACCTGCGGTAAACAGGCGGTCTTCATCTGCCATAGAAAAAAGATGGCGTTTATCATAATGCACAAAGCTCCCGTCCGGAGACATCCAGATAAATCGATTGTAAAACTTGGTGTCCTCCTCTATTATAAGCGATCCGGCAACAACACAGTCAAACTTTTTTGCCGTCTCATATAACCAGTGCATCGTCGGCCCCGACATGTTCTCAGCACACTTCTCCACATTGGTCGTGAAACCGGTATTAAACATTTCGGGAAGAATAATGAGATCCGTTTTTTCACGCAGGGAGGACAAGCGAAGTCCGAGGTTCTGCAGGTTCTTCTCCACATTCTCCCAAAATAGATAAGCCTGAAAAATCGTGATTTTTAATGGATCCATTCTTATAGTATACGCTAAAAATTCAAAACTAGATTGAAGCAAATTATGAAATTTGTTGCACTTTTCATAATCAACGGGTGCGGTCCAATAAGGCCTGAGCAAGATCTTTTAATTCCTGTTTCCTAGTCTCATCCACTTCGATTCGATCTAATTTACTGTAAGCCAACTCCATATAACGCACCTTCAATTCCTCCGCATATTGATCGACCGATAATTTAAGGTAAAGTGCTTTCATGCGATCTATTTTTTCCAAAGGTGCCATCTGATCTGAGGAGAGCAATAGGTTAAACTCATTGCGGTCATCCCCTCGGACGAGTGATTCGGTACGTATGGCCAAAATGGTTTTCTTATTTGACAAGATATCTCCTCCCGATTGCTTTCCAAAATCAGCGGGATCCCCATATACATCTAAGAAATCATCTTGTAACTGGAATGCAATACCAATCGCCTCTCCGAACTGATAAAGTAACTCCTGTTGCGCGGACGGAGCGTCGGCCATGATCGCCCCCATTTGTAGCGCCCCCCCTAACAACACCGAGGTTTTAAGCCGGATCATTTCAATGTAATCCGCTTCGCTAACCGAAGCCCGCCGTTCGAAGTCCATATCCAATTGTTGCCCTTCACAAACTTCTAACGCCACTCGCCCAAACACCGTCAACAAATCCGGCACATGCTGATTCGGACACTTTGCAAGCTCCTGATACGCCCGAACCAACAACGCATCGCCGGACAGTATCGCGACGTTATCGTTCCACTTTTGGTGTACAGTTTCTTTTCCCCTCCTTAACGGTGCGCGGTCCATGATGTCGTCGTGGATAAGTGAAAAATTATGAAAATATTCGATGGCCACGCTTGCCGGGAGCACCCTATCTAAATCGGATTCGCCAAAAAGTTTGGCTCCCATGAGTACTAAAACAGGCCGAATGCGCTTTCCAGATAGCGAAAGAATATATCGAATGGGATCATACAGATCAGCCGGAGAATCTGGGAATTCCGCTAGATTCAGCGCCTGAGTAATTTTTATACCGTAAGGATGACTTGCAAACATATTGTTATAAATAAGCACGAAGATAAGAAATTGCACGCAATCCGGATACGCACATATTCTTCAACCGGTCACTCCATAACACACCAATCAGCGTCTGGGAATAACTTCTTTAACATAATCTATCCCGCAACCGCTCTGCTTATCTTCCCTATTCTGTAATTATCCGTAACTTGCTTACGCAAAAAAACACGACATGCGCATATTGATTATTCATAACCAATACCAACACACTGGAGGTGAAGATGTTGTAGTCGAACAGGAGGTAAAACATCTTAGCGAGACGCATGAAGTTGAGCTTTACCAAGTGAAAAACCAGAAAGGAACTAAAGGTTACTTCCAATATTTCCTTTATCCTTTTAATTGGACTGAGACGAAGGGTGTCTCTCAGGTGCTGGATCGTTTTAAGCCTGATCTGGTTCACATACACAACTTACATTATGCCATCGGTCCTGGTATGCTCCGGTATATCAAGAAGAAGCACTCCGTTCCTGTGGTGATGACGCTGCACAATTTCCGGCTGCTATGCCCATCTGCGACATTATTCTTCCAAGGCCATCTATTCTTAAACTCGCTTTCCGAAGATTTTCCTTGGACTGCGGTGAAAAGAAAGGTACTTGAGCATTCATTTTTGAAAACGTTTTGGACCGCGGCAACCTACTGGCTACATAAAAAACTCGGAACATTTCAACAGGTTGATCGCTACATTTTATTATCCGCATATTCCAGCAATTTGTTCAAAAAATCCACGCTCGCTTTACCTGAAGATAAAATGCGTATCAAGCCGAATTTCGTCGAGTGGAACGAGCAGCCTAGTAGCCAGCACACCGAAGACTTCGTCTATGCGGGTCGATTATCAGAAGAAAAAGGGATTCTTCCCTTGTTACATGCCTGGAAGGCCACAAACTTCCGTATAAAGGTCTTTGGGACGGGTCCACTTCTAGAAGAAGTCAAAGAAATCGCCAAACACAACCCGCATATCACTTTTTACGGACATCAAGATCGATCGGTCGTCCAAGCACATATAGCCACCTGTTCGGCAGTCATTGTACCGTCCTTATGTTACGAAACAATGCCGTTATCGGTTCTGGAAGCTTTCGCTCAAGGCATACCTGTACTGGCTAGCCAAATTGGTATTTTAGCCGAAATCATTGTACCTTTACATACCGGGTTACTCTTTGATCCTCACAATCACCCGCAGTTGATAAAAACCTTGGTAGAATGGAAGAGCTTGCCGCAGGAGAAGCTTATGGCCATTCGACAGAATTGCAGAAAAGAGTACCTCGAAAAATACAGTAAACACCAAGTGATGGAACAATTGGAAAACATCTACTTAGAGTTGTTATCTACATCAAAATAAAAGCATATGAATATCATTATAATGGACAAATTGGGCTTGGCCCCGCAAATTTTAGAAGCACTATCTTCCGTGGTTGATCCCGAGCTAAAGCCAGCGAGCATTGTCGACTTAGGCTTGGTTTATGAAGTCATCACAAAGGAAAACAAACAGGCGAAGATTGTCATGACGCTAACCGCACCAGCGTGTCCTGTTGCGGGGGAACTTATGAATGAAGTTCAACAAAAAGTGTCGCAAATCGACGGGATCGACGAGGCCATTGTTGAGCTGACTTTCGATCCGCCATGGACAAGAGACATGATGAGCGAAGAGGCCAAATTGGAATTGGGCTTTTTGTAAGACTAGTTTAGTCCTTCTGTTTGGGCAGGGACTGACCGGCAAAATACTGCCGAAGCGACTGGAGCTGCTTGGCCGAAATAACCTTCCGTAGTTCGAGGTCAGGCGCTTCTCTAACTTTCTTCACTGACCTAAAGGTTTTTAGCAGTTTATCGACAGACACTTTTCCTAAGCCCGGGATACGATCCAGTTCAGAAACGAAGGTTTTTCGACTTCGTTGATTTCTGTGAAACGTTATACCGAAGCGATGCGCTTCGTCGCGAAGATGTTGTATCACTCGGAGGGTTTCCGATTTCTTATCTAGGTACAGAGGAAACTGATCTCCCGGATAATAGATTTCCTCCAGCCTTTCAGCAATACCAATCACCGTAACCTGCTTTTCAATTCCTAGTAATTTCAAGCTTTTTAATGCGGCGCTCAGCTGCCCTTTTCCTCCATCAATAACAATCAGTTGAGGTAAAGATTGATCTTCATCCAAAACACGCCGATACCGCCGAAAGACAGCCTCTTCCATAGTGGCAAAATCGTTCGGTCCCTCGACTGTTTTCACATTAAAGTGCCTATAGTCTTTTTTTGACGGCTTCGCATCTTTAAACACCACGATAGCCGAAACAGGATAGGCTCCTTGAATATTGGAATTATCGAAACACTCCATATGTCTCGGCAGTTCCTTGAGGCGCAGATCCTTTTGGATCTTTGCTAACAAACGTTCCGTTTTAAGCTCTGGATTCAAGCGCTCGTAATGGGTCATGCGCTCTTTTTTGAAATATGCAACATTCTTTAGTGATAGATCTAAAAGCTTACGCTTATCCCCAGCCTTCGGTATCACAAAGCGCAGCTCATTTGTCCCCTCGATATCCAGTTCAAACGGAACAATAATTTCGCTAGCTTGACTGCGGAACTTCGATCTAAGTCGTTGGATCGCCAGTGACAACAACTCCACGTCGGTCTCATCCAATTTCTTTTTCAGCTCTACGGTTTGGGTCTGGATCACCATCCCATTCACTACTTTCAAGAAGTTAACGAACGCAAAATTATCCTCCGAAGCGATACTGAATACATCCACATTGCTGATCGAAGCGCTCACTACGGTGGATCGACTTTGATAGTTTGACAATTTATCGAGCTTGACTTTAGCCCGATGCGCACTTTCAAAATCCATCGCCTCGGCCGCCGCCTTAATCTGCTCTTTCAATCGACTAGTAACCACAGTGATTTTTCCATTCAGGATATCTTTTATATCCGAGAGGTTGCGATCGTAATCCTCCTCAGTCTGGTAACTTTCACAAGGGCCTTTACAATTACCCAATTGATATTCCAAGCAAACTTTGTACTTGCCTTTTTCAATATTCTCCCTGGATAAATTCAAATTACAGGTTCGTAATGGAAACAATTCGCGTATCATATCAAGTATAATATGCATCATCCCCACGGATGCGTACGGACCGTAGTATTTTGAGCCGTCTTTGACATATTTTCGCGTCCAGAAAACACGTGGAAAATGTTCGTTTTTAATCACAATCCAAGGATATGTTTTATCGTCCTTGAGCAGGATATTGTAACGCGGTTGGTGCTTCTTAATCAAGTTGTTTTCCAACAACCAAGCATCAATTTCCGTATCCACTATCGTGAACGCAATGCGGTTAATTTTTCGAACCAATACCTTGGTCTTACTATTGAGTTGCCGATCATTGGTAAAATACGAACCGACTCGATTCCGTAGATTTTTCGCCTTACCCACATAGATAAGCGAATCGTCTTTATCAAAATATTGGTAGACCCCCGGTTTTCTCGGTATTTTCGTTAACTCTTCTTTATAATCGAACTCTTTCATAGTGGAAAAACAAAAAAACCAGACCCTGAACTTCGCCAAAGGTCTGGTCTATTTTATCAAAGAAAGTTCTAGAAACCTAGGCGATCATCTTCTATAAGTTGAGAATCAGCTTTTGCCGGATCATTGCCATAGAATTGTGAAAAATTTGCACAATCCATCTCGAATCGCGTAATACCACCCGGCGGCTCTGGAAAATCTTCTTGCGAGTAATTCAAATCTTTATCAGCGAAAACTTTTCTCATAAACAGTCCAAATACCGGCATCGCTGCGGCAGCCCCCTGTCCATATCGCATGCTGCTAAAACTAATGCCACGGTCTTCTGCGCCGGTCCAAACTCCAGCAACAAGCTCCGGCGTGATGCCAATAAACCAAGCATCCGAATTGCGGTTCGTCGTACCGGTCTTGCCACCAATTGGATTTTTCAATCCTCCAAAGTTCGGATCCCAACGCAATCGAGATCCAGTTCCTCCGTCCACTACCCCTTTCAGCATATCAACCATAGCATAAGCAGTCTCACTGTTCAGCGCTTTTAGGACCTTTGGTGCTTTCTCATAAATTAGCGCTCCATTTTTGTCTTCAACGCGCAAAATCATGATGGGTTCTACCCAGGTACCTTGATTCACGAAAGCAGAATACGCTCCGACCATATCATAAAGTGATGCATCGTACGAACCCAAGGCAATCGAAAGATTACTCGGAATATTTGACGTGACGCCCATTCGCTTATTCAAGTCAGCCACATTTGCCGCTCCGACTTCATTAATCAAATACGCAGTCGCGTAGTTTTGTGAATATTTAATGGCATTTTTCAGGGTGATGGGGTCTCCGCCCTGCACGGAGCCTCTCGGGGTCCAAGTGCCACCATAGGTCCGACTGTGGTTAGGAATAGACACGCATGGACCGTACCCATTATCAATGGCATAGGCGTAAACAAATGGTTTGGCTAACGACCCCACTTGCCGTGTTCCCCTTTTTACCTGATCATATTTAAAATGTTCGAAATCGATCCCACCAACCCAAGCACGAATATATCCCGTCTGTGGTTCCATCGCCATCATTGAGTTTCTCAGAAAGAGTTTCATGTATCTTACGGAATCCATTGGGGTCATAGTGGTATCCACGTTTCCCTCCCAAGTGAACAATTCCATTGGCACCTTTTTATCGAACTCCTCTCGAATTTCCGACTCCGAGTACCCATCGGCTTTCAATACACGATACCGATCTGAGCGCTTCATCCCAATATCCAATAGTTTTGCGTTCTCGCCCGTAAAAGCATCCCGTCGCGCCCACTGCTTATCAAACTCACCCTGCAGTCGTTTCATCCACTCCTTCTGGGCTTCTTCCGCGTACTGCTGCATGGTATAGTTAATCGGTGTATACACTTTTAACCCATCCCGATCTAAGTCATAAGGTGTACCATCAGGTTTGGTGATCGCCAAACGTTGAAATTCTTTTTTGATTTCCTCTTTAAGGACCGCCCGAAAATACGGTGCGAGACCTTCACCATAATGCGTAATGGTAAGCTTTAATCCCAGCGGTTCCTCACGATACGTTTCATACTCTTCACTCGTAATAAAATTCTGGTCCCGCATCGCCTTCAAGACCAAATTCCGCCTGTTTATCGCATTTTCTGGATAACGTACTGGTGAATAAATCCCAGGTCCTTTCAACATACCTACCAATAACGCGGATTGCGCCGGCGTCAACTGGTCGGGGGTTGTATTGAAAAAAGTACGTGCGGCTGACTTGATACCAAACGTATTATAGGCTCCGAAATCGACCGTATTAAAATACATCATCACGATTTCTTCTTTCGTATAATTGCGCTCCAAACGCACCGCAGTGATCCATTCCTGAAACTTCTGCATGATCCGCTTCAATGAGTTTCTTTCTCGTTTCTCCGAAAACAAATTGAGCGCCAGTTGCTGAGTAATGGTACTTCCTCCTTGTTTATCCCCAGCCAGCGTCAAAAGGATAGTGGAGATGGTTCTCGAATAATCGATCCCCGAATGCTCATAAAATCGTTTATCTTCAATTGAAACTAACGCATGAACTAAGGAAGGTGCAAGCTCGCTATACTTCACATTGGAGCGATTGTGTACAAAATAAGTCCCTAAGACCTTATTATCATCAGTGATGATTTCCGATGCTAAATTACTTTTGGGATTCTCCAAGTCCTTAAAGGACGGGAGTTTTCCAAACAGTCCAATTCTTACACTAACCAAGAACAGTACTGCTATCAGTACGACACCAATAAGAATCTTCCAAAAGATCCCGTTATAGCGCCGCACGTCCTCTTCTGTCAACTTATTACTTTTTGATTCTCTCTTCATTGATTCTTTTCCTGTGAACAGGCTTTTACACCACCTTTATGTCGCAATCAGCTAATAACAGGAAATGTGCCAAAGCTCTGTGAGCAACAACAAAAATACCATAATTTTTCCGATCTCCTTATATCTTACGAATAAGTTAAAAAATCTCTTTTCACCAAAATCGGAAAACAACCTGCTTATAATGAGTCTGGATTTCAACTGAAGCACCACGTATGACAATAAAAACAACTGAAATCATCTTGTTGAACGTCGAGACTATTTGTATCAAAATATGCCACAAATAATTATCTTAGTTCCTTCATGCCCAATCGTCACAGAAAAGCCGGCTTACTTTTTATTTTTCTCACTGTAGTATTAGACTCCATTGGGCTTGGGATCATTATACCCGTTATGCCTGCACTAATTAAAGAGCTCATCAATGGAGATCTCAGTCAGGCATCGTCTTACGGTGGATGGCTGACCTTCTGTTATGCGTTTATGCAGTTCTTTTTCGCGTCGGTGCTTGGGAACCTCAGCGACCATTATGGCCGACGTCCAGTACTGCTTTGTTCACTTTTCGGGTTTACCATAAACTACTTAATCATCGGATTCGCCCCTTCCATTTTTTGGCTTTTCGCAGGTAGGTTAGTCGCCGGAATAACTGGTGCCAGCCACACTGTTGCAGCCGCTTATATCGCTGATGTGTCGACACCAGAAGATAAGGCTCAAAACTTCGGCCTTTTGGGTGCGGCGTTCGGTTTGGGTTTTATTATTGGTCCGGTTGCGGGTGGAATTCTTGGCCATTACGGCCCACGGCATCCTTTTTTTGCAGCCGCCGGACTCACCTTCGTAAATTTTTTATACGGGTATTTTATTATCCCGGAATCCCTCCCCAAAAAGCAAAGACGACGTTTTCATTGGAAAAATGCGAATCCCGTAGGCAGCTTCAATCACCTCAAACGCTATCCCATTATACTCCCGCTGGTTGCATGTATATTTTTAATAAATATAGCCGCCCACTCGGTTCAAAGTAGTTGGTCGTATTACACGATGGAGAAATTCAAATGGGATGAACGCATGGTGGGGTACTCTCTAGGATTTATCGGTGTTTTATTGACGCTAGTGCAAGCTGGATTGATTCGGCTAATTATCCCGAAACTAGGTCTACCAAAAAGCATTCTCCTTGGACTTCTTTTTATCTCCGTTTCGCTGTTTGCTATCGGCGCTGCCCAATCAACTCTTTGGCTCTTTATCGTCAGTATATTTTATGTCTGCGGCGGCATTGCAGGCCCAGCTATACAAAGTAGTATCTCTAATCTAACACCAGCCAATCAACAGGGCCAAATTCAAGGGGCAATAACGAGTGTAGTCAGCGTGACTGCTATCTTCGGTCCAGTACTCATGACCTCTTTATTTTCATACTTTACACAATCTCACGGCACCATCTATTTTCCTGGAGCACCTTTTTACTTGGGCGGCACCTTGGTGTTAGTGGCCCTGCTGATTGCATGGAACTATTTTAGAGGAAACACCAAACACTAGCCAACCTTCTGCAACAAGCAAACGGCGTACGCCACCACCCCTTCTCCCCGTCCGATAAATCCCATTTGCTCATTTGTAGTTGCCTTAATAGAGACGTCGTCTACATCCAAATCAGCAGCAGCAGCTAAATTACTTTTCATCTGTTGGATGTACGGCTTAATCTTAGGGGCCTCTAAACAAAGCATACCATCAATATTGCCAATTTCCCATCCTTTCTCTCGAACCATCTTAGCGCACTGTGAAAGTAAATCCAAACTGTTAGCCCCTTTCCAACGCTCGTCGGTGTTGGGAAAATGAAATCCAATATCCTCCAAATTAGCCGCTCCCAAAATTGCGTCGCTAATCGCGTGCGCCAAGACATCCGCATCTGAATGTCCAAACGCACCGGAATGGTGATCCAAAGTAACTCCACCAACTATAAAAGGATGACCATCCTTCATCTGATGTACATCGAAACCAAAACCTACTTTAATCTTCATCATAGGGCGAATATACTGAATTAGCGTTAAGAAAACAGATTAATTATCCTAGCATGCCTGTCGTTCTTCGACGACGAATCTTCCAATAAAAAAGGGACACATCTACGTGTCCCTCCTTAACTAATTTTTTGTCCAGCAAGCTACGCTGACACCTCTTCGGTTACAAACTCATCGTACAATTCAGCGAACGCTTCATAATCTTCATCACTTGAAGGTTCAAAAGTACGGATGCTGTTCTTTTTCACATAGTCCAAAATCTCTGGATGTAGATCTTCATCTGCTTGAACGACCACATCGGTAAAAGACAATGCACCTTTATAAAGATCAACATACGAGCCTGTTCCGTAGGCCTGAGCCGCTTCTGCATGGCCGTCTTCCTGAGCCGCCATCAGCGCATATTTATCGCTCAACGTATCCTTTTCCGTAAAGTCTTCGTTGTAAAGCGAGTAAAACACTTTAGAATCTTTAAATGTAGGATCATCCTTGTAAACCGTTTTTAAATAAGCCGGCACCATCGCTGAAAACCAACCGTGACAGTGTACCACATCAGGCGACCATCCTAATTTTTTAACTGTTTCCAATGCTCCTTTACAAAAGAACAACGATCGCTCGTTATTATCCTCAAAGAATTCACCTTTCTCATCGCGGAAAATTTTCTTCCGTTGAAAATATTCTTCATTATCTAAGAAGTAAACCTGCATTCGTGCCGCAGGCAACGACGCTACTTTAATAATGAGCGGATTGTCATTATTATCCACAACGATGTTCATACCCGACAACCTTATCACCTCATGAAGACGATTTCTGCGTTCGTTAATGCTACCAAAACGCGGCATCAAGATCCGGATTTCAAATCCTTTTTCCTGCATAGCGTGCGGTAACCGACGTGTAATTTCAGAAATTTTACTTATTTCAAGGAAAGGCGACATTTCGTGGGTAATAAACAAGATTTTCGTTTTTGCCATCTCCAATTGATTTTTTGTTTTCTCGATCATTCAGACACTCCTGACTTTGCGCCAGAAACTCCTTCCAAACTAAATAGTCTTAATATTGAACACCTCTTCTAGCTCGAGCTTAATGGTCTTAAGCCCTCGTTTTAAAACAAATCACTAGCCTATGTGTTACTACTAGATACGACCCGTGCTTTTTAAAAGTTTACTCTAAAATCGGTTTACAAATATACGAACAATATCTCGATTTTACAATTCGGTTAAATTCTCCCTTTTATATTTCAAAGTTTTTTTCCCAATTTTGCGCCTTATTTTTTAATTTCTATCTGTGGAAACTTTTTACACAAAAGCAACGCTACAACAAGCGCTTGAACGAATCCGATTAAATGGTCAAAAGATCACACTAATTCCAACTATGGGTGCGCTGCATGAGGGCCACCTTTCGTTGATCGAGTTTGCTAAGGTTCACTCAGACATCACCATCTGTAGCATATTTGTTAATCCTACTCAATTCAATGACCCTGAAGATTTGAAAAAATACCCTCGCCCCATCGAGCAAGACAAGGCGCTTTTGGAGGAAATCGGTTGCGATCTTCTATTTTTACCGACGGTTGAGGAGATGTACCCTTCAGAAGACGAAAATTGGCACATCGATCTCCAGGGGCTAGATGAGATGTGGGAAGGCAAGCATCGTCCCGGTCATTTTCAAGGTGTCACACAGATTGTCTATAAGCTGTTCAGTCTGGTGCAACCCGATAGCGCCTGTTTCGGACAGAAAGACTTCCAACAGATTATGGTAATACGACGTATGTTAGACGTAAAAAAGCTCCCCATAGAGCTGCTGATTTGTCCTACCGTCAGGAACGCAAAAGGACTGGCCTTGAGCTCTCGAAATCAACGTTTATCGGTCCGTGGGAAACAAGACGCATTGGTTCTCTCGACCGCCTTGCGTTACATCCAGCAATACTTCTTCCTGCAGCCCACTGCACGAATAGTATCGGAGGCGATCGCGATCGTCTCAGAGAATACAAACGTGACGTTGGAATATCTTGCTATTTGTGACACAGACACCCTTCAACCACTTCAGAACGATCCGTCACCTGAAGCTACCTACGTGGCTCTAGTTGCCGCTTGGGTGGAAAATGTGAGATTAATTGACAACGTGCTGCTCTCTTTCGACAAGGAAGCTGTGCATCAAATCGACATAAAAGCGTAACTTTGCATTATGATGATTGAAGTAATGAAATCGAAAATTCATCGCGCCCGCGTTACGCAGGCCGAGCTGAATTATGTAGGAAGCATCACAATTGACCAGGATTTAATGGATGCCGCGGACATTATTGCTAATGAACGTGTGCAGATCGTCAACAATAACAACGGTGCTCGGCTAGAGACCTACGTGATTCCAGGCGAACGTGGCACAGGAACAATCTGCTTAAATGGTGCAGCTGCCCGCTTGGTACAGGTGGGCGATATTGTGATCATCATTTCTTACGCATTGATGGAACGAGAAGAGGCTAAAGCCTATTCCCCACGTCTTGTCTTCCCGGATCCGAATAATAAGTTAATTTAAAAGCAACAATACATCGAGCTATTTTTCTTAGTTTTATATCGAGCTTCCTGACATAAGCATGCATCACGTATTTTTCACATACCGCCGCGTCGTTGCCTCCTTCCTACTATTTTGGATTTGGGGCATCATCGTTAGTGGGGTAGTGTTTATGCACAAGGAAGTCACCTCAACAGGTGAAATTGTTACACACATTCACCCCTACAATCTCGCCGAAGAACACCATCACGAACACCAGTCCGATGAGGAAATTCGGTTTCTGGACATTGTTTTTCAAGGGAGTTATGTCACTTGGAGTCCGATATCGTTCGAATTACCGGTTCGAGCCGAATTCCAATACAACCGGTACGGTGATCCCACATTTTGTTTACCGCATTCTACTGGCACTCCGCCAGCTAGCCGAGGCCCGCCACAATTCAGCTAACACCCAAATTACTTTCTTAAACAAGACGTACCTAGCTCTATCCTCATCCGTATAATGGACACACCAATGGATAGCGTCAGTCTATGGTAAAAACGTTTACATTATTATTCATTAGTAACGCTGAATTTTTATGCCATTTTTTACTTTCAGGAATTTCCTGAACACACTGTGCCTTTCAATACTATGCACCTACGTAGTGAAAGGACAAATTCAAGGACGGGTAATTAACAAAAAACAGTTGCCGGTCGCTAACGCCACGGTTTCAATCGAGGATCACAAGCTCGGCACCTCCACCGACGAGTTTGGATATTTCACACTTCCGGACCCTGGCACGGATCACGGGAAACTTGTCGTCAGCGCTGTCGGGTATCAACCCCATAAAATTGCCCTTAGTGATTCTTCCGACCTTCAATCTCTTCAAATTATTCTTGCCGAAGACAATTTGAACCTCAATGAAATTGTGGTCAGCGCTTCGCGTTATGGAATGGAACGAAAAAAAGCACCAGTCATCGTCAATGTGCTTAGCCCCAAGCTCTTTACAGCAACCCAGTCAGTAGCGATGTCCGAAACCCTAAATTACCAACCCGGGGTGCGTGTGGAGAATAATTGCCAAAACTGTGGGTTCACCCAAGTTCGAATGAACGGTATGGAAGGGGCCTACTCTCAAGTATTGATTAACAGCAGAGCCGTTTTCAGTGCACTTAATAGCGTGTATGGTTTGGATCAGATCCCTACCAGCATGATTGATCGTATCGAAGTGGTCAGAAGCGGAGGCTCTGCACTATTCGGTGCCAATGCGATCGCAGGCACGATCAACATCATCACAAAAGATCCGATCGAGAACGACTGGCAAGTCAAATCATCGAACTCAATCATCGATGGACAATCTTGGGACAACACCATTGATTTCAACACATCATATGTTGACAATGACCTGCGAGCCGGAGCCACTTTTTACGGGATGCGCCGCACCCGTGAAGCCTATGATGCCAACAACGATGGTTTCTCGGAAATGACTAAACTAAAGAATCTCACCTTCGGCACGAAAGCCTTCTACAAACCATCCGAGTGGGACAAACTGACACTAGACTTGAGTGTATTGAACGAGTTTAGAAGAGGGGGAGATCGTATGGACACCGCCCCACATTTTAGTGATGTAACCGAGCAGTTAACCACCAATTCTTTGATAGGCGGATTAACTTATGATCGTTATTCTAAGGACTACAAGCATAAATTATCCCTCTATACCTCTGCCCAATTCAGTGACCGAGCAAGCTTTTATGGAGGATTGGGCGGTGGACGTAGCGCCCAAGACAGTCTTTTGGCGTCCAATTCTTACGGAAATACCGACGACTTCGCGATGGTAGCCGGGACCCAATACACCTACAACTTCGAAAAAGATGTATTCACCGCAGGTATTGAATACAACAACAACCGGACACAAGATCACATTCCTGGCTATCAGCGCAGTATTGATCAGAAAACCCATGGTTTAGGGACTTATGCACAATACGAGTGGAATATATACGAGAACCTGAAAACTTTGGTTGGTGCCCGGTACGATTACACCTACGTTGATGGCGACTACAAGTTGGCAGACTATCACCGCAGGTCATCAGAAAGTTTTGGCACATTCAGTCCACGACTGACACTCTTGTACGACATCACCGATGTCCTCCAGTTTCGCGGGGGTTATGCGCGTGGATTCCGAGCCCCACAAGCTTTCAATGAAGACATGCACGTCACCTCGATTGGAGGACAACAGGTTTTCGTTCTGATCGGAGAGGATTTAGAGACCGAGTATTCGAATGCCTACACCGGATCGTTCAATTTCACACCGCACTTCGGTTCCGTACAAACCAGTCTACTGTTGGAGGGGTTTTACACAGAACTTAAAAATCCGTTCACCAATATTATGACCGCCCGAGAGGGGAACATCATCATTGAGGAAATGCGCAACGGCACCGGCGCCCGAGTATACGGGTCCAATATAGAACTCAATGTAGCCCCATCGAATCGCTTTAGCCTACAAATGGGGGGAACGCTACAACGCTCAGCTTTCAAAGACGAACAGGTATTATTCGAAGGCGATTCAGAAGAACAAACTGTTCGATCTTCCAAATTCGTTCGAACGCCGAACACATACGGTTATTTAAATGCAAATTGGCGCCCCACCGAACCTTTTAGTATCGATATCACCGGTGTATACACAGGAAGCATGTTGGTTCCTCACGTCGTGAACGATCAGATGACCATCAAAACAACGTCTCGCTTCTTCGAAGGTAACCTTCGATTAGGTTACACTTTTGCCGTTAAAGAGGATTTTAGCGTGGAATTATTCGGAGGTATGCAGAATATATTTAATGCGTATCAAAAAGACTTTGATAAGGGTGCATTGCGTGACTCGGAGTACATCTACGGCCCCTCGCGTCCCCGAACCGTAACTTTCGGTGTTAAAATTGGCCATTTTCACTAATGCGGGCATTGATCATTTACATACTGATGTTGGGGCTGACACCACTTTACGGGCAACAGCGCACACCCCCTGCGGTAAACTGGCTGAGCTTCGAACAATTAGACGATTCGTTAGCCCAAAACCCGAAACCCGTTATGCTTTTCTTCCATACGGATTGGTGCCGCTATTGCAAAAAAATGCTGCGTGAAACCTTTCAGCATCCAGATGTCGTGTATCGACTTAACGCCAATTATTACGCGGTGAAGTTTGATGCCGAACGTGTCGATACCGTTTATTTTGATCAAGTCGCCTTCACCAATACGAGCCAGCGTAAAACGACGGGCCAATACCATGCCTTAGCGAAGATACTTATCGGAGAGGGACAGCCTCCTATTTTTCCCGTCACTGTATTGTTGAATGACGATTTTTCTGTGCGAGAAAAAGTTTTTAATTATCTTAGTATTAGGCAGCTGCTCGATATTTTATAATATTTACAGATTAATGTGTAGCGAAAATGATTTACGGATCGTTTTCGCTACCATACACAAACAGATACTTATACATTTATGAAAAATTTTAAATTACTCTTGTTAGCCCTTTTGGCTGTGGTGGGAATTTCCTCCTGTATGAAAAACGAGTACGAACAACCTGATTATGAAGGCGAACAGCGTCGGATCGACTCGACGCTAAAAGCACAAGAAAGCATTCTCCGTGAATACGCGCACACACATTTCGAAAATCCTGTGGAGGACACTACTTGGGGGATCTGGTACGATATGATTGAAGAGTCTACTGATACCACTTTTGAATATGTGTCATACCAAAACTCTTGGATACCGGTAATTGCCAATGTAAAATACACAGGACGTTTGGTAGAAGATGGGGAAATCTTTGAAGAAAAAGTCGACACCCCTACCCAATTTGTCATCAACGGAACAACCGGTGGTGTGATATACGCATGGCTTGTGGCATTCTACCCCCAATCATCCAGTGCAAATTCATTTTCTGGTTTAACCCCTGAGGGACTAAAACCTGGCAGCAAGATCCGTTTCGTTGCGCCATCTCCTTATTGTTATGACAATCAATCGAATGAGAAAATTCCGGCAAATTCACCGTTGGATTTCACGATCGAAGTCACAGAGATTCGCAACAGCAACTAATAGCGTTATCCGTAACGTACCGTATTAAAAAGACGAGCTTTAGGCCCGTCTTTTTTTATTTTAGCCTCTTTGATGAATGGGCTGATGCACCAATCGCTCATGCAATTTATCAACGGTCCATTCCACGCTTAGACATTCTGTTAAAATATTGTATTTTTACGCTAAAGGAAAGCCCATGAAAATCGCATTATCACAACTGAATTACCGCATCGCCGACTTCGAATTAAACACCGATAAAATGCTCTCGCACATTCAACGTGCTAAGCAAGCAGGAGCTGATCTTATCGTGTTTTCAGAACTTGCTGTGGGCGGATATCCGGCTAAGGACTTACTGATCAACGACGACTTTTTGATTCGTTGTAACCAAGAACTGAAACGAATCTGTGAATCCTGCTCAGATATCGCCTGTATCATCGGTGCACCTGTTGTCAACAACAATGGACAAGGAAAGAGGCTATTCAATTCCGCGCTACTCATTGAGAACCAATCGGTGCAACAAATCGTTCATAAAACCCTTCTTCCGGATTATGATGTATTTGATGAATGCCGATATTTTGAGGCGAATCGGGAGCCTAAATGCATCACTTTCAAGGGGTATAAAATAGCGTTAACGATCTGTGAGGACCTCTGGGATGATGGGGTGACAAATTCATATAATGGGAAACTACAAACCGAACTCAGCCAGCAGTCCCCAGACCTGATCATCAATATTGCTGCCTCGCCTTTTTCGTACGATCAGTATGAAAAACGGCAAACTGTATTGCAAAGGAATGTCATCAAGATAAATGCTCCGCTAATCTATGTCAATCAAGTCGGTGCACATATGGATCTTATATTTGACGGAAGGTCATTAGCGATTAACCGAAAATCCGAGACCGTTTTAGAATTGGCTCCTTTTCAAGAAGATTTGCAGTTCGTCGCCTTACAAAATGGCGATTTGACAACACGCTCCCCTTCTCGTTTGACAACACAATCCCACGCTGAAATCGACCTCATCCATCAGGCTCTAATCACCGGACTACGTGAGTATTTTAGTAAGTCAGGGTTCACAAAAGCCATTCTCGGTCTATCGGGAGGATTAGACTCGGCGGTTGTGGCCGCACTTGCCTGCGAAGCTTTAGGACCAGAGAATGTGTTAGCGGTACTCATGCCTTCGGTGTATTCAAGTGATCATTCGCTGAAAGACGCCTTAGACTTGGTAAAAAACACAGGGTGCCTGCACCAGGTCGTCCCCATTCATTCGGTAACCTCGGCTTTCGAAGAATCCCTAGCAGAAAGCTTTAGCGATCTACCCAGCGACACAACCGAAGAAAACATTCAAGCACGGACGCGTGGCACGCTACTGATGGCCTTATCCAACAAGTTTGGACACATTTTACTGAATACCTCCAATAAAAGTGAGGCTGCAGTGGGCTACGGTACGTTGTATGGCGACATGGCGGGATCCATCAGTGTCATCGGCGATTTATACAAAACGCAGGTGTTCCGATTGGCCCGATATCTCAATAGAAATGAGGAAGTGATTCCCCAACACACCATCAGCAAACCGCCTTCCGCAGAATTACGCCCGAATCAAAAAGATGCGGATTCCCTACCAGACTATGAGCTCTTGGACGCTGTATTATTTCAATTTATCGAAATGAAAAGAAGTAAAAACCAGGTAATTCAACTTGGATTCGATGCGGACTTAGTGCAACGGGTTTACGGCATGCTTTCCCGAGCTGAATTCAAACGCTTTCAGGCACCGCCTACATTACGTGTCAGCTCCAGAGCATTTGGTCCCGGTTGGATGATGCCCCTTGTGGCAAAATATGAATAACCGTTTAAACTATTTTAATTATAAAGTGTCTAACATACAAATTACGATACGTCATGAAAAGGTTTTGGTTTATATTTTTCGCTGGATTTCTGCTCGTTTTAGGAGCTTGTAGCGGATACAAATACAATACGACACGCGTGCAGCATTTAGATTTCACGCAGTATAAAACCTACGGTTGGCTTCCTCCCGTGGACTCGTTGTCTAAAAATTACTTTAATAACGATATCGCTAGAGAGAACATTCTATCGGCAGCGAATCACGAGCTGGAAGCTATGGGATTGACTTACAGTAAAGAAAATCCAGACCTCTTGTTCCGATACATTCCTATAGTCAATAACAAGAGCAAAATGGTTTACGGCCATTCTGGCTGGGGATGGGGCGGTCCATGGGGCTATAGTCCGTGGTGGGGCTTTGGATGGCGTATGGGGCATTCTTATCCCGTCGGAAAAGAGCGCGTACGTTACGCTCATTTAATCATCGAGGCACGTGATCGTCAGACCAATTCCGTCATATGGCAAGCCAGAGGGTCGGGGCAGATTAAAACTCCAGAGGACGCGATTAATAATTTACCAAAAGTCGTGCAGGGAATATTCAAAGAATACCCACTTGATTAGTACTTTGCATATCCGCACCTATATAGAGGGTCGTTTTTTCAAATAAAATGGCACCTCTACATGTTGCTTCGTTCGACTTTTAATGAGCTCGGCGGCCATCTCGCCCATTTTAGCAAAATCTGTAGATATCGTTGTAATCCCGTTTAATATAAACTTCTTCAACGGCGTTTCATTATAGGAAATGACCCCGACGTCTTCCCCAATTTTCAAATCTTTCTGAATAATTTTATCCAATAGCCTGACCAAATCATCCTCTGCTAAATTAATAAAGCATGTCCCAACTTCAATATGCTCATCTTCCAATTCAGAAATTAATGAGTGATGAAATGCGTATTGTTGCGCGAACTTATAGAAGCCTTTTATGATCGCCTTGGGATAATCGCTCCTATCTGGAAAAATCAAATGCAAACTGTGGTATTTACTTAGTGAAGGCAATGCCTCTTTCAACGCACCATAAATATCCTTTTCGTAGTTTTCGTAGACCGCGGCGAAGTCCCCTTCTAGATCCTCGAGGTATTTCCCCAGTAACACCAATTTTTTATTCGGAATATATTTGTTGATAATTTCCGGCGCCTGATCCCGCCCTTCCTTAAAGTGTGGGAATAACACGTAATAATCGTAGGTTTTCGTCAAGTTCCCCAATAGCGTTCGCAAATAGGATATATCGCTGTTATAAACAAAGAGATCCAACGTGGCGTCGTCTTCGAGCTGCTTGGCAAACGAGTCGTAGACAATCTTTTTGTGCGCACTAAGCTTATTAAGCAGGATAGCAATCTTCTCCCGTCGTTTGATATTGGTTGTCGCGATATAGTATCCCTTTCCCGGGATCGACGCGATGATCTCCGTATTCTTTAAGAGTTTATAAGCCTTTTCCACCGTATCCCGGGAAATGTCCAAATACACGGATAGCTCATTAATCGAAGGTAGCATGTCGTCCTTCTCCAGTACTTCATTCTTTACCGCATCGGTAATAGCGCTTGCCAATTGTTTGTACTTTGGCGTGGCAGAAAAATCACTGATCTGAATCGCTTTTAATAAATCCGTAATCTTGTTGGTCATGGTCTCAAATTCAGCGTTGCTTCTCTAGGTTAGTCCACCTAAAATACGGAAATTAGTTTGGGAACCGGAAACAATTTACCGGAATACCAGCAATCCCCCCGGCGATCGTCATTATTTTATTCATAGATCGATTAGCGTATCGTCTCCACGGTATACTTCCCAGACCCCAAACTCAAGACAAAATATGCCCCTTCCCTGCGAACGGAGTCCACATAATCTATATCTTTAATCCGTTCACCATTCACCTTAATATCCTCTAAACGGGCCGCTTGGAGATAACAGTGAGCCTTGACATTTACCGGTATATCCAATTGCTGTATCAGCCTATTATCTTTTCTCTCCCAAGCGCTTCCTATTGACCCGGAGATCGAGTGATAATGGCCCTTTGCGCGACGGATACCGTAATCGCCAATTTCCGGATGGATCCGTACTTCGCGATATCCGTTTGACTGAAGTTGGATGCCTAGAACGCGCTCAAACATCCATTCGTTTACCGATCCAAAGGCATAATGACTAAAAGAATTCATCGCCGCGTTGTGTACAAAGCCCTCTTCTTTGGTATAACTATCCCAGCGTTCCCAAATAGAGGTCGCACCATTCACCACTTCATATCCTAGCGACGGGTATTCAGTGCTTTGCAACAACATATATGCGTAGTCCGATGAACCGGTCTGAGTCAGCGCAGGCAACAACGGTTTGAAACCTAAAAATCCCGTCGTGATTTTATGATCGTTTTGCTGGATCAATTCCCGTAAATATACGCCTGCTTGTTCCTGCTGCGCCCCTTCCAAAATACCGGAATAGATGGCATTGGCGTAAGCAGTTTGCGTATGTCCTGAAAATCCCTGATGCCCTTCTACGTATCCCGAGCCGTCTCCGTATACCGTCGCATCAATTTTCAAACGCCCAGATTCGTCCATGTAATGTGCTTGAAAGCCGCGCTGAACCGCATCCATTTCCAGACGAAACCGGTTCGCTTCCGTGTCTTTCCCCAAGGCAGTACACATCTCTGCCATTAACCGATTACAATAAAAGTAATACATGGTCGCCAGCAAATCCGGGCTCGTTTTTTCGCCAACCGACAACCAATCCCCGAAGCCACCTTTCGGAGTCACATCTTCAAAACTTCCTTCCAGCAATACGCCTTCATGCGTTCTCGCTTTTAAAAACTCCATATAGTTGAGCATTGACGGTAGCGACTCTTCCACAATGCGGTGATCGTCGTACGCTTTAAAATACTCATAGGTACAAATAATTCCTGCTTCGGACCAGCCTGGCGAAAAGGCATCATCGGCCCGAATAGCCGCCACCCCTTCTGCATTCACGGGCATGGGGGCATAAATGGGATATGCCCCATTCGACCACTGCGCGTCTTGCAGATCGCGGATCCATTTTTTATGAAACGGTGCCACATCGCTGTTAAAAATTGCTGATCGCATATATATTTGTGCATCTCCTGTCCATCCTAAGCGCTCGTCACGTTGGGGACAATCCGTAGGAATATCGATATAATTGGCTTTCTGTGTCCAGACGATGTTGCTATAAAGCTGATTTAACATCGGATTGTCCACCTCAAAATCGCCCACATCCGTCAACTCCGAGGTCAACACCAATCCGGTCAAAAAGTCTATAGAGGGCTCTTGCTTTAATCCGTGAATCTCAACGAACTGAAATCCATGAAAAGTAAAACTAGGCGTCCAAACCTCCTCTTCTCCTGTCCCGGCAAAGACGTACGTATCCGTTGCTCGAGCCTTGCGTAGATTATCCGTCATTAAGCGCCCATCTGGGAATAGCATTTCGCCAAAGCGGAAGACCAAACTATCCCCACGGTTGCCCTTCATTTTCAACCGGATGTTTCCGGCGAAATTCTGACCAAAGTCAACGATGTAACTATTCTCTCCACTCTTGGTGATCTTCCGAACAGGGAGTTCATCCACCACCCTCACTGATGTACCTGGATAAAGTTGTAACTGCCGGCTCGATTGATCGTCGAACACATCAATGTCTCGCCACTGCGAATCATCAAATCCAGGTTGATCCCAGCCCTTCGGTTCCAAGGCAGCGTTATACGTCTCACCTTGTAGAAAGTCCGATTCCATAACGGCCCCGGTGCTCGTTTTCCAACTATCGTCTGTCCCTATCTGCATCCGGCTTCCGTCCTCAAACTCCACGTCAACTTGAGCTTTTAATAACGGGAATTCACCATAAAACTGACGTACCTGAGGTGAGCCCACCAGCAAGGCATACCCCAAATAACCGGAATACCAGCCATCTGACAAGATGGCACCGAACGCATTCGGCCCCTTGTGCAATTGCGCGGTGACATCATAGACTTGATAATACACCCGTTTATTATAGTCCGTCCAGCCTGAACCAAAATAGTCCTCACCAACCCGCTTGCCATTGATATAAAAATTATGTAGGCCTAATGAACTGATATATAACCGGGCACGTTTCACATTCTTATGAAGATGTAGCTCTTTACGGATGTACGGTGATGGTGGCAAGATGTATTCCCCTTTCTTTGCCAGATGATTTAAGTCTGTACCAATCCACTGCGCCTGCCAGTCTTCCGCCGCTGGTTTTCCCAGTTCCCAATGACCTACCTCACTCCATGGTCCCCACACCCCGTCTTGATCTCTCGCTTTTACCTTCCAGAAAACACGCTGCCCAGATTTCAAGGGCGTGCCCCTGTATTCGATTTGGTTCGTTCGATCGGTTTCTTGTTTCTCCTCCTGCCACATATCTCCTCGATCTTCAGCCAATATCTTTTCCGAACTGGCAACAAGAATCTGATAGCCGGTTTGATATTGGTTGAATCCATGTCCACGTAACTCCCAACTCAATCGAGGAGCGCGTTCCTCTATAAACGGGTTGACTTTATATTCCGTCCTTAAATAATCAGCTTGAATTTGCGCTTCTACAAGGGACATAAAGACAAGCACAAATAGGCTGCACACCAAAAATTTCCTCATTACTTTTTTACTATTCAAATCTTCAAGAATCTACAAACAGGATACCCAGCTCGTCTACTTCCGAATAATGGTAACCTCCTTAGGCGCATCTATTTGTGAAACAACCTGTCCATTAGCATCTCTTTCGTGTCGAACACGAATCACACCAAATGGTGTCGGGAAAGTGCCCTCTGCAAATGCTAAATTCCCTAAATTCGGATTGACCGTAAACGCCACTCCGCCTGGCTCTGCTACTTTTATTCCCAACACATGCTCAGACAACCAGCTAGTCGGACCGGATGCCCATCCGTGCGCAAAACTGTGGCGATATCCTTCGTAACAGTAACCACCGTAGCTACCGTGTACATCAACTTTATCCTCAGGAACCAATTCATCAATCCGACCCGCATTTTCCAACCACTCGATATTAAAATCTTCCCAAAACGTGGTTGCGCCTAAATCCAGCATTCCACCCCAATACGTAGAAATGATATCCATCGCTTCCGTATAGCGCCCCGCTTTAGCCATGGCCTCAAGCATATAGTACCCATAAAACGTCGAGAAATTCTTTGCTCCACCCACCGACAGCACGTCTTCGTAGGCCTGAGACGGTTTCATTAGCCCAGTCAAAGCCATCAATGCCGCAGCCTGTTTAGAGTTGTTGTGAACCGGGACCACTTGTTTAAGGGCCAAGACCGCCTTATTACAGCGATCGACTAATGCCTGATCGTTTAAAAACACGCCTAGTTGAGCTGCTTTTTCCAAAGACAACAGCGTCATGGCTTGTAAGCCAGCGTGAACAGCTAGGCTATCCTCACTGGAAGGCCAATCCAAAAAGCGAGTACCATCCATCATCTCCTTTCCATCCACTATTTTACTCCTTATCTGGTCGACCAATCCGTTTAGATACTGGTGTTGCTCTCTGAGATAATCCAAGTTTCCGTGTGCCATATACCAATCATAATGCAAAACGATCCACCACATGGAATAGGTGCTAATGCCCGACATCCACCCAGGTAACGGCGTAGATTCTCGGGCCAAATCCAAACTACTGGGCACCACATCGTTATAGCCAAAAACAGTATTTACAGTAGATACCTCTGGATGAAGGTCACCCACCCAAACCAAACGATCCCGCTTTATTCCATCCCAAAGATAATCTTGCATATTTACGTGTACGGTGTACGCGCCGACCTCCCATATTTTATTGAGGCGTTCATCGCTGCTTTTAAAAGACCCTAAGTACGGAATATCACGAAAAGTTGCAATCGCACGAACCTCCCGTAGGTGGAGTTCTGCATCATCGTCTAGGAAATCAATTCGGACGAATCGGAACCCTGACTCACCGGTCTGATTTTTCCCTAACCAGGGGAGTTGCATATGAAAATCACGCATGGCGTGGTCGTTTGTTGCACCGTCCTGTCCAATGTCCGACATCGCTTCGGCAACGGACTCGCCCAAACGAATACGCACATTCCGTGGAACGTTTCCATCTCCCCACATTCCGGTGATGATTTCAACAGCCCCGTTAATTTCTCTCCCAAAATCCAATACAATTGACCCCTTTTCCTCACTGTTCCGCAATATGGTGATTCGGTCATTGGTAAGATTGGCTTGTCCATCTCCGGTTTCTAAAAGAAAATCACTGCCCTGTATTTGCCCCTGTTGCCAAACGATCCGTGTAGGGTATACGTATTCACGGGTCAAAGGGCTGATCAGTCGTGCTGTTGATGGTGTCTGCCCGTATCCATCCCACAACACACCCGCCCATACCAAAAACAACACACCAAGTGCCTTTAAATTTATCATCTCAATAGGTTTACAATAGTTTACAACGTAAATGTAGGGAAACAGCTTATTAGAACTGTCCTGCGCTTACATGAAAGCGTAACTCATTCTAAGGTGTATGTTCCCGACGGTATTTCGTAACGTCGATATTCACCTCTTGCCGGCAATTCCTTGATGAGTGCGTCATATTTTGACAAGTTGATTTCCTCGTGTTTGGAAACCTCAAGAACAGCGTGGGTGTTTGCTGGCACCCGTATAGCTAACTTTAAGGTCCCTCCGCTCCTATCCCAGGCACTCTCGATCAGACCCGAGGGTGATTGGAATCGTGCCCTTACCCACTCTAAATCAGTAGCATAAGCAATCGGTGGAGCAATAATAAAGCGAGTAAAACCGGGTGCGCCCGGCTTAATCCCTGCTAATCCGTCGATCATCCAGGCGCCGGGGTACAGGTACGAACTGTGTAATAAGGAATGTCCGGGTAAGTCTTTCTCCCACATTTCCCATATCGTTGTCGCACCATGGTTTTTCATAAAACCCCAACTTGGGTAGGTGGTTTTTGATGTCATGCTATAAATCAGGTCATTTCTACCCTCATCTCGCAGCCATTTAAACAACAAAGCTCCGCCAGTAATTCCGGCGTGAATGTGTCCATTTCTCTTGTTTATGATCTCATACTCTAATTGTTTTTTCACCTTTTGCACCAAGGCCTCTGGGACGACTCCAGCTAATAAAGCTACTGCTAGATTTGCCATCGATCCATCCGCGTAAGTTGACGTTTCTGGGTTGAAAAATTGATGATGGATCGCTTCAGCGGATCGGTCTGCCTGTTCCTCCCATTGGTTCGCCTGTGAAACATCACCCAGAATCCGCGCAATTTCTGCCGCTGTTCTCAGGTTATATACGCGATAGGAATTGTTAAATGCCCAGGTCTCAGGCTTATCATTATTCATGCCTTCTTCTGTGGCGCCTGGCCATAACCAGTCTCCCAAAAAATCCCACTGACCGCCGAAGCGCATTAATAAATCATTTTCCACATGAGTGTCTAAAAACATCAACCATCTTTTGATCAGCTCATAATTTTCGCTCAGCACCCGCGTATCCCCATAATGCTCGTACAAGAAATAAGGCAAGCTGACCACGATACCACCCCAGGCGGGGCCACCACCTCCCCAATACGTAGGCGCAGTATGGGGGAGAGTGCCGTTGCCAAAGACCCGCCCACTTGTCACTGCCGTGCGCGCGTGACTCGTGTCGCGCATATTTCCCACCATGGGCTCGGTCCCTTGCACATCCCGCCAATCCTCCATCCATTTGGTGTAAAAGGCTCCGAGCTGATAATTCATCATGCCTGTCTCACTCGTCGCATGCGCATCACCGCCGTAGCCCATGCGCTCTCGCTGTGGACAATCGACGATAAAACCACCGATAGATAGGTTCTCGAATGTCCACTTGATACGATCATACAGCCAGTTCTGGAGCGAGTCTGAGCTGTCAAATTCACTGGCTTCGCGGAAATCGGTTCGAATCATCCAACCTTCAATATCGGAAATCTTGGGCCGGTCTTTTAATCCTTTAATGGTAATCCAGCGACCGGAGCTGTAATTAAACCGATTGCGAAACTCCCCTTCTCCTGATGGACCGATAACGAATGCACTGTGTAAGTTAAACGTCATGTCCTCCTCGGGGCGCTCCGAATACAAGAACCGTACGGTATCTCCCTCTTCACCTCGTACTTTTACTCGCGTCCATCCGGCAAAGTTTTCTCCCAAATCCACCTTATAACTGCCATCCGATAATTGTTTAATTGACTTTGGCACTAGCCGTTTCCTTTTTTTATTCCCCACACTATTGCTCGCCGAAATCTCCAAATCCAATGCATACACCGCTACATTCGACCACTGAGAATCATCATAGTCAACAGCATTCCATTGCGGGTCCGCTTTGCGGTCATCCCAGAGCTCTCCACCCATCTTCCAAAAATCCCACGAACCCAGCAGTTTATTAGGAGAGTCTTTATACCTCCAAGTCTCATCGGTTTGCAACGTTAAAATCGGATCTTCATTAAGCGTTAAACCGGGGTAGATCGCCAGTTGAGCGGCGACCATCGGCAGTAAAGGACGGCTGCCTCCTAGATCGTACGCCGGGAAGATCGACCAAGAGGTCCCTAACCACAATCCAATCACATTCTTTCCCTTTTTTAAGTAGCGCGCCACGTCGTACATGACATATCGAGCACGCTTAGTGTGGTCGCTCACCACCGGAGCTAGCACTTCTTCGCCGACTCGTTGACCATTGACATATAACTCATGGTAACCGATCGAGGCCACGTATAAATGCGCTTTTTCTCCTACCCGATCCAATTCAAATGATTTTCTCAACCAAGGATCCCACAGATTACAATCTTCTTTTGAGGGATCGAACGAATC
>DXCW01000176.1 GCA_019115805.1 Candidatus Sphingobacterium stercorigallinarum
CGAAACAAGCCAAGCCCAACAGAAGGGCGGTAATTTTCCTTTGCTTTCGGCCCACCGTTATTGCTCCTGATCAAAATAAACTTTGTAATAATTCATGCCCTTTTCTTCATCGTAGCCCTTTTCAATAAGCTCTCTCTTTCCGTGCACATATATGTGAAAGTTTTTATCCAGCTTTAGTACGGACTTGTAACTGCCCGCCATCTTTTTTACGGCTGGTGCAGCGATGTCAAAATTCGCTTGAAACGGCGCATCAAACTCTTCTGAAAAGCCCTGCTTATAGTCTTTAAAGAGCGAAATCGCGTCCGCGTTACCGATGACTTCGTTATGAAAATCATCCTCCACAAAGGTTTCCTTATTCTTAAAATAATCCATCGATCGGTTCATCAGATCGATTTTATCTGCCTTATCCAGATCAAAGACCTCGTCAATTTTGTCGTTCACGAAATTCTTGTACACTTTCATCAGGTTACCGGTTTGCTGGTAATTGTCATTACGGAAGCGAAGCTTGAGAAAATCGTCTTTCCAATACACCGCTTCACTGCCATTCGTCTGATCCACGCACAGCACCTTAAACCCCTCGTCGGACTCCGTCTCCACGATAATCACGCCCTTATCCAGCTTATTGATGTTGATCCCTTCGGTCTCAAAATCCAAATCGAGCCCCTCTTGCTCGGATCGAATCTTCAGGTAAGATTCCTTGTGTTCGGATTTAAAAATCCCAATCGCTCGATGTTCCTCTCCCTCTAGCTGGACGCCATTTAACGCGACAACGTATACTTCTCCAGATTTAATTTTCGGATGCTCGGTCACTTCAAATAAATATTTGGACACCGATTTCGACAGCTCTATAAAGGATCGTTTACCGTCAAAATACTGCTTACTGAAATAGTAGACCTCGTTCAAATCAAGTGTGTCGTTTGGATGGTAAAAACGATACACTTCATTGGTCTTCGAAAAGGGTTTTAAGAAGTAGTGTGTCAGCAAAGCGGCCAAGGTCTCGTCGGTCTGAAAGTCTATTTCTTTTTCTGAAAGTGTAAAATACTCATCTTGCATTTTATTTCCCACGTGGTGAATAATCACGTGCTGAAATTGGGCGTCTTGGTAGAAAAACATACTATTAAAATTCAAATATATCGATGGCACTACGGTAGGTCGCCACATGGGCGTTCACAATATCTTTTACATGGATCGAGTACCCCCCACCCATGCTCACTTGTACGGGCACTCCATATTCTTTACAGGTTTGAAAAACCAATTCATCACGACGGCGGCATCCTTGTCCGGTTAAGCAGAATTTACCTAATCTATCGGTGTTTAGGACATCAACACCCGATTGATAGAATGCAAAATCCGGTCGAATCTCCTCGAAAAGTGAAGGCAAGTGCTGGGTTAGCGTTTCCAGATACTGCATATCGTCAATACCATCCGGCAATGCTATATCCACATGTGACTTCTCTTTTTTGAAGGGAAAATTTCGTTCAGCGTGAATCGAGAAGGTCCTGATTTCCGGGTGTCCTTCAAAAATATGGGCGGTTCCGTTCCCTTGGTGGACATCTAAATCAATAATCAAAATCTTCTTGGCAAGTCCGCGCTGATTCAGGTAAGCTGCAGCGACGGCTTGATCGTTAAACAAACAAAACCCTTCTCCAAAATTTCTCCCAGCATGATGAGTGCCACCAGCCGTATTAAAAGCGACACCTGTTATTAACGCCTTTACAGCCGCTTGAAGCGTTCCGTCCACCAGAAGCTGCTCGCGCTCCACTAAACTTCGCGTCATCGGAAAGCCGATTCTGCGAACCATTTGCGGCGGAAGGCGCAGCTCCAATAAGGCATCTACGTAATCCATATCATGCGCCAACCCGATCGTCTCTCGCGTCGCCAAATCCGGTTGAAAGAAATTATCGGGTTTGACGATCCCCTCGTATACCAACTGCTCGGCAATCAATTCGTACTTGACCATCGGAAAGCGATGTCGTGGGGGCAAGGGATGCGCATAGGCGTCGTGATGTGCAATGGGCAATAAATTCGTCATTATTTTAAACGAAGATAGAGATTCCCCAGCGAATTGGAAACCGGTCGAGCTATATTTTTCCTGTTGCCAAATTCCACTGTTTTTAGTACATTGAGACAAGCGTGATGACTGATCACTCCTGGCATGACGCGGATAACCTTTATAAACCATATAAAAAGGAGGAATTATGTTCAACAAAAAAGCACACACTACGTCCCCTAGCCAGCAAAGGTCTTCGGCGTGGCATCCGTTCGTCAAAACAACGAAACCACGTGCACGAGTTTTATCACCCGACCCAACACCTCATTCCTCTTGGACAGCGCTTGGTTTGAAAACTTGGCCGTTTAGTAATAATTAGTACTAAATTAAAACGAAATATAGCGCTTGCTGTTATTAAGGTAAATAAGCTCTTGGACTAAAATCTTGGTAACTATGGCTATTGATACCCAGGCCCTCCTAGGGGCTGAAATAATAAAAACGGAAGAAGACGCAAAGACGCAAACGATGATCGTCACCTTACTGCTTGAGGATGACCAAACAAGTGAAGGAAAAGGGTGCCAAATTCGGTTTGATCATGTCACTTTCTATTCCAGATCGGAAATCCAGCATGCCGGTCTTCCGGTTATTCTAGAAATCTCACCAGTGGTGCCAGAAATCGACAAAAACTTTGACATTGATCTCAGTAGGAAGCGGTTCAAAATTGACACGACCTCAGGAATCATCGTGCTAGAATTTTCGCACGCCGACCGAATTAGCTGATTTCTTTTGCGTAGATTCGCCATATTTATTCAACCGAATGGTGTACATCAACGCGCATACCCACCACATCCAGCAACATACCGACGAGGTCTTCGAGCTGATCAATATCATCCTATCCAAGGATGACCTCATGACGGCGCGCCCGTGTAGTGCCGGCATCCATCCTTGGTACATAGAAGAAGATCTCACCGATCAAATGGCGCAGTTAGCTCAAATCGCAAGATCGCCACATGTGCTAGCGATCGGAGAATGTGGTCTGGATAAAAAAACGGAAACGAATTGGGAACTTCAGGCCCTGGCGTTTGCACAACAAATTGATCTCGCCAAAGACTTAAACAAGCCATTGATCGTGCATTGTGTGCGTGCTTTCGATGAAGTGATAGCGCTGCTACACGAGCGTACTCCAGCCGTACCTGTGCTATTCCATGGTTTTAACAAACACCCCAATCTTGGCCAATCCTTACTGCGAAAAGGCTATTATCTGTCTTTAGGAACAGCTGTACTATCCGGTCGTTTAGATGACCTGATTAAAGAAATCCCCTTGCATCGCGTATTGCTAGAAACAGACCAACAGAAGACTGAGATTTTTGAAATTTATGCGTACTTTTGCCGCACTAGAAAAATCCCTATGGATCGGCTGCAAGCGCAGCTCATGGATAATTTTAGAACAGTTTTCAACTATAGTGCAGTAAAATAAATGAAAGATTTATCGTGGCTATCA
>DXCW01000177.1 GCA_019115805.1 Candidatus Sphingobacterium stercorigallinarum
AGTACTCCATCCATTAAAACATCTGCACCGTATCCTTTCCGTCAAACCATACGGCCTATTCGATGAAGCGTGAGCATAAAAAAAGCAGCTATCGAGTGACCGATAACTGCTTCTTTATAGGAAAATACGGATGAATTAATAATCGTATTTTTCCACCGACTTGATTTCATTATTACCTTCGGTAAATACGAGTGTAGGCTGATAGCTTTCCGCCTCTTCTGGGGTCATATTGATAAATGATAAAATGTGCACCGTATCCCCTACCTTAGCATGTAGCGCCGCGCCTCCGTTCATGCACACCTCACCGCTACCTCGCTTTCCTGGCAACACGTATGTCATAATACGACTTCCGTTGACCGCGTTATTGATATAAACCTGCTCGTACTTGACGATTCCTGCGGCATCCAAAAGATCGGCATCAATTGTGATTGAACCGTTATACTTCACATTTGCTTCGGTTACCTTAACGGTATGTATTTTTGCTTTTAAAATTTTTAGTTCCATTTTTATTGTATTATTTTTTGTTCCTAAATTGATTGTCTAAATTGAATCGGTCCATCGTTCTGGGTCTTAAAAGTGACCATCCTTGTACCAAATAACAGCGTATGCCGCTCATAATGTACATCGTAGCTGAAATGCGGTCGCCCTAAATCTGGGTTAAATCTTTGTTCGTGAGCTCCATATACTTGATAATCTACGGTTCCTAGATGATTATATCTGGTGATGCAGTAACCTTGCTCGTCTTGATTAAAATGAAACCAGCAGCCTTCACCTAATCCTCCAAGCCAGTGGGCATCATCAGGAAGGGCAATCGGGCGAACCGGTTCGTTCATGAATCCCAAAATTCCGTCGTCCGGTAAACTCGCACTGTCTTGGCGAAAGAAATTTGGCTTTAGCAAGCCCAGTTGGAATTTCAATGAGCCCCAACGGCTCATACTCCATTTCTCAAGCGAATTCTTATGATAACAGAATACCTCGCGATTCGCAATGGCATTGATGACATTACTGGTCGGACTTGCCTTTATGCTCTCTGGATAATAAATCTTTCGAATGCGCCGGTCCCTTTTCTTCATTCCGTGAACGAGAATCTGGGCCACATAACGCGAACAGCTATTGTTATCCGGTGCGATCGCTCCATACAGAATTGGCCCCCGATCGACGACTTGCTCCGCATAACGAGCTGCATGAACGAAGGATATCTGCGAGGCCACAGCACATAATAAACGTCCCGCCCCGTGAGTCGCTTCACTTTTGTTGGTCAACTCCTCGAGTAATTCCTCTAGATTTTGTAGCGCAGCCATTTGGTCAAATCGGGCGACCGTCTCTAACCGGAGCCGCGGATCGAAACGCGCAGAACGGGCGCGCCCGTATCCACGTGGAGTGATATACCGTCCGAAATCAAAATAGTGACAAGAGCCGTCGGCCCGCCGAATTAAAACGATAGCCGCATGCCCCACTTTAAAATTCAGGTTCTTCACAATCCCCATCTTTTTTAAAAGCGCCATCCACTTCTCATCGCCACGCGCCGTTTGATCAGGCCAAGCGATGGGAATAGCTATGTCATTATACGGACTCATTCTGTCTATCATGTAACGAATCTACTTGATGAATATCCTGGTACAATTTATTAATATATCGATCTCCGTGATCGGGGAAAAATAAAACGACATGGTCATCGGGTCTGAACGCCATCTCTTGTAAATGTACATCAACAGCAGCAACAACCGCGGCACTAGAAAAGCCCATCAGTTGCCCGGTTTCTTGTGCAAATACTCTCGCGCTATCTTCCGCTGGAAGGTTACCCACTTGGAACATACGATCCACAGCGTTTCTATCGAAGGCCCCAGGGATAAACGTCCGACCAATTCCCTCAATCGGATCAAATTTCACTTCTTCAGGAATCGGTTGATTATTCATGTAGTGGGTGTATACCGAGCGATTGGGCTCAATCCCCCATATCTTAACCTGCGAATTTTGTTCTTTAAGATACCTTCCAACCCCCGAAATCGTACCTCCTGTCCCTACTCCGATTAGCACATGAGTAACCAATCCCTCGGTTTGCTGCCAAAGTTCTGGACCTGTGGTTCGGTAATGTGCTCTAATGTTATTCGAATTGTAATACTGGTTGGTAAAATACGCATTATCGTGATTAGCGGCGAACGCCTGCGCGCGATATTGCGTGGAATTGAAAACGTGTAATCCATTGCCGTTTTCGCACCTTTCGATTTCTGCTCCCAAGGACTCTAATAAATCGATCTTTTCTTGAGAACAAGATGCTGACACAAAAATTTTCGCCTTATACCCCAACTCTTTCGCTATCCAAGCAATACTAATACCGGTATTGCCACTACTTGCCTCAACAAACGTGCCCCCTTGAGAAATCTTTCTCGTCTTAATGGCGTCTTCCACCATAAACCAGGCGGCCCTGTCTTTGGAAGATCTTCCCCGGTTGAAATACTCTTCTTTAATATAGATATTTGTTCCGTACCTACTCGACAACGTCCCCTCTCTCCTCAGGGGCGTGTTTCCTATAAAATCACTGATCAATATCAAATTGTTTATCTAATTCGGTATCATCATAACGTTCATTATTCTTTATTATTTTAACGATAAGAACGTTTTATCTGACGAAAGATCAGGCAAACTAACGCTGCCCGGTCACCTCGCATTTTTCCTTACTACCCAAGGGAATACCTTTCCCCTTGAGATGCTGCAATTTAACAAAATTAAAAAGAACATCTCCAAATAAATCTGAAAAACCAATCGAAATCAATTCATGTTCGTTGCTTTAAATACATGAAATACATACATTTGTTACAAAGACAATACATGAAACCCAAGACCATCATCATATCGATATTATTAGCCCTACTGGCCATCGTGCTATTTAACAATAAAGAGGAAGCTACTTTTTGGTTGTTCGGCGAAATCCGTACGTCAAAACTCATTATTCTGGGGATTTTCTTTTTGCTAGGCCTCATGACCGGGGCGGTTATTTTTAGGCGAAAAAACCGGCATCCTAAAGAATATACGGTTTCGGGTAATCCTATGCAGACGGAAAACGACACGTTCTCCACCGATACGGATCGTTCTTCCTTATCCGATTCCGATCGAGATTATCTTTCCAGAGATTAGCAGCAGTTACAGTTCGTCTCGCTTTACGGCTCATTTTGCGGCTCCCCTCCGGAGCAATCCATACACGCATCAGCATAGGCGTTGTATTCCTCGTAAGCCGCGCCCACCTTACCATATAAGGTGACAATGCGGTCGATTCGTATTCGGGCGTCCTGATCCGTGACCAAAAATTCCCCAGCTGTTTTATCCTCATCGATAGCCACACTGATCCCCTGGACTTCGTCCAGAACACCCGCTTCGTTAAAAAAGAAAATCTTCCCACCCTTCTTCATCTCGATCGCTTCTTGAATAACCTCTCTAAATTCCCAAGCGACGGGCAAATAAGCACTATAATGTCTTTGCTTTTGATCATCCATAACTGTAACTGCTTCTACAACGGTACCAGCACCACTTCTCATCGCACAAAAACAATGCCTCTGAGGACCAAGCACTTCGTAGACCCGATTGAAATACCACAATTTAACTGTATATTGGCTGCTTAATAACGCAAATATTCGCCATTATGATACGTGAAGTAGGCCTAGATGACATCGATCGAATCAATGAGCTTTATCGCATTCTTTTTGCGCATATGCAAGAGCTGGAACCTCAGTATATGACCACAACCGACCAAGATCCGATTTTCTTGCAAGACGTGATTGCTCAAGAAGACAACTTTATCGGTTTGGTGTATCAAGAAGAAGAACGCATTGACGGCTTGATCGTCGCCCAACTTCAAACTACACCGCCCTACAACTGCTTTCTGCCGCAGCGTTCGGTGTATGTCATGGACATCATCGTTAGTCCAGAGAAACGCGGTCAGGGAATCGGCACACAATTGATCAATGAAATTAAACAATGGGCCATCGAACATGGAGCAGACTTTATGGAGCTGAATGTGTTAAGCAATAACCAGCCCGCCATAAGCATGTACCGCAGAGAAGGGTTCCGTCCGTTCAGTAAGTCCATGCGTATGCGCCTAAAATGAGCATTCCACGCGCGCTTCAGACAACTACAATCCGCTCCTCGCTTTCTTAGGATAGCATACCGAAAATACGTAAACAGCTATGACCGCCAAGGGAAACGATATCAACGCCGGGTTTTCCAACTGATGAATGGCCTCAGCCGGTTTGAGTCCATAGATGCCCCACATCGTTGGCGATGTCAATATTATCGCTAGTGAACTGGCAATCCCGACTACAATGGATGCGGCAATTCCGGTGTGTGAGGTTCGCGGCCAAAACAACAGAAACAAAATGGCCGGTAAATTTGCCGACGCGGCAATGGCAAAAGCCCAGCCGACCAGAAAGGATACGTTCACACCTTTGAACGCCATCCCCAATAAAATAGCAAATACACCTACCGCAAAAGCCGCAATTTTCCCAAATTTAACTTTCATCTCATCGGTCAAATTTCGCTTCAGATACACGTCAATAAAATCATGCGCAATCGCCCCTGAGGACGCGACTATAAGCCCCGACACGGTACCCAAAACGGTGGCAAAAGCAACCGCTGAAATAATGGAAAATAAGGCGGCACCGAAGGCCCGCGCCAGCAACGGCGCTGACATATTACTGGATTCCACATCCAATACCCCGTTGACCGCTGAGCCCAAGCCCATGTATAATGTCAACATATAAAAACCGCCTATAGCCGCGATCGCTAATATAGTCGATTTTCTAGCATCTCGTGGCGTTTTTACCGTATAGTAGCGAATCAAAATATGCGGTAATGCCGCTGTTCCTAGAAACAAAGCGAGCATTAAGGAGATAAAATCCAATTTACTCCAAACATTCGCATCCTTACCGATTTTATACTTTAAACCAGGCAACATAAACACCTCGCCCAAAGTCGGTTCTGAATAATACACGGTCACCTGCTCTCCATCGTCCTCAAAAGACGCTTGCAGAAAACGAATGATCTCGCTCTTTTGAAGAGTGGCCAAAAATTCAAACGGTCCTAGCGGTCCGGTCTGCTCGACTTGCTGGCCATCGACGTATATTTTACTCATCGCGCCCACTTGGTAAAATTTTCGATTCTCTTTGGGTTCTCCGTTATATAAGAGCTGACCTCCGCCACCCGGATCGGTTATCGATAGCGCTTCCACGAGCAGAGGACCATCGGCCGTCATGCGTTGGTCGAACCAACGATGGATTCCATTTTGTTCAAGCTTTACAAAAGTTTTTCCTCCCGCCTGTTTTTCTCCGATAAACTGCCAAGTCGGAACATCTACAATTTCACCGTTTTCAACAACCGGCGAAATTTCCATTAGGGGTTGTGTCGAACTGCCTTTGAATTCGGGGTTCAAAGTCAACCCATTTTTTAAAATAAAAAAAGTGAGTACCAGTGACAGTATGATGAGTAAACCGCCTTTCAAGAATTGGACATAGGTGGTCGACGCCATTCCTGCACTCGCGACAATCACAATCACGATAGCACCAACCAATAGCACCCCCACCCAATGCGGCAAGCCCAAAAGCGGCATCACGAGGTCCCCAGCGCCAACCATTTGAGGAATCAAATAAAAAATGGAAATGATTAATGTGCTTACAGAAGCCGTCAGGGTGATGGCTGGTGAGTTAAATCGCGCATTCAAGGCGTCGGTAAAGGTGAATTTACCAAGCCGTTTAAACGGCTCCGCAATTAGAAAAAGCGCCACAATCCAACCGGCTAAAAATCCTATTGCATACAGAAAACCATCAAAACCAGAAACCGCAATCATCCCACAGATCCCTAAAAACGAAGCTGCCGATAAGTAATCTCCCGCAAAAGCGATCCCATTGACCGCCCAATGAATTTGGCCACCTGCTGCATAGTAGGAGGATGAGGAACTGGTTTTACGTCCAAAATAAAAGGATAAACCCAAGACCAATCCCACAAAAACAAAGAAAAAGATTAATGCCGTATAGGAAATTTCGTAAATCATGCCCGCCCCTCCTCTTCTTCCCGAGTCACCTCATCTTCAAACTTTGTACAATAGAAATTGTAGACTACACCTAAAATCACCGCAAAGGCAATCAAGGCTATCCCATACGCTAACGCGAGATTAATCCCCCCGACAACGGGTATAGCCAACAACTCATATTCGAAGACTCCGATTGCCACGAATCCGGCGTAAAATATTAAATAGATAAAAAACAGGCGGATTCCCAGAAGCGATTTTCGCTTCGTCAGCGTTTCCTTTTCCTTGGGAGACTGATTGACATGCATAACAAATGGATGGATAGGTTCATTATACGATCGAACACTGGTTAAATGCTGATTTCGATCGTTATACAATAATACGTAAATTCAAATATAAATCAGCCTATTTTCTAGAAATTTAATCCATACATACCCCGAACAGGCCAACGCTTTCAGGCCTTTCCGTCATACCTATCGGATTCGAACGATGCCGCATTTTCTGCTCCATCATCACGGTGATGGTTTGGCATTGCCTAAGCTTTTTAATAACTTTGATTTCACTAACCTGCATGTAGCTCATGCTCGCATGCTTATTTTTCTTACCAATAAACAGTCAAGGATTATGAATTCCACATCATTATTTCAGAACTTTTCAGACCGGATCGGCTTTGCTCTTCCCAATATTATCGGTGCATTATTGATTTTGCTAATTGGCTGGTTAATAGCCCGCGGCATCCGCGCGTTAGTCGTCAAACTCATGCACCGGACCTCATGGGACGAAAAACTGTTCTCCAATGCTGCCGGTGGTAAAGACACCAACCAATTCGTAGGGAACATCGTCTACTACCTACTGATGATCATTGTTTTTCTGATCGTATTGGAAACGTTAGGTGTGAGTTCGGTGCTTACGCCATTACAAGAAATGGTCGCTATATTCCTCGCTTTTATTCCGCATATTATTGCAGCGATTATTATCGGATTTATCGGGTACTTACTTGCTAAATTCATCTCGAACCTCGTCAGTTTTGCAGCGCAAATGATAAATTCATGGGCCAATAAGGTAGGTATCCAACAGGGGGAACAGGTCGTTAAGGTCGTACGAACCGTTGTTTTTCTCATCGTATTTATCCCTATTTTAATCCAGGCAATTAATACGCTACAGCTTCACGCCGTATCTCAGCCACTCAATGCATTATTAGCTGACTTCGTGGGCATGATCGGCCAGATTATATTGGCCGCAGTAGTATTAACCGTGTTCGTTTGGGGCGGACGGTACCTTATTAACTTCTTAGTTGAGCTATTCGGTAATCTGGGCTTGGACCGTATCGCAGAGAAAATTCACATTCAACATATCCTCGGTGCCGGTCAATCCTTTTCAAAAGTGATCGGCAACATCTTGTATTTCTTTTTAATCTTCTTCGGATTGATTACCGCCTCGGATATACTAGGACTTTACCAGCTGAGCGGCATCTTGCTGGACATCCTACACGTCACCGGCGCGATTGCTTTTGGTGTAGTGATCCTGCTCATCGGGAATTTTATTTCCCGCCTTCTCTATACCGGCATGCTACGCTCCGATAAAAATCGCTTTATTGCCTCGGTCGTACGTTACGCTACTTTAGGTTTATTTTTAGGTATCTCCCTACGCGCAATGGGAATTGCAAACGAAATCGTCGAATTGGCCTTCGGCTTAACACTCGGTTCTGTAGCGGTAGTGATCGCCCTAGCCTACGGTTTAGGAGGACGGGAAGCTGCTGGTGAGCATTTCAAAGATATCATTCGCAAATTGAAGAAGACCGATGAATCGATCGAGTCGAATCGCGGGAAAAACCCCACTGATCGCAACAAATCCAGTGATTTTCCCGACACGCCCAATCAACCTTTTTAACGCCTGACCGGCTAACTCCTTCTGGGGTTAGCCGCTACGGTTCGTGGCGATCAATCCGTATTCCTTTTTTCAGCGAGTTTCTAAATTTTATGTATATTGCTTCTGAATAACCAATTTCACCGACTTGAAGCATTTTCTTTCAGCCATCATTGCGCTCGTGATCATGGTTCCTTTGTATGGCCAGAACAACGCTCGGATTCAGGGCAGCGTATACGATGCAGAGCAGCAGCCTTTAACCCGTGCAACCGTGTCACTGGTTACCAGACACGACTCTTTGGTAGTCAGTTATGGGCTCACCGATGGACAGGGGAAATTTGACCTGGTACGTTTACCGACCGAAAAAGATCTCTTGCTGTTCATTTCGCATGTCAACAGTGCAGTATTTAAAAAAGAAATCCGCTTACAAGACGATCAAACGCTCCGACTCGATAGCATTTCCTTGAGCGGACAAGTGATTGACGAAGTAGTGGTGGAAGCTGTGGCCCCTATCCGGTTGAATGGAGATACATTAGAATATAAAGCTGATTATTTTAAAACTCGGCCAAACGCAAGCGTAGAGGAATTGCTCCGACTCCTGCCCGGCCTACAGGTCAACGTAGATGGAAGTATCTTCTATCAAGGCAAGCAGGTCCAAGGGATCCGGGTGAACAATAGAGATTTTTTCGCGCAAGATTTGACAATCGCAACCCGGAATTTGGATGCTTCGCTCATCGATATCGTCCAGGTAATCAAGGACAAAGGAGAGACCAAACGAGAAATTCTAGATGATTCCGACCTGCCCATTGTCCTGAATCTAAAAATGAAACGAGAATTCCTAAAGGCTGATTTCGGAAAGGTATACGCAGGAGCGGCAAATCGGGACCGGTACGAATCGGGGGTATTATTGAACACCTTTCGGGACACCCTGCAAATTAGCTTTATTGGCTTTGGAAACAACATCAACCGCCAGGGTTTCGACTACTCCGAACTGTCCCAATATGGGGGCTACAATCGAGGCGAAAATATGAATTATACGATGTATGGAACCGACGGACTGATGAACCGACTCTCGGGAGGGCTCAATATCAATTACGACGTCGAAAAAAAACTTAAAACCAATTTGATGTATAACTACAATCAGGTAAATTGGTATACCGATAACGAAATTGATGCCTATTCGTTTTACGATGATGTTCAGGAACAAAGCCAATCGAAGAGTAACTCTCAAACGAATAATTTCGAGCATAAACTCCGCGGTTTTGCCCGGTATCATATGGACACCACTGCCCACATCTCCTACGATGCTACGCTGAGCGCTCCTAGAAATACCGGTAAAAGTGAAAGCGAAATGCAAAGTTGGCGAGGGCCAGATCAACCGGTATCTGAGGGGGGATATGATGGGAACCGGAACAACCGCCGCTCCTCTTATACTCATCGCGTTATCGCAGAAAAAAAATTCCCCAACAAATGGCTACTTTCTCTCAACCACTCGTATAGCAGCAACAGCTCGAACGGTGAAACACACTCCTTGACACGAAGTCGTTATTATCTTTTCAATGACAGTGTGATTCACCAGCAAGAGATGATGAGCACTCAGGGCAAGGGCTTCGGACTACAGAACCGCATGAACCTCCAAATCCCGTTGGGAGAAAACGTAAATTTCGATGTTTTTACTACGCTAAATTTAGAACAGAATGGCGAAACGCAAGACATCAATAATCGGATTAACTCCGATTATTTCACCAATCGAAACGATATCGCAAACGACCGCAGCTTACGATCGCTGAAACACGAAGTCGGAAGCCGGTGGAACATCAAGCTGATAAAGGATCTCCCGATATCGGTTGGTTTGACCTGGCTTAACCTAAAGAATCATTTTGATTATTATGGCAAACGGGAAAACAAAACCGACTGGAATCAGTATTGGCTACCTAGTTTTTCGCTGAGCTATCAGGGGATGAATATCAGTTACAATCGAAACATAAGCACGCCCTATATTTATCAGGTTGTCGTCGTCGACTCCGATCTACAACCCACCTATCACACCCTGGCCAGTCCCTATTTCGACAACACGATCCAGGACGCTTACCGAATACGGTATCAAAAACATTTTAGTAAACCCAAAATCAATTTTTCGGTTTCCATAAATTACACGCAGCTCAGCAATACGATCGGGACCGCGCGGACCTATGACACCGAAAGTAGCTTCACCACGCAACGGGCCTTTCAGACCGATCCGGCCGAACGGTGGTCTGTTCAACTGAATGGATCTAAAAACTTTATCCAACAAAACGACTGGAAACTGTCCTACGACTTGATGGGTTACGCCTACATCGATCAGCAATTTAGCCGGGTCAACGGCGACGACGCGATTGGCAACTCGATGTACGGGCAAATCAGCAATACGATCAACCTGAATTATAAAGATCACCTCACATTCAGTCCCATTTATCGGAT